>JBAXYB010000088.1:0-12437 GCA_037127585.1 Verrucomicrobiota bacterium
GAACAGTTGTTGAAGAAGAATCAGGAGGCGACCGCGCAACTGGCTGAAGCGCAAGCGGAGATTGCGAAGTTGCGCGACCAAGTGCTCACCAACACGAACGCGATGCCGGCGGCCGAAGCAATTCAGCTCCGCGCGGAGTTAACAACACTCCAAGCCGAGAACAGTCGACTCACTACGGCACTGGCGGAGTCGGACCGGCAGATACGCGCGGCGAAGGTGGCCGGTGAGAAAGGCGACCAACTCATCCAGCAGTTGCGCAAGGAAAACGATTTGCTCCGCCAAATCGCCGCCCGGCAAGGCACGTCACCGGATCAACTGGCGAAGCCGAAACCGGCAACGGGCGGTTTCCTGTGGTTTAAGCCAAAGGCCAAACCGGCCCCAGCAGCACCCACCAACGATGTCATCACTTCACAATCCGACGCCGGCAAGCTCACGGTCTCAGTCAAGTCACCGGCGGCGTCCGAATCTGCGAAGGCGGCGGCCGTCGAGGTGAAAGCTGCGGCGGATGCGGTCGCGGACACGAAGGAAGGTTCGACGGAAGTTCGGCTGCTCGTGGGTCAGGCACTGACGGCGATGGCCGCGAAAGATTACGCTGCGGCCAAACCGTTCCTTGTCACCGCTGTCGCCAAAGAACCCGGCAACATCTCGGTGTTGATGAATCTCGGGATCACGCTCTATCAGCTCAACGAAATCGACGAGGCCCTCGCTACATTGCGCCAAGTCGTGGCCGCGGCACCAAATCAGAGCGCGGCGCGCTCGCTCATGGGGATCATCCATCTGCGGCAGGGCCGCATTGAAGACGCGTACAATGAGTTGACCCGCACCGTGGCCATCGACCCGCGCAATGCCGAAGCGCACAATTATCTCGGCATCGTGATGAACCAGAAAGGTTGGGCCACCGCCGCCGAACAGGAGATCCGCCGCGCGCTGGAGTTGAATCCAAATTACGCCGACGCGCATTTTAATTTGGCCGTCTTGTATTCCCGCCAGAAAACACCCCGCCTCGAACTCGCCCGGTATCACTACCAGAAGGCCGTCGACCTCGGCACGAGCCGCGATCCCGAATTGGAAGCAGTATTGAAACCGGCCGACGCGCCGAAAAAATGAACCGCGCGCAAATTGACGCGTGGCCCGTGCCCACGTCCGGGTTGGCCGCGCGTCCCGTCACCTGTCTCACGCGTGCCGGCATCGCCACCATTGGCGAACTCCGGCATTTCACTGATGCCCGGCTGCTCGACATACCGGCGTTTGGGGGGCGGTCGCTGCAGAATATCCGGTGGTTCTTCGATTGGACAAATCGCCTAGAGACCGGCGCGGAACTCCTGCCGGATTTGCCGGCCTGGCTGCGCGAATTCCTCACACCCCGGCAACTCAACGTCATCGAACAACGTTTCGGCCTGACCGATCCCCTGTTTCGCCCGTGGCTAAAACCGACGACGCTGCGTGAAATTGGCGCCGGCATTTCCCGGGAACGCGTCCGACAAATTGAAGAGGAAGGTCTGGCGCGTTTACGCACCGAGTTGGCGCGCGCCACCCGGCCCACGACGGGGTCAATCGGCCAGTATCAGCAATGGGGTGCGGAGTATCTCGTGGAGACATTGTAGACGCGCTTCTGCGAAGCGCGAGTCGTTCATTGGTTCGGCGCTTCGCAGAAGCGCCGCTACACCAGATTAAACTAAGGCCCCGGCTAACGACAAACTGAGTTTGTCTTTCTGCCGGGCAATAGTATCCCACCGGACCAACGCAAGAGGCCCAAGCTGAAGGACTACAAACCAAACTCAGGACTTTGTCCCATTACTAAAGTTTATGAATAGAAACATTCGGCTTCATTGCGCGCCTCTGGCTTTGATTTTTCTGGTGCTCTTGTGCGTGGGGTGCGCAACACCACCGGCAACGATGCGGTTGTATGATGGGCCGCCGCAGAGTCGAGCCGCGACCGCGGTATTGAAGATCCAGTGGAACCATGCCCTAATCCAATCGATCGACGGGACAAACATTCAAAAAGCACATTCGTCTGGGCTCATCTTGAAGGAAGTCGAGGTCTTGCCGGGCACACACACAGTGGCAGTCAGGTACTGGAGTGGCAATGGCAGTGTTAGGTCGACGCATAGTATTCCGTTGACCTTTCCAGCCAAGGCGGGTGGCAATTATGAACTTTTTGCCGCTCCTATCGATGAGGGGTTTGGCACCTCGTTCGGGATGGCATTTGGCGGAACGGGACGCTGGACCGCATGGATTATTGACGCACAGACCCAAAAAGTATTGGCAGGCGAGCCCAGAACCGCCGCTCTTCGTTGGTATGAACCGAAGTAAGCGCCCCCCGGATTGACGGGCACGATGCCTCGCGGCGTATGCGAGGTATCGCGCCGTCCGGTCGTCTGTCTGTCCGGGCCTGCCCCGCCAAACGCCAACGCCTTTGGCCAAGACAAACCGAGTTTGTCTTTCCGGGGTGCGCCCGGTAAACTGCACCACAACCGAAACCCGGGACGATGAAGAACCTCCAACCAATCACCAACTTTGTCCTTTGCGGATGAGTTTGTCCCATTAATAATGATGGGCGGGAAAAGGCTTATGAGTGATGCCACAGAAAAAGAGATTGCTTCGCGACTTACCAGCATCATTACCGACGCGTTCAATCGTTCAATCAACGCGCTGGAGGATGCCGGTGCCATTGACACGGCGAAGCTGCGGAAGCATTACTGCGGCATTGGGAGCAGGTACTACGACATTGTCACTGAGCAGATTGACATCACAGTTAAGTCAGGAGCACCGTGGATAGCGCAGGTTATCATTCAAGCCGGCACGCCGCCAGACAAGCCGCAGGCATAGTGCCCATCCATCCGATGAGCCGAACAGCGGGGAGCGCGTTCGGCTCGACAGCGAGAGCGGGCGTCATTGCCGCGCTCCCCGCTGTCGGCTATCTTGAGCGATAGGCGCAAAGACAAGATATGCCAGATTCCAACGACCCACTCCGTGAGAAGGTCGCAGCCATCTTCAGAGAGTTGGCTGGCGGACGAGCCGAGACGCTCGATGCTGCACGGCTGCCGGCTGGCATCACTTCCACCTTTACCGCTGCGCTTGCCGGTACAGACAGCACTGAGGCGCAGATACTTCATGCAGATCAGATTGCCTTCCATCTCACTGATTGGAGTGCGGATGCCGCGTTCCTCTTGGCTGTCCACCTTTTCCCGGAGCGTTTCACGCCGGAGGAGATTCGAGAGGGTGTCGAGGCGTTTTTGGTTCACGTGCCGCATCACATCATTGCTGCCGCCCGTCTTGGCGGATATTCTACAGAGGATATTTTCACTGATGACTGACCGGCCTATACATTCAGTGCAGCCATCGCGGGCTTGCGCCCGCGTGGCTGACTTCTATCAATGTCATGAAGAGTAACGGCAGACAGCGGAAGAAAAAGCCTCGCGTCAAGGGTGATTGCCTCATTCCCGACCGAGCACCCGTTGAAGCATTAAGACAGTCGGTCCTCGGTGCTTCGCCGCTGGAGGAGAAAGAGATAATTGAGTATTTCGAGGGCCAGAGCCAAAGAGACAAGGCCAAGGTTCAGCATTTGGAACTGGTAAAGACCGAAACAGTTTGGGGGCGCACTCACAAGGTGTGGGACGTTCACGCGACTGACGGGCGTTGGTGGGTAATAACAGAACCCACAAACCTTTACGCTCAAGCGCTGTTTCCGAGCCTGGACTACACGTTGTCGTTCCATATCGGCATCATGGCCCAGGTAATGGCAAGGGAAGCTCGGCAGGCAAGTGTCAAGAATGCGGAGTTGTTTACGTCGGCATGGCGTCGGTGGGAACAGGCGGCGGAAGCAATCGACTTAGCCAAGGAGGCAGAGGACTTTCAGGCCGTGGGTATGAAATGCCGCGAGTGCTTGCTCGCGTTCGCCCGAGAGGCACAAAAAAGCATTACCGTTCCCGATAAAACGCAGGCCTCGAAGAGAGCCGATTTCATCCACTGGATGGAGTTGTTGGCCGACCAGGTTGCGGGCGGATCTCATCTAAAAGAAATCAGAAAACATTTGAAGGATGGCGCGACTGGTACATGGCAGCTCGCGAACTGGCTCACGCATACTTCTAATGCAAATCGGCCGAACGCCGAGATGGTGGTGGCTGCTACTAAGAATCTGCTTGAGGCCAACGTCATGGCGTTTGTGAGTTTCGAGTCAAAGAACCCAGGCCGCTGCCCAAAGTGTTCCTCTTATCAACTTGAAAGCTTCTTCGTTCCAGAACTAGAGCGAGACCCGCCGTATATGCTTGTGTGCATGGCGTGTCACTGGGAGGAGCCGGCGAAGACATGACGTCCAATGCAGTGCAGCGAACACCGCGCAAGCGCGCGGGGCTGAGCTTTCGCGTTCGTCTTCTGGCGTTTCAACCTTGCTCCGCCCTACCGGCTTGCCTAATCTCCGCGCGTGCGCATCATCGACAAATATCTGCTGAAGGAGTTTCTCCTGCCGCTGATGTATTGCTTCGATGCGTTTCTGATGTTGTTCATCGTTCAAGATTTGTTGAACAATCTCTCGGATTTCATCCAGTTCCACGCGAAGTTTCTCCAGGTTCTGAACTACTACCTGATCATCCTGCCGGAGGCGTTTGTGATGATGTTTCCAATGGCCCTCCTGCTGGCCGCACTGTTCTGCCTGTCCAACCTCGGCAAGAATAACGAGCTGATCGCCCTCCGCGCCTGTGGTCTCAGCGTGCTGCGGCTGGCCGCGCCGTTTATGGGCGTGGGCGTCGTCTCGACGCTGGCGGTGTTTGCCGTGAACGAGACGTTCGTGCCGCGCGCGAACGAACGCGCCGACGCGTTCATGACCGAGCTGCGCGGGAAAGGTTCGCGCGAGATTCTCAATAATTTCTTTTTCAAGAACGTCGGCGAGCACCGCGACTGGTATGCCCGGCAATTCAACACGCGCACCAAACAACTCGTCAGCGTCGAAATCCATCAAGTCCGGCCCGACGCGACGCCGTGGCTGGAGGTGTTCGCGCAGAGCGCGACCTGGACGAACAATCAATGGCAATTCTTGGATGTGTCCGTGTACGATTACTCCGTTCCCGGCGACAAGGTCGTGCGCGTCGCGGCGACGAATTTCCCGTCGTTCACCGAACCGCCACGGCAACTCGCCCTCGAAGGTCGCAAGCCGGAGCAACTGCTCACGCGGGAACTGCGCCGGCATATCGCGGCGCTCGAGCAATCGCGCCGCACGTACAAACTGAGCGAGTATCAAGTGGCGCTGCATTACCGGTACGCGTTTCCGGTCACGTGTCTGATCGTGATCTGGCTGGCGATTCCGCTCGGGATGCGGGTGAGCAAACGCGGGGCGTTGCTGGGCGTGGGCGTGGCTTTGCTGCTAGTGATAGCGTTTTATTTTCTGACACATATCACGCTGGCGCTCGGCAAAGGCGATCATGTGCCACCGGCGCTCGCCGCATGGCTGACCAACGTAATCTTCGCCATCATCGGGGCGGTGTTGATGGTGCGGGCGCGGTAGCTGTTGGTAGGGATGGCGCGCCGCGCCGTCCGTCTGGGGTTTACCGGCAACGGCGCTCGCGGCGCGAGCGCCCTACCCAACGGCCACAGCTGACGCGGCCCCGTATTCTTTGCAGTGGGAGAGACTGACCAGAACTTCAGTCACGCCGCGCGCTTGCGCCAAGTCTTCGCCCTTGCCGTGGAGCACGACGAATGGGGCGCCGCTGGCATGCTTGCGGATCTCCATATCTTTCCAGCCCAACTGCTGGCCGATGCCGGTGCCGAAAGCCTTCGAGATGGCTTCTTTCGCAGCGAACCGTGCGGCGAAATGGAGCTCGGGATACTTCATGCTCCGGCAGTAGGCGATTTCGTCCGGCAAAAAACACCGCGCGAGAAACCGATCGCCAAATTTTTCGATGGATTCCCGGATGCGGCCGGTTTCCACAATATCGATGCCGGTGCCGATGACGTTCATGGGTTCATGAGCGCGAGCATTTCCCGCACGGCTTGCCGGAGGCCGACGAAGCAGGCGCGCGCAATAATCGCGTGGCCGGTGTTGAGCGTCTCCAAATGGGGCACGCGGCGGATGCCGGTCGTGTTCTCGTAGTTCAGCCCGTGGCCGGCGTTGACGCGGAGGCCCAGTTGGTGGGCCAGTTCGGCGGCGGCGATCAATTTTTTGAGTTCGCCTTTGCCGCGAATGGCGTATGCGCCGGTATGCAGTTCGATGAATTGCGCGCCGGCATCCGCCGCGGCGCGGATCTGTTTCAGATCCGGATCGATGAACAGGCTGACGATGATCTCGGCTTTTTGGAGGCGGGCGATGGTGCGTGGGAGTGATTTACCGGCAACGTTGAGGCCACCTTCGGTGGTGACTTCCGCGCGTTTCTCCGGCACGAGGCAGACTTCGTCGGGCTTGAGTTTTTCCGCGATGGCGACAATTTCAGGGACGTCGGCCATTTCGAGGTTCAACCGGGTGCGAATGGTTTTTCGCAAGGTGTGGATGTCGCGGTCTTGGATGTGCCGGCGGTCTTCCCGGAGGTGGACGGTGATGCCGTAGGCGCCGGCAGCTTCCACTTCTTTCGCGGCGGCAACAGGGTCGGGTTCGCCACCGGGCAGGCCCTTGTAGCGGGCTTGCCGGAGCGTGGCGATGTGATCAATGTTGACGCCAAGTTGGAGCATGGCGCGAAGCGTACACGGTCGGAAGATTTGACGCAATGCCGCGTCGAAATCAGTTCAGTCTGACATCGGCTTCTTGGAGGGCGCGCTGCCACCGGTCTTGTTTCCAAGCCGGGAAGTGCTTTGCCAACCATTCCTGCCGGGCACGGTCCCAACCGATGTCTTTGCCTAACTTTTCGCTTTCGATCCACTTGTAGCGTTTGATTTCCTCTTGCTGGGATCGATTAATTTCCGCCAATGGATCTTTAATTTTGTGTCGAAGTGTCATTTTGTATCCGCCTCCTCAGAGGTTTAAATTCGCCGTGACGGTAGCGGAAACCGCTGGGAATGCAACCGCAACTCTGTGACATTTTAGTGGCGGGCTACCGGGTTGAAGGCCAGGGGTTTCCGCCTTGCGGCTGGCGGTGCCGCCCTATATATGTGTCCGCCATGACCGCGCAGCAACATCATCGCGATAAAGTCCGGCTGCACGCCCGGGAGCGGCTCGTGCTCAAACCGGGCGCGAAACCGGCGGAGGTTCTGGCGACGTATAAGCGGTTTCTGAAAGTCGAAGAACACCGGCTGCGGATGTTGCATCGGGCCGGCGCGAGCGGCCGGGAAGTGGCGCAAGGCCGGGCGCATGTCTTGGATTTGTTGCTGGAACAGATTTTCGCGACCGCTGTCAAGAATGCGCCGGGTCCGGCGGTGCCGCTGCTGTTGATTGCGTACGGCGGTTACGGACGGGGCGAGTTGAGTCCGCATTCGGACATCGACATTTTGTTTGTCCATAATTCGAAGAACCAACCGTTCATCGCCGCTGTCGTCGAGCCGGTGCTTTATACGTTGTGGGATGTCGGCCTGAAAGTCGGGCATTCGACGCGGTCGATTGCGGAAGCGGTCGAGCAGGCGAATAACGATATGCAGTCGAAGACGTCGTTAATCGAGTCGCGGCTGTTGATGGGCGACCGGGCGCTTTACGATCAATTTCGCGCGACGCTGGTGAAGGAATGCGTGCTCGGCCACGAAGCGGAGTACATCGCGGCGCGCATGGAGGATCAGAAATCCCGGCACGAGAAGTATGGCGATTCGGTGTACTTGCAAGAGCCAAACGTCAAGAGTGGGTGCGGCGGCTTGCGCGATTTTCAGAATTTGATCTGGATGGCGTTTTTCAAATACGGCGTACTCACATTGGCGGAGCTGCGGCAAAAGGGTTTGGTGGAAGCCAGCGAACAACGGCAGCTCGAAGCGGCTTACGATTTTATTCTGCGCCTCCGCAATGCGATGCACTATCAGACCAACCGGGCGTGCGACTCCATCACGCTCGGCTTGCAACTGCCACTCGCCACCGAGTTCGGCTACCGGCAACACGACGTGTTGCGGCGGATGGAGGCGTTCATGCGCGATTACTACACGCATTCACGCAACATTTTCCTGCTCACAAACTCGCTCGCCGAACGGATGGCCATCAAGGCGCCGCGGTTTTCGATCCTCACCTCCCTGCTCCGCCGCAAGGAGGAAGTCGTCGATGGCTTCATCTTCGGCGAAGGCCAGATCGATGCGGCGGCCCCGAATGTTTTCAAGGAAGACCCGCACCGGCTGCTGCGCGTGTTTCAATACGCTCAACAACGCAGCGCGGAGTTGAGTCCCAATCTCCGGGCGCTCGTCCGTCAAAATCTCCCGCTGGTCAACCGGAGTTTACAGGGCGCGCCCGAAACGCGGGACACGCTGCTGGCCATCCTCCGCAACAAAGGCCAAGTCGGCCGGATCTTGCGCATGATGCACGAGGTCGAGTTCCTCGGGAAATTGTTGCCGGAGTTTGGGCGGCTGACGTGCCTCGTCCAGCACGAGTTCTTCCACCGGTACACCGCCGACGAACACACCCTTCAAGTCGTCGAACACCTCGACCGGATTCTCGAAGCCACCGAACCGCCCCACGCAGCGTACCGGAAACTGTTCCAGCAACTGGAACACGCCCACGTGCTCTACCTCGCCATTTTACTCCACGACGTCGGCAAGGCAGCGAATGTGAAATTGCACGCCGAGGCCAGCAACGAGATGGCCAAGGAAGTTGCGCTCCGCCTCCAGTTGGGCGCGGACGAAACGGCCATGCTGCTCTTCCTCGTCCGCGACCATCTCAAGCTCAGCCTGCTCTCGCAACGGCGCGACATTGACGACAGCGCCACCATCGACGCCGCCGTGCGCATCGTGAAATACCGGACCTACCTCGACAGTTTGATGCTCCTGACTTTTGCCGACTCCGCCGGCACCAGCATCAAGACGTGGTCGGAGTGGAAGCAAGCATTGCTTTGGGAACTCTACAACCGGACCAAGCATGCGCTCGATGGCGGCGAGCGCGCCAAGAGTATTCTCTCCAAACGAATCGAGCAGCTCTACAAAGAAGTCAGCGCGAAGCTGAAGGACCAGTTGCCGCTGGAGGAGATTTACTCGCACTTCGAATTGATGCCGGCCAGCTACTACATCAACACCAGCGCCGACGAGGCCGCGCAACATCTGTTGCTGATCCACCGGTTCCTCATGCGCCAACTGGAAGTCGAAGCCGCCGAGGACACCCTCGTGCCGGTCATCCAGTGGGAATCCTTTCCGGCGCAGGCGTATTCGCGCGTCTCGTTTTGCACCTGGGACCGGCTCGGACTGTTCTCCAAGATTGCCGGCGCGTTTGCGTCCGCGGAGTTGAACGTCCTAAGCGCCCACATCTACACCCGTGGCGACCACGTCGTGCTCGACCAGTTCGGCGTCTGCGACCGCGACCTCCAAGCCGTCAGCGACCCGAAACAAATCGCCGCCACCGAAGAGATGTTACAGCGGACGCTCTCCAACAAAGAAGACATCGACTTCCGGCAAGTGCTCGAAAAGATTCGCGCCAAACGCGGCGTCGCCCCGCGCATCCGGGAAGTTCGCGTCCCGACGATCATCGACTTCGACAACGAGATCAGCCAGACCCGGACGGTCGTCGAAATTCAAACCGAAGATCGTGTCGGCCTGCTATACACGCTAACCAATACACTCAGCGCGCTCGGCCTCGACATCAGTTTCGCGAAAATCTTCACGGAGAAAGGCGCGGCGATTGACTCGTTCTACGTGCAAGATTTCAGCGGCAAACAGATCAGCGACCCGGCCCGCCTCGACCAAATCAAAGATAGACTCGAGTCCGCCATTCAACTACTTGCGAGCTAAGAACCGACCCAAAACTTCCCCACCCGTTGGGAGGGCGAGGCTCCCGCCGAGCCTTGGGGTGCTGCGGCTCGGCGGGAGCCTCGCCCTCCCCTCTAAACCAACCCCGCATTCTCCAGCAACCGGGCTTGCTCGATAATCGTCGGGGCATCGAAGAATTCCTGGGGCGTAAGCTGGATTTGGAACTGGTCACGGACGCGCGCGAGAATCTGGATGGCGCGCAACGAATTTCCGCCCACATCGAGGAATTGCGCATCGACCGCGACGGAGTCGAGCCGGAGTACGTCCGCCCAAATCGCGGCGAGCTTCGCTTGCGCCGCAGTCTGGGGGGCCAACCCAACCACCGGGCTGGCCGGCGCGAGTTCCGTTGTTTGGAGCGCGCGGCGATCGATCTTGCCATTCTGGTTCAGCGGCAACCGCTCGACCGGGACAAACCGCGCCGGCACCATCGCGCTCGGTACGCGCGACGCCAGTTGGACGCGTAGCTCGGTGACCGGCCCGACGACAAACGCCACAAGCTCGTTCTCGCCCCATTGATTCGCCCGGGCCACAACGGCCGCTTCGCGGACTGCCGGGAGCGCCAGCACCGCCGTTTCCACCTCGGCCAAATCCACCAATTGACCCCGAATCTTGAGACGTGAATCCGTGCGCCCAAGAAATTCCAAACAGCCGTCCGCCCGGAGTCGGCCGCGGTCGCCCGTTCGGTACCTGCGGACCGGCCCCGGGAAGAATCGCGCGGCGGTGGCGGCAGGGTTTTTCCAATAACCGAGCGCGAGGTAATCACTCTCCGCCACAATTTCGCCAATCTGGTCGAGGCCGGCCTCTTGCCCGGTTTCATCGAGGATCAGCACCCGCACATCCGGCACAGGATAGCCGACCGGGAGAATTCCCGAGGGAACGGCAGTGGTGTGATCGATAATCCATTGCCGGGCCAAACCCATTTCGGTCGCGCCGAGTCCATTGGCCAGCAGGCACGGCGGCGCGAAGTGTTGCCGGTACAACTCCACATCGAGGTGCGACGCTTGATCGCCTTCGAGGCGAATGACGCGGACGTCGGGAAACCGGCGCCCGGCGCGGAGCAAACTCCGAAACAACGCCGGCACGCAATGGATCATCGTCGCGCGTTCCGCGATGAGCCATTCGGCTAACGCATCGGGATTCTCCGCGTGGACCGCGACCGGCAAACTCGTCGCTCCATTCAAGACCGCCGCGAAGAACGACGAGACGGCACCGCTAAACGCCGGGGCCTGCAACAGCGTGAGTCGATCTGACGGCCCGATGTGCAACTGGTTTGTGTAACGCAAAATATTGTGCAGCACATTCCGGTGAGAATCGACGACGCCCTTCGGTTTACCGGTGGTGCCGGACGTGAAGTAAATGTAGGCGGGCTCGTGGCAATCCGCCGCCGGCGGACTGAAGTTTTCGGAGGCCGTAAGGCTCGTGACATTCACAGCGCCGGTCTGGTCGACATCGGCAAGCACCACTTTGATCTCGGCCTCGGCCACAATCTCGGCTAGCCGCGCCGGTGACAAAGTGTTATCGAGCGGCACATAGATTTTGCGCGCCAGCAACGCGCCCAACGTGGCGGCGCACATCCATGCGCCTTGGGAAAATTGCAGTCCCACCGGCTCCAACACGTCACCGCGACGTTCGCGCAAGGCGGCTGCGATGGATTGGGCGTGGTGGTTTAGCTCGCGGTAAGTCCAAGTCGTCGTCCGAGTCCGGACGGCAACCTGCCCGGGAAATTGCGCAACAATCGCGGCGAACCGCTGCGGAATCGTCTGTTCACAATCGATTTTGGTCCAAGCGGTGAACGAGTTTGTCGCCATTGTTTCGGCCAGCATTGGCACGCCACGCTCGTGTCCACAAGTTGAAATCGGGGGCGGGGTTGCAGTTGACTTCTCCTGCGTTCGGCGATAGTGGAACGCGCACACCATGAGCCGTCGCCCGCGTACCACTCCCGGTCCTGCCGCCAGTGACGAAAAGCTCCGGCATTATGAAGTGCTGGCGCGCGTCAGCCGCGTCATCAATTCGTCACTCGAACCGGCCACCGTGCTCGGCCTCGTCCTCCGGGAAGCCGTCGAGTTGATGAAAGCGACGAGCGGTTCGCTGGTGCTGCTGGACCCGCACACGCTCCTCCTCGAAATCGAAGTCGCCATCGGTTTGAGCGACGAAGCCCGGCAACTCAAGCTCGCCATTGGCCGAGGTGTGACCGGTTGGGTGGCGAAGACCGGCAAGCCGTTGCGCTTGGCCGATACGACGACCGACTCGCGTTACATTTCCGTCCGGCAGGATATTCGCAGCGAGTTGGCGGTGCCGCTGCTGCTCGAAGGCCAACTCATCGGCGTGCTCAATGTGGACTCGACGCGCCCGGACGCATTCAGTCAGGCCGAAGAAGATTTGCTGGTGGCGCTGGCAAATCAGGCGGCGCAAGTCATCCACAATTCCTGGCTCTACGAAGCCGTCGCGCACAACGCCCGCAAACTCGAAGCGCTGTTCCACGTCGCGCAGTCGATCAATTCGTCTTTGAATCTCGAAGACGTGCTCAAGCGCGTGACGGCGGACGCCTGCCGGCTGATGGAGACGAAGGTGTGTTCGCTCATGCTCTTGAA
>JBAXYB010000089.1:0-12310 GCA_037127585.1 Verrucomicrobiota bacterium
GCCGGTAACGACGGCGGGTTGTACGCAAACAACATCCCTCTCAACAACGCGACAGGACGAAGTGTGGGCAGCCCAGCGGGCGATCGTGACGATGACCGACTCAATGCGCAGACCGAAGAGAGAGACTTCGCACAAAAAGGACGCGAAATCAGATCCAAAGATGCCATCAACACTCCCGGCAGCGAAAGCTACCAACCGGTCTACGACAATCCGTTCTGCGCCGTCACCGACCAACCGCTGTCCACTTTCGGGCTCGACGTGGACACCGCGTCATACTCCAACATCCGCCGGTTTCTCCTGAACAATCAGTTGCCACCGCGCGATGCCGTGCGCATCGAGGAGATGCTCAACTATTTCTCCTACGACTACCCCGCCCCGCGTGGTCGCGAACCGTTCGCGCTCTATGTCGAGATGGGCGAATGCCCGTGGAATCCCGCCCACCAACTCGCCCTCGTCGGCCTCAAAGCCAAAGACTTCACCGGCCGCGAACAACCGCCACTCAACCTGGTGTTCCTCATCGACGTCTCCGGCTCGATGCAGCCCGCGAACAAACTGCCGCTAATCAAGCAGGCGTTGCGGCTGCTCGTCCCGCAACTCACCGCTCGCGACCGTGTCTCCATCGTCGTCTACGCCAGCAACTCGCGGATCGCGCTCTCGTCCACCCGCGGCGACGATCACCGGCGCATCCTGTCCGTCATCGACGAATTGAGCGCCGACGGCAGCACCAACGGCGGCGAAGGCATCCAACACGCCTACGCGCAAGCCTCGGAAAACTTCATCAAAGGCGGCGTCAACCGCGTCATCCTCTGCACCGATGGCGACTTCAACGTCGGCATCACCGACCAGAGCGAACTCACCCGCCTCATCGAAGACAAAGCCAAGAGCGGCGTTTTTCTCAGTGTGTTCGGTTTCGGCATGGGCAACCTCAAAGACTCCACGATGCAAAAGCTCGCCGACAAAGGCAACGGCCAGTACGCCTACCTCGACGACCTCGACGAAGCCCGCAAAGTCCTCGTCGACCAAGCCCGCAGCACGATTATCACCGTCGCCAAGGACGTGAAGCTCCAGGTGGAATTCAATCCCGCCCAAGTCCAAGCCTACCGGCTGATCGGCTACGAAAAGCGCCAGCTCGCCGCCCGCGACTTCAACAACGACCGGAAAGATGCCGGCGACCTGGGCGCCGGCCACACCGTCACCGCGCTCTACGAGATCGTGCCGGCAGGTGAAGCCGTCGGCGAACCCGGTGTCGATGCGTTGAAGTACCAACCGGCGAAGAACCGTCCCGCTGTTGCCGGCGAATGGGCCACGGTCAAGCTCCGCTACAAGAACCCCGATGCCGACAAGAGCCAACTGCTCACTGCCGCGCTCAAGAACTCCGGCCTCCGTTGGCGCACCGCCAGCGACGACTTCCAATTCGCCGCCGCCGTCGCCGCCTTCGGGATGGTATTGCGCGACTCCGGCTACAAAGGCGAATCGACTCTCGACCTAGCGTTAGAACTAGCCGAAGCCGGCCGCGGTCGCGACGTGAAGAGGTACCGGAGTGAGTTTGCGGAGCTAGTGAAGCGCGCCGCATCAATGAGCCGGTAACTTGTAGTGCGGGTTGCCCGCCGGTGTAGCAACGCCTCTATGAGGCGTTGACTCTCGACAATCTAACGACTCGCGCCTCGTAGAGGCGCGGCTACACCACAGCAGATTTCATTTGCAAGCAATGATGCTTACCCTACGGTAGCGCCGTGATTCGCCCCGTTAGTGATGCCGAAGCCGCGCATGCCGATTTGCTCCAGCAAGTCGAAGGCATCTTCTCCCCGACCGGCTTACTTTCCGACGGGAAACACTTTGAGTTCCGCCCGCAACAACAACAGATGGCGGTCGCCGTTGCGCGTTCCCTGCTCTCTTCCCGGCATCTGGCCGTGGAAGCCGGGACGGGCGTCGGCAAATCATTTGCGTATCTCGTCCCGGCCATCCTCGCGGGACTGGCTAGCAAACAACGCGTCATCGTTTCGACGCACACGATCAATCTCCAGGAACAACTCATCGAGAAAGACATTCCGTACCTGCACAAACTTCTCGGCAAGGATTTCAAGGCCGTGCTCGTCAAAGGCCGGGCCAATTACCTCTGTCCACGTCGGCTCAAGCGCGCGTTGCAGGACGCGACGAGTCTGTTTACCGGCGCGGAGTTGAGCGAGCTGCACCGGATCGCGGAGTGGGCGAAAACGACAAAGGACGGTTCGCTGTCCGATCTCGACTTGCAGCCAGATCCAAAAGTCTGGGCGGAAGTTAGCTCCGAGCGCGGCCTGTGCACGCCGAAACGTTGCGAGAAGGACGGCGCGAAATGTTTCTATCAGCAAGCCCGGCGCGCGATGCTGACCGGCGACTTGCTTGTGGCCAATCATCATCTCTTCTTCACCGAACTTGCCTTGCGCGAGGCCATCGAGGAGGACGACGAGAAGGAAGACCGCGGCGTGATGTTGCCGGCGTTTGAGTTTGTCGTCCTCGACGAAGCGCACACACTCGAAGCGGTCGCGTCGGAGCACATCGGACTGAGTTTGTCGGCGGGTGGCGTGCGTTGGTTGCTGCACCGGTTGTGGAATCCGAAATCGGAGAAAGGTCTCGTGGCGAAAACGCGCCGGGGCGATCTCGCCCGGCAAGTCGCCGGTACGCTGGAAGTCGCGGAGGAGTTTTTCGAGAACATTCAGCGCTGTGTTGGAACGCCGCCGTCCCCGGCGGTCGCTCAGGCAAACCAAGACCGCCGGGACGGCGGTGTTCCTAAAGCGTTGCGCATCCGCCGGCCCAATATCGTGCCGGATACGCTTTCCGCGCCATTCGGCAAACTCATCGAAGGCGTGAACGAGTTATGCGTGTTGACCGAGGACAAGGAGTTGCGCGAGGAATTGCAGGAGTGGCGCCGGCGCGCCAACGACGTGCGCACCACGGTGAGCACGTTTCTCAATCAGTCGCTCGACGGACACGTCTACTGGGTCGAACGCACCGGCTCGCGGCAGACCAACCTCGAATTGCGCGCTGCTCCAATCGACGTCGCGCCGTACTTACGCGACATGCTGTTCGACGCACATGAGTCGGTCGTGCTCACGAGCGCGACGTTGGCGGTGCGCAACCGGCTCGACTATTTCCTGACGCGTATCGGTGGGACCGGCGCGGAGACGTTGCAGGTCGGTTCGCCGTTTGATTTTCAGCGGCAGATGAAGCTCTACATTCCCAAAACGATGCCCGACCCACGCGAGCCGGCATACAAGGATGCGCTCGTCCGCTGGCTCAAACATTTCATCAAGCTCACGCACGGCAAAGCGCTTGTGTTGTTCACCAGCTACCAACTCCTGCAAACGGCGACGACAGAGATGACGGAGTTCTGTGAGGAGCTCGGCGTCGATCTGCTCGCGCAAGGCCAAGGCACATCGCGCCGGCAACTGCTCAAGTCGTTCAAGGAGGACGTCGATAGCGTGTTGTTCGGCACGGAAAGTTTCTGGCAAGGCGTGGACGTGCCGGGTACGGCGTTGAGCAACGTCATCATCACGCGGCTGCCGTTTGCCGTACCCGATCAGCCGTTGACCGAGGCGCGCATCGAAGCCATCGAAGCCCGTGGCGGCAGTGCATTCGAGGAGTACAGCCTACCAGAAGCCGTCTTGAAACTCCGGCAAGGCGTCGGGCGTTTGATCCGGCGCAAGACCGACCACGGCATCATCGTCATCCTCGACAACCGCATCCTGACAAAGCGCTATGGCCGGACGTTCCTGGATTCGTTACCGGAGTGTCCAGTCGAGATTGTTTGAGAAAGCGAACCCAAGACCGGTCGATCACGTAGGGATTCGGCGTTGCAAAAGAGGGGGGGCTTCGTTACGGTTCCACCACGCATGATCGGCAGCTCTTACGCTAACTACACCGTCCTCGAACGCCTTGCGCAAGGTGGTATGGCGGAGATTTTTCTCGTCATGGACGGGAGCGGCCAACGCTTTGTCTTGCGCGTCTTGCTGCCGCAATTCCGGTTCGATTGGACCCAGAGCCGACGCTTTCGGGCGGGTTGCGTCGTCGCCAGCCGCCTCGATCATCCCAACGTTGTCCACTGTCACGAGTCCGGCAAGTTCCGCGGTCGCCGGTATTGCATCCTTGAATACGTCGACGGCGCGAATCTTAAGGAATGCATCTTGCGCAGCGACCCGCAATTGCGCGCCAACCAGATGAAACTACTCATCGGGCTAGCCGCCGGGCTGGCGCACGTCCACGAATGCGGCTTCCTGCATCTCGATTTCAAACCGGAAAACGTCCTCATTTCGCGCACCTACGACCCTAAGATTATTGACTTCGATCTCGCCATTCCCCGGCCGGCCACGCCGCGCAAAGTCTCGAAGCTCTCCGGAACACCGGCCTATCTCGCTCCCGAACAGATCATGCGCCAGCCGGTCGACGAGCGCGCCGATATTTTCGCCTACGGCCTGACTGTTTATGAATTATTGAGCGGCAAGCGCCCCATTACCGGCGACACGCGCGATGAGGTGCTCCAGAAGTATGCGGACTTTGATCAACACCTGAAACCGTTGCGCGCGCACTTGCCGGGGATTCCGCCCGTTATTGAGCGGGTGGTCCTCAAATGTCTTGAAAAGGATGTCACGCGTCGCTACCCTTCCATGGGTCTGGTCGTACGCGACCTGCAATCATGAACGACTGGCTCTGTTTAGCTCTCATGGCGTTGCTGCTCGCTGGCTGTGATCGGAAACCGGCCACCGTCCCGCCGCCCCCGGCCCCGCCTGTCACCAATGTCACCCCAGTCGCCGCGCCGCCGGTCGACGACCGGCTGCCCCAAGCCCTCGCGCTCCAACGCGATGGCAAACTCGCCGACGCCCGCACCCTGTTACAAGACATCGCGACCGACCAAGCCAACGCCTCGCTCGGCGAACTCAACCTTCAGATCATCCTGACCGGCGTCCCCGCGCCACAAAAAGTCGATCATACCATCGTCGCCGGCGACACCCTTGGCAAACTCGCCACCAAATACGGCACCACCATCGAACTCATCCAAAAAGCCAACAATCTCACCACCGACAAAATCCGCCTCGGCGACCGGCTCCGCATCTATCAGGGCAAGTTCGCCGTCGAAGTCAGCAAGTCCGCCAACACCCTGACCGTCACCGACGCCGGCAAGTTCTTCAAGCGCTACCGGGTCGGCACCGGGCAGTTCAGCAAAACGCCCACGGGCGAATTCAAGATCACGACCCGAGTCGAAAGCCCGCCGTGGCATCGGGGCGACGGCAAGACCATCCCGTTTGGCGATCCCGAGAATATTCTCGGCACCCATTGGCTCGGCCTCGACGTTCGCGGCTACGGCCTCCACGGCACGTGGGACACGAACTCCATCGGAAAACAAGCCAGCGCCGGCTGCGTTCGCCTCCTGAACGCCGACGTCGCCGAGCTCTACACCATCCTACCGGTCGGGACGCCGGTCACCATTCACGACTAACTGGAGAAAATAATGCGCCTCTTCACACTCGAATTCGAAAAACCCATCGTCGAACTGGAGCAAACCATCGAGGAACTCCGCAAACAAGCCGACGAACAAAAGATCGATCTATCCGCGCAGATCAAGTCCATCGAAGAAAAGCTGGAGACAACCCGCAAGGAAGTCTTCACCAATCTCACCCCGTGGCAACGCGTCCAGCTCGCCCGGCATCCTAAGCGCCCGTACATGCTCGACTACCTCCAACGCATCGCCAGCGATTTCACCGAGCTCCACGGCGACCGGCGCTTCGGTGATGACCACGCCATCATCGGCGGCTTTGCCACCATCGACGACCGGCGCGTCATGGTCATTGGCCAACAAAAAGGCCGCGACACCAAAGAAAACTTAATGCGCAACTTCGGCAGCCCGCACCCCGAAGGCTACCGGAAAGCACTCCGCCTGATGCAGCTCGCTGAGAAATTCGACCTACCGGTCATCTGCTTCATCGACACTCCCGGCGCCTACCCCGGCGTCGGCGCCGAAGAACGCCACATCGCCGAAGCCATCGCCGTCAACCTCCGCGAAATGATGGTCCTCAAAACCCCCATGATCGCCATCGTCATCGGCGAAGGCGGGTCCGGCGGCGCCCTCGGCATCGGCGTCTGCGACCGCGTCCTCATCATGGAGAACGCCTACTATTCCGTCATTTCCCCCGAAGGTTGCGCCGCGATTCTCTGGAAAGACCGCGCCGCCGCCGCCCAAGCCGCCGCCGCTCTCAAGATCAGCGCGAAAGATTTACTCGAACTCGGCATCGTCGACGAAGTCCTCCCCGAACCGCTGGGCGGCGCCCAAAAAGATTACGACGCCACAGCGGCGACGCTCAAGAAAGCCATTCTCAAGAATCTCGAAAAACTCATGGACGAGAAGACCGGTGAGTTACTCGATGCGCGCTACAAAAAGTTCCGCAAGATGGGCGTCTTCGCCAAAGCCGAACCGAAGAAGCGCGCGAAGAAAGTCGCCCTCGCTCCGCAGGCGACGTGAACCTTCCCATCGCGGAACTTCGCGCTCCCCTGATTGCCGCCGCCGCGAAATACCGGCGGCTCATCCTCACCGCCCCCACCGGCTCCGGCAAGTCCACACAAGTCCCGCAGTTCCTACTCGATGCCGGTAAACTCGACACCGGCCAAGTCGTTATTCTCCAACCCCGCCGCCTCCCGGCCCGACTCCTTGCCGGCTGGGTCGCCCAATCTCGCGGCGGCAAAGTCGGTGACGAAGTCGGCTACCAAATCCGCCTCGACAACGTAACCAGCGCCAAGACTCGCATCCGGTACGTCACCGAAGGCATCTTGCTTCGGCAGATGCTGAACGACTCCACACTCTCCGGCATCAGCGCGATCCTCTTCGACGAATTCCACGAACGCCATCTCTACGGCGACATCACCCTCGCCCGCGCGTTGCAGATTCAAGAAACCACGCGCCCCGACCTCCTCATCATCGTCATGTCGGCAACCCTCGACGTCGCGGCCGTCGAGAAATACCTGCAACCCTGTCTCATCCTCGAATCCAAAGGCCGCACCTTCCCGGTCGAGACTCAATATCTCACCCAATCCGTCGGTGACATGCCGGTCTGGGATGTGGCCGCCGAAGAATGCGAACGCCTCGTCCGGCAACACCGCGAAGGCGATGTCCTCATCTTCATGCCCGGCGGCTACGAAATCAGCCGCACCGTCCAAGCCGTCAAAGACATGCTCGGCAGCAAGTTCATGGTCTTGCCCTTGCACGGCGAACTCCCGCCCCACGAACAAGACGCCGCCGTCGCCCGGTACGATCTCCGCAAAGTCGTCGTCGCCACCAACGTCGCCGAAACTTCGCTCACCATTGACGGCGTCCGCCTCGTCATCGACAGCGGCCTCGCCCGCATCCCCCGGTACGACCCGCATCGCGGCATCAACACACTCCTCATCGAAAAGATCAGCCGCGCCAGCGCCGACCAACGCACCGGCCGCGCCGGCCGAACCGCCCCCGGTATCAGTTTGCGACTCTGGACCGAACGTGAACACGAATCCCGTCCGGCGCAAGAGTTACCGGAGATCAAACGCCTCGACCTCGCGGAGGTTGTGCTCACATTGAAAGCCAGCGGCGTGGACGATGTTAAGTCTTTCCGCTGGCTCGAAGCGCCCGACCCGCGTTCGCTCGAACGGGCGGAAACTTTGTTGGTGGATTTGGGCGCACTGTCCAGTAGCGCGGCCGTCCCGGCCGTTCCGCCCCTAGCAACACAACAACACGGGCGGGACGCCCGCGCTACTGGCATCACTCCCCTCGGTCGCCGAATGCTCGCGTTTCCGTTGCATCCTCGGTACTCCCGCATGCTGCTGGCGGCTCACGAATTCGGCTGTGTCCGGCAAATCGCGCTCATCGCAGCACTAACTCAAGGCCGGTCGCTGCTCACGCGCGGCGACGGCAAGCAAATCCGCGACTCGCGCGACGAGCTTTTCGGTGGTGAGAACGCTTCCGATATGTTCGTCCTCATGCGCGCGTGGCGGTACGCCGACCGGAACGGTTACGACCTCCGCCGGTGCAAAGCCCTCGGCATTCACGCTCTGTCGGCCCGGCAAGTCGGGCCGCTCTACGAACAGTTCATCGATATCGCCAGGCGCGAGAAACTCGACGTGAGCGAAAAGCAAACCACGAACGAAGCCATTCAACGTTGCATCCTCGTTGGCTTCTCCGACCATCTGGCAAAACGGTGTGATGCCGGGACACTCCGCTGTGACATCGTGCATGGCCGGCGCGGCGTACTGGCGCGCGAATCGGTCGTCACTGCGCCGGTATTTGTGGCCACCGAGATAGCGGAGATTCAGGGAAAGGAACTGAATGTCCTGTTAAATCTCTGCACCGCGATCAAAGAAGAATGGCTGCGCGATCTCTTCCCCGAAGATTTCGAGGAGAAACGTGACGTTGCATTTGACACGACCACCCGCCGAGTGGTGTGCCGGGTGCAACGCAAATTTCGGGATCTAGTTCTCGAATCAAAACCGACCGATGACGTGCCGCGCGAAGATGCCGCGCGGATTCTTGCCGTCGAAGTGGTCGCGAAACGACTCGTACTGAATGAATGGAACGAAGCGGTCGAGCAGTGGATTCTCCGGTTGAACTGGTTGCGCGAATGGATGCCGGAGCTGGAACTGCCCTGCATCACCGAGGAGGACCGGGCGACGTTGATCGAACAACTCTGCCTCGGCGCGTTCGGTTACAAAGACATCAAAGACAAGCCGGTTTGGCCGGTCGTGAAGTCCTGGCTCTCCAGTCAGCAGCAAGCGTGGGTGGAGGAATACACACCGGAGCGCATCGAACTGAAGTCCGGTCGCCGCGCCAAGGTCACATACTCGCCCGACGGTCCGCCGACGCTCGCCGCACGCATCCAAGATTTGTACGGCACAAACTCGCTGACAATTGCCAGCGGACGCGTGGCGTTACGCATCGAAGTTCTCGCGCCGAACAATCGCCCCATTCAAACCACTGAGAATCTCCTCGGTTTCTGGCGCGAGCAATATCCGAAGTTAAAGATCGAGTTGCAGCGCAAGTACCCAAAGCACGAGTGGCGGTAGCACAAGGCGGCGCTCGCGGCGCGAGCGCCCTACCAACGACCACTCCGAACACAACAACTCCGGTAGGGACTGCGCGCCGCGCCGTCCGTCACGGTTTAGGCCACCAAACATATGGCCAGTTTTCTGGCTTTTGTACCAGCCCTCGTCGCACCGGGTTATTCAGAATGTAATCCGCTTTGTCGCGTAGGCTCTCATCGCTCCGCAACCGGTGATCGAAGAAATCCCGCTGCCATTTGATGCCGAACTTGGCAGCGGTGTATTGCTTCCAGAGCGAGACCAGCGACGGCATGTCCTTCCCGGACGGGAACGACACCAGCGCGTGCAGATGATCTGGCATTAACAGCGCAATGGACACCCACCAATCGCCCTTCGCGTGACGGAACTTGATGGAATCTAACAACTGCGCCGCCACTTCCGGCAGGCATAGCTGATTCTGACTTTTAGCCTGGCAACAAATCGTGATGAAGAAGATAGCTTCGTCGGGCCGGATGGACAATGGAACAGCGTGAGGCAAATCCTTACGGACCGGCGGTGTCATGTCGCGAAGTTTAAACGTGGGTCGAAATGATGTCGAGCGATGATGGTAAATCTCGGCGCTCGCGGCGCGAGCGCCCTACCAACATCCAACCCGGTAGGGACGGCGCGCAGCGCCGTCCGATTACACTTTCGCCAACGCCTGCTGCAAATCCGCCAGTAGATCGTCTACATCCTCGAGGCCTAGGGCGATGCGGACGAGGTTGTCCACCATGCCGATGGATTTGAGGTATTCTTCGGGGTAATCGAAGAACGACATCATCGCCATCTGCGTGACGAGACTTTCGCTGCCGCCGAGACTGGGGGTGATGAGGAACAATTCCAGCGCGTCGATGAACTTCCGCGTTTCTTTGTCGCCACCTTTGACGAGGAAGGTGATGACGCTGCCAAAGCCACACATTTGTTCGGCGGCGATTTGGTGGTCGGGGTGTGACGCCAGACCGGGATACCAGACCTTCTCAATTTTCGGATGCGCTTCCAGCATCTTCGCGGCGGCGAGACCGGCGCGGTTGTGATGCTCCATCCGGAGGCTGAAAGTTTTCAGGCCGCGTTCGAGCAGGAAGCACGCGAACGGCCCTGGCGTCGAGCCCATCATCCGCTGCATCCGGTAGAGGTCGGTGAGCAAATCATTTTTGCCGAGGGCAACGCCGGCCATTAAATCGTTGTGGCCGCCGAGATATTTGGTGGCCGAGTGAATGACAATGTCCACGCCGAGGGCGAGCGGTTTGATGTTGTGCGGCGTCGCCAAGGTGGCGTCGATCATCGTGAGGATTTTGTGTTGCCGGGCGACTTTCACGACGGCCGGGATGTCCAGCACCCGGAGGTACGGGTTGGTTGGCGACTCGGTGAAGATGATGTTGGTGCTGGGCTTGATGGCCTTGGTGATGGCGTCCGCGGTCGGATCGACAATCGACACCTGCATGCCGAACTCGGCCAGGATGTTCGTGGCGAAATCGCGCGTCTGCCGGTAGCAATCTTTCGTGAAGATAATGTGGCCGTTGCGGCGCATGTACGTCATCAACGCCATGACTACCGCGCTCATACCGGTGGAGAAGAGCAACGCGCGCTCGGCGCCTTCGATGGCGGCGAGTTTGCGTTCGCATTCCTGTTGGGTCGGGTTGCCGTACCGGCCGTACTCGTGTTCGCGGATTACGCGGCCATCGGTCTTGGCTTGCATGAATTCCAAGACGTCAGCCGTCGAGTCGAAGTAGTAGTTCGAGGTCTGCACGATTGGCGTGGAGACGGCAAAGTGCGCTTTCGGTTCGCGCTCGGGGCCGTGAATGGCGAGCGTGGCCGGTTTGTAGGACTTGGAAGATTTCTTTGGCATCGCTTAGATCCCTTTCTTCAACGTTTGCGCGAGCGCTTCTTTGACAGCGGCAACGGTGGGCGCGAGTTCGATGGGCTTGTTCGCATACTGAGACGGGAACGGCAGCTTGCCCTCGTGATATTGCACTTTGAAATCGGTAAACTTCAATCCGTGCGCAGTCGAGACCACCACGACTTTCTCTTTCTTGTCGATCTGCCCGGCTTTGAGCATCTTGATCAACACCGCCAACGCCACGCCGGTATGCGGGCAGTTGAACATGCCGGTCCGATCACCGAGCGCCGACGCGTCGGCCAGTTCCTGTTCGGTCGCCTGTTCGACGACGCCGTGGAACTGCCGGAGCGTGCGCACCGCTTTCGCATAGCTGACCGGATTCCCAATCTGGATCGCGCTGGCCAATGTCTTCTGCGCCTGCACTGGCTCGTAGCTAGCGAAATCTTTCAGGTACGACCGGTACAACGGATTCGCGCGCTCAGCCTGCGCGACGACGATCCGCGGCAACTTCGTGATCAACCCGAGGTCGCGCATCATCAACAACCCGCTCCCCAGCGCCGAGACGTTGCCGAGATTGCCGCCCGGGATGACGATCACGTCGGGGCAATCCCAATCGAACTGCTGACAGATCTCGATGCCGACCGTCTTCTGGCCCTCGATCCGCAACGAGTTCATTGAATTCGCCAAGTAGATCGTCTCGTCCTTCGTGATTTCCTGAACGACTTTCATGCAGCCGTCGAAATCCGTGTCCAACGACAACACCAGCGCGCCGTTGGCAATCGGCTGGACGAGTTGCGCGGTCGAAATTTTCCCCTTTGGCAATAACACAATCGCCGGGATGCCCGCGCCCGCGCAATACACCGCCAACGCCGCCGACGTGTCACCGGTGGACGCGCACGCGACGGCTTTAATCGGTGCGCCTTCGCTGATCATCTGTTTGACTTGCGAAACCAACACCGTCATGCCGAGATCCTTGAATGAGCCGCTGTGTGTGTTGCCGCAGAGCTTCACCCACAGATCATTGACGCCAATCACTTTCCCGAAGCGCTCGGCCCAGAACAGATTCGTCCCGCCTTCGTACATCGACACAATATTTTCGTCGGCGACTTGCGGCAGAATCCACTCTTTCTTTCCCCAAACGCCCGAACCATACGGCCAGGCGTTGGACTTGTACCGTTCCTCGAACAACTTCTTCCACGTCGCCGGCCCGCGCACCGCCAACGCCGGCATGTCGTGCGCCACCTCCAACAGCGAGTCACACGTCCGGCAGCGGTAAATAATCTCATTCAGCCGGTACGTGGCCCGGCATTGTTCATTGATACATTGAAACCAAGCGCGATTAGGCATAGCCCGCGCATGATGAAATCGCCAGCGACCGCGCGCAAGGTAAATGTTGGAGGG
>JBAXYB010000090.1:0-12283 GCA_037127585.1 Verrucomicrobiota bacterium
TAGGATGCGGGCGCGATGAATAAAATTTTAGTCGTGGATGATGATGCGGATATTCGCCGGGCGTTTCGGCGGAATCTGGAAGGGCCGGAACTTTCGATCGCCGAGGCGGCGGATGGGCCAAGTGCCATTCACCAGGTCGCCGCCGTGCAACCGGAGTTGGTGCTCATGGATGTGCGGATGGGCACGACGAACGGGTTGGATACGTTGAAGAAACTCCGGGAACTGAATCCGAAGTTGCTGATCATCATGATGACGGCGTACGGGACGACGCAGACGGCCATCGAGGCGATGAAACTTGGGGCGTACGATTACGTGTTGAAGCCGCTGGATGTGCCGAAGTTGAAGACGTTGATCGCGGCGGCGTTGAAGACGGCGAAGGATATGCGCGAGGTGGTGAGCTATCAGCCGCTGCTGACGAAGGAGGATTACTCCGAGGGCATCGTCGGCAAGAGCGAGGCGATGCAGCAGGTGTTCAAGATGATCGGCCAGGTGTCGAACTCCGAGGCCACGGTGTTGATTACCGGCGAGAGCGGGACCGGCAAGGAACTCGTGGCGCGGGCGATTTATCATCACAGCCCCCGGAAGGACAAATCGTTTCTCGCGATCAATTGCGCCGCCATCCCGGAGAATCTGTTGGAGAGCGAGTTGTTCGGACACGAGAAAGGATCGTTTACCGGCGCGGCGGAGAAACGGATCGGGAAGTTCGAGCAGTGCGACCACGGGACGTTGTTTCTGGATGAAATCGGGGACATGCCGCTCTCGACGCAGACGAAGATCTTGCGCGTGCTCCAGAATGGCGAGTTTCAACGCGTCGGCGGCAATCAGACGATCACGGTGGATGTGCGGATCATTGCCGCGACGAACAAGGCACCGGAGCGCCAGGTGGCGGAGAAGAAGTTTCGGGAAGATTTGTATTACCGGCTGAATGTGGTGCGGGTGCATTTGCCGCCGTTGCGCGACCGGTTGGATGACTTGCCGGTGTTGGTGGATTACTTCCTCCAGAAACTGGCGAAGAACGTCCCCTCTTCCGCCCGCGGGAAACGGATCGCGGCGCCGGCGTTGCGGTTGTTGGAGAAGTACGGCTGGCCGGGGAATGTGCGGGAATTGGAAAACACCATCGAACGCGCGGCCGTGGTATCGCGGGGCGATCACATTGTGGCGGAAGATTTGCCTGCGGAAGTGCGCGAACCGCGGCTGGCCGCCACCACACCGCTGGACTTGAATGCGGCGTTGGATGCGGCGGTCGGACCGTTATTGGCGTTGGCGCGCCGGGATAAGTCGTTGAAGGTGATTCCGCTGATGGAACGGGAGTTGATTATCCGGGTATTGGGTGAGACCGGCGGCAATCAGGTGCAGAGCGCGAAACTGTTGGGGATCACGCGGGCGACGTTGCGGAAACGGATCGAGAAGTTCGGGATCTTGCGCCGGCTCGAAGTAAAGTAAGCGCGCTGCAAAAACAAACCCCGGCAAGTCCTTTGACCTGCCGGGGTTGAATTGAGCAGCGCGAACTATTTCACGGAGGTGAATTTGCGCGACCGCGACCAGACCGCGAGGCCGGTCAAGGTCGAGCCGAGCATCAGCAACGTCATCCCACCGTCCGGAACTCGGTTGGTATCTTTCATCCCGCCTTGCGCACAAAGCTTGGCGACCTTCAGGTACGTGTCCCCGGAGGTTACCGTCACCGTGTAGGAAAGAATCCCAGTGCCATTCAGTTCGCCCAGCATCATACCGCTCAAAGAACCGCTATACCACGCGTAGGCAAAGTGACTGCCGTCCATTTCCTGCCCGGTGATCAACGCCAAACCATCGATTGTGATGTTGACGTACTCGAGCTGGCTATCGAGGTCGTCCGCAAAGGCAAACGAAGCGATCGCCGAATTCACCTGCATGGTTGCCGAGTTGAATCCGTCGTCATTGATGTTGAACGTGCTTGAGAAACTCGGATTGCTTGACCGCAAGTAAGCCAGCGGATAGCCACTGTCCACATCCGTCCACGTCAGCGCCATAGCCGGTTTCCCACCGCTAACCAGCATCGCTGCCGCTACTAATCCCATCCAGTATCTTTGTTTCACTAATTTCTCCCTATTACCCTGTTTGTTTTTGTTTCGTTTCTACTCTGATTTACATCTACTACGTACACCACCATTCGCAACAGCCGTGCCAGATTAAAAATTTCAAATGGAACACGGTCAATTCATAGTTCGGATTGCACTAATGACCAAATGGTTAAAGAGTTTTCATAATTACAATATTTCATCCAAATCCGATCAAAGCACCAGCCCAATGTGTAAGGCAATCCGACAACAGACCTACCAAATCCAACCCGTCATTGTGACAAGAGCCTTGTAAATAAAGCCTTTAGGTCAACGACCAAACTGCCGCCACCGATTGTCAGAATTTTTTACAGACGGGCGACGCCGGTAACTCACCGGGAATTTCCGCAGACTGTAGCCGAAGCGTGAGCTTCGGTTTGCCGGGGAATTCCCGAAGCTCACGCTTCGGCTACAGGAGGTCGAGCGTGCCTGCACACTAGTAAATATAAGGCTTCTAAAGCTTCGGCCACCAAAATACTAAGTGACAAGCCGGGCGGATTGTGCTATTTGCAGTGCGCAATCAAGGGCGCATTGAAACTTATGACCTCCAACTCTCCGTCTTCAGTCCGACCACGGGCAAATCACGGTTCATCATTGGTTGAATTCGCGTTGGTAATGCCACTTTTAGCATTAATGTTGTTTGCGATTATTCAATACGGATTTATCTTTGCCGCGTACATCACTGTCCGGAATGCTTCCTCGGTGGGTGCGCGGCAGGCCATTATCAATTCCAACACCGCCATTGGCTTTGCGCGCGCCGCGGTCGGACCGATGCTTGATCCCAATCTGGCTACGATCACACTAACACCCACAAACCTACCCAGCGGACAGGCCTATAGCATATAGTCACTTATCCGCTGCCTTTGATTATTAGGTTCGTGGTTCCCGGCGGCGGAGCGACCAAAACAATCACCGCCACAACGATTATCCGATAAAATCAGGAGTACACCATGAGTCATATCCCATCGTCGCGACATCGCCGCCAGTCTGGTTCTTCTCTGGTGCTTGTCACATTTTTCATGGCGGCGTTGTTTGCCTTTGCCTCCTTATCGATCGATGTCTCCAATGTTTACAGCCTGCAGCGAAAGGCACAATCCGCCACGGATGCGGCTGCGCTCGCCGCGGTCGCATTATGTACGAATTCTGCAGTCGTCAAGGCCACTGTCATTACCGAGGCGGCTAATATTGCCTCGGCCAACGGCGTGACCGCCGGTGAGATTTCCGCCAGTGCCGACACGCAGATCAAAGTCGGTCGGTGGAGTTTCACCAACCAGACATTCACAGCCGATGCCACCCCCTACAATGCTGTGCTGGTACCGGCGAAACGCACCGTTCCGCTGTTCTTTGGCGGCATTATCGGCACGTCACAAATGACGCCGGCCGTCCGCTCGATTGCGGCACTTTCCTACCCCAGCCAGGCAACCGGCATGATTCCATTTATGTTGAAGACCAACTACACCAGTGTCGCTGCCGGCACCATCTTTACTCTCCTCAAGAATGATTACAAGGTCACCGGAAATTTCGGAAAACTCGACACTTTGGATTCGCAGGACTGGCAGACCGAAATGGAAAACGGCTGCCAATGCACCGTCACCAACGGACAAGTTCTGGGGACAACCCCCGGTAACGCCCACATTGATGATGGATTTCGCCCAATTCAGGGCCAAATCGTGACAATGCCGCTCGTTGTCGATTTTCCCAATGGCAACGGCTCAATTCAGGTCGTTGGGTTTGCAACAGTCCAAATCGTGAGTATAGCTGGCAATGGCAATTGGACCCTGACCCTGAAGTTTATCAACGCGCTAACCGGCTCCGGGAGCGGTGGCCCAACTAACTCGCCCTACGCCCGCGCTCGGATTCTTGTCCAGTAGTGCCTAGCGCAGTAATCAGGCGCGTTCACTGAGGTTTGGCCAATCGGAAGCGTGGGACTCAAATTATCTACGGCTCTGCGGTAGAAGCTGCGTTATTGCACGCAGTATTCAATTAGTCCCCCGGCCTGTAGCCGTCGGCTTTCGACCTGCGTTTGCGCGCTTGACCAGTCGTGGCGTCCCCGTAGAACAAGCATCTTGCTTGGTTTCCGCGCGAGCCACCCTGCATTCCACCGGAACGAACAAGCAGGCTGCATGTTCTACGGGGACGGCGGTAGGACGGGACGACTCGCCCACTGTAGCCGAAGCGTGAGCTTCGGTTTGCCGGGGAATGCCCGAAGCTCACGCTTCGGGTACAGAAACTACCGTTTTGAAATCGGCACTTCGTTGTCCGCGACCCCGGGGCCGCGATCTCGCCTTCGCTGAATCGTGACTACTGGAGTCGCGAATAGCCGACGTAGCTGCCACCAACTGGGTTGTACCCTTTGAAGATGTAGATGGCGCGTTGGTTCGCCCAAGCCGGGGGCAGACCCGGCGGAATATCTATCCCGGAGCGGATGCGTTCATCCAGTTTGATGTCCAGCCGGGTGCGGTTCGAGCCACTGCGGTTCAAGACGACTTGATTGCCGGCGGACATCGTGCCGAACACGCTGAGATACGGTTGGCTGGCGGTGTTTAGGTTGTTGTCCTTGAAATCATTTTCGGCGTAGAGCATGGCATGAATTTCGCCACCGGTACCGAACTGGGCGTCGCCGAGGTAGATGTTGCCGCTGTTGGTTATCCCGGAATCTTTGATGGCGATCAGCGCCACGCTGTCGAGTGGATTCGTCGTCCCGCCGTTGTAATAGAACTCATCCGAGAGGGTGATGTTGCCGCGGGCGACGATGGTGATTTTGATCCCGGAATTGCGGAAGGTATAGTTCAGGGAGTTTGGGTTGTGGAGGTACAGGTTGCCATCCACGAAATAGACCTTGTTGTTACCGGTGGCACTGACGGTGATCTTGGCCGAACTGCTGGTGTAGGTGGAGTCAGTCGGATCTTCCAGGAAATAATCGTCTTGGCCGGTGATCTTCGTGTAAGTGCGGTTCGTCGGGTTCTTGACGAACATATGGGCGGGATTCGATTGGGTGGTGATTTGACCCGAACTGTTAAAGGTGTTGGACGCGACGTTGATATCGTAGCCCCACCGCTGGAGTGCGTCGGCGGGCGCCAAGCCTGCCTTCGGGAGGTAGTAATACATGTGCGGGAGATCCGGGGGGGTGATGACGGGATCGTTCCCGTTGGCCGACATCTGCCCGACACCGGCTGACGTCATGCCGGAGATGGTGCCGGTCGCTTGCGCGCCGTAGTCGTAGACGCCATTGCGGTCGTCGATATAGGCTTCGCCCACGTCATATTTACCGTTAACGTCCGTAAAGGTCTCGCCGGTATCCCACGTGCCATTGCCTTCGTCGGAGAACAGCTCGGCGGGCCAGCTCGCGCAGGATTTCGTCTGGCCGCCGGACGTGTACGTGGTTTTCCACGACCACGTGCTGCCGCTGAGCTTCCAATAGCCGCCGGCGGGATCGTACTTCCCATTCACTCGTTCCGCGTGGCTGGTGTCCTCCGTCCACTGTTCGCCGGTATTCCAAACGCCGTTGCCCTTGTCGACAAAGCCTTCACCGGCATTGTAGACACCATTGCCATTGGCATCGACAAATGGTTCGCCGAACGTGTAAACGCCATTCCCGCTGCTATCGGTATAAGCCTCACCGGTATCGTAAATGCCGTTGCCGATGGTATCGCGGAAGGCTTCGCCCATGTCGAACCGGCTGTTGCCGTAGGTCTCGACGCCGTTGGTGGCTGTATTATAGGTCGCGTAGGCGCTCGCCGAGAGCGGATTGGTGAAGGTCTGCGAGACCCCGGATTCTTGGTGCGGTTCGCCTTCGTCCCACCGGCCATTGGCATTGGAGTCAGTGTAGATTTCCGGATGCCGCAGCCGGGCATTACCGGTGATGGTGATGGCACCATTGACGAAGACATCGCCCAACACGAAGTCCGCTCCCGTGCCGGTGCCGCCGAGTTGCAGATTGTAGTTGGTCGCCCCACTCGAATTACCGGCGTAGAGAGCCGCCGCATAGAGGGAGTGAATGGTGTCGCTGGTGGTGTGATAAACCGTTTGGACTGAGACGGACGCCCGGACTCCGTCAAAGCGGCCGGTGGCGGTAATGAGTTTGTTGGTCGAGTTGAGATCCTGAACCGTGGTCTCAAAGTTCCATTTGGCGGTTCCGAACCGGTTCGTCATGGAAACGAATCCAGCCGATTGGTTGGTGGTGATGACGCCATCGGCGCCGGCATTCAATTCCATGACGGCCGCCGCGACACCGGCATCGGCCAATTGTGAGGCCCGCTCGTAATTATACTCGGTCCGGTTGGCTTCCGCGTAGACGCCCATCGTCATCAGGACGGCCCCAATCCCGAGGGCCGCGATGGCAAGCAGAATGATGGTCGCGGCCAAAGCACTGGCGCGCTCGGAGGCGGGGTGGGATGTGAGTTTGTTTTGCATTTGTTTCTCTCCTTCACTGGAGCGGCCATCCGCTCAAAAGTTTCGCAAGCGAATCCCGGTATCCACCTCCGCGGCGCAATCGGTGCCACGGATGGGTTGGCTGACCCGGTAGGCAACCCGCAAGGTATTGGCCCCTGTTTTTTCAAAGATATTCCGGACCGGATACGTCATGACTTTCGTCAAACCGGCCGCCACGACATTGGTTGAGGCGGTTTGCGTGATGTCCCCAAAGAATGTCAAGCGCCCCAAGCCGGAAGCCGTTGTATCGGCGATATAGGAAAACTGACTAATCTTGCCGTTCGGCATTTTCACGCGCACCCAGTTTCCGCTGGTATCCACCGAGTCAATCGCCGCCGCGTTGCGGATGTAACGGGTCACTAACTGCGCCGACCGCGCGGCCTCGTGTTGGACGACGGCATAGTGATTCCCCTTCTCCGCGACTCGGATCATCCAGACAAACCCGCTCAGGAGCGAAGCAACAATCATGAGCGAGATCGCCGTGGCAACAATCATTTCGACGAGGGTAAATCCTGACCGACAGGCGTGGCGAAGCGAGGGTGAGATTAGAGTTTTCATTTGCCAACGATGGTCGAAAAGGTATTTGTCATTCGCCGTTTGGAGACCGGCGACTGGAACACCACGTTCACGTGAATTTCCAAATAGCTGGCCGTCACCAAGTCCGAGACGACCGTGAGGTTTGTCGCGTGACCGACGATGTCGACGGTCCGGATCACGACGGGGTCGATGTTTTGAATCAGATTCGTTTGCGGCGCGAATGGGGTTTGCAGGACGATATTATTGAAGCCACCGGCGGCGATTTCCTCGAGTTTCTGGATCCCCAGATTCCGGGCTTCGGTGGAGACCATGTTGTAACGGACTTTCCGAATTAACATCACGCCGGTCGATAAGACGACTATCGCGAGCATGGAGAGAAGGCCGAAGGCGACCGCGACCTCGATCAGGCTGAATCCGTTGGCGTTTGTGAGCTTGGTAGTTTTCATAACCTTCCCACTTGACGGACATGATCAAGAGAGCCAACTGATAGTGAGCACTGGATATGCCAGCCGTTATTCACGAGCGTCCCCGGGACCACACCTGTCGCATAAATGAGAATCGATTCGCAGCGGTGGGACAGAAGTGTTGAGAACGTGGCTTCGACTCCACTTACTTCGGAGAAAAGTTCTGCGCGGGCTCCTTTTTCGCCCACGGCAGGAAGTTGCGCACATCGGGCTTGGCGTTGTCGGTTGGCCGCCACTTGTCATTGGTATACAGTTCCTGCTTGGGTAACGCGGTGAGGCCGCCGCCCTCGATATTGCCTTCGGGGGAGACGATGGTCGGCGTCAGGAAGATTAAGAGTTCGCGTTTCTTTTTGCTCAAACTTTTGCTGCGGAACAACGCGCCCACGCCCGGGATGTCGCCCATGACCGGCACCTTCGTGTGCCGGTCGAGAGTGTCTTGTTGGATCAGCCCGCCGATGGCCAAGGTGTTGCCGCTCTTGATCAGGACGGTCGTGGTCGCGGTGCGATTGTCGATGATCGGAATGTCAATCCCTTGGAACGTGGCGACACCGGCCTGATTGCCGACTTCGGGCGCGACTTCCAAGGTGACGAAATCGTTCTTGTTGATATGCGGAATGCAGTTCAACACGATGCCGATGTCTTTGTATTCAAACCCGGACACGGAGAACGCGCCCTTGGATTCGCTGTAGGTGAAAGTCGGGATGGGATATTGCTGGGCAATCGCGATCTTGGCCTTGACGTTATCAATGGTGACGACGCGCGGGCTGGCGAGCAGCTCGCTGTCGGTATCATTGCTCATGAAGGAAAACAGCATGGTCGCCGACCCGGCATCCAGCAATGCCGTCGAAGCCACCCAGGGTCCGCCATTCAGATCCTTCGTGAGCGAGAACGGTCCGGCGGAGAACCGGTGGTCGGTCAGCGTCTGGCTCCAGTTCAAGCCCAAGTCTTTCTTCGGGTTCTTGGTGGTCTCGACGAACTTGGCTTCGATCATCACCTGCGTCGTCTGCGTGTCCATCTTTTCGATAATCGCCGCAATCTTCGCCAGGCTCGTCGGCGTATCCAAGATCACCAGCGCATTACCCCGCGTATCCACCTGAATCTTCCCCTGCCGGGAAAGCAACGCATCGAGCGTCTTCTTCACTTCTTCCGCCTTGGAGTAATTCAAACTGATCAGCCGCGCCTCGACCGGTTCGGCGTCCAACGATTCCTTCGTTTTGATCCGCACGACGTTCTTCTTGTCGGTGACGTAGGCGTACCCCTTGGACTCGACAATCAACCGCAGCGCGTCGGCATAGGTGACCCCTTCCAAGTGTAGCGTGACTTTGCCCACCACTTCTTCGCCGACGATGATGTTGATCCCGGATTTGGCGGCCAGCGTGCGGATGATGTTTTGAATATCGGCTTCGTGATAATCAATCACCACTTGGTCATTGGCCGGTTCGGCGGGCTTCACTTCCGGCTGGGCCGGGGCCACAGGTGTTGCAGCCACCTCGGGTGCCGCAGCAACTTTCTCCACAGCCACGACGGCCGGCGGAGTCGGAGCTGCCGGCGGTTGCACTGGCGTGTCCTGCGCACGAAGTCCGCCGGCAAGTCCGACCACTACGCACATGATTATAATAGTTAGCTGCCGATTCATTGGAAACCCTCCGACTGCTTTAGGTTGTTTCTTCGTCATTTGCATTTAGCACCAATCAGACCATTGCCACCGGGTCACTGTCCGGCCGGCGCTTTGTCGGGGTTTAACTGCAATTCCACCTTCTGGCCCATGATTTCGAGCGTCACCCGTTGCCGGGTAATCGCGACAGCTTTGACGGGAATGTTCGCCCCTGTGGGGTCGAGCCGGACGGTTTTGTTCAACAGCAACAACTGACCGTTGACGCTCGCCGATGGATTAGTGGGTTCGTAAAGTATGCCGTCGAGTTGCAGCGCGGGCATGACGACCGGCACGGCAGTCGCCGGGGCGTTACTGCTCACCGCAACCACGACCTGTGACTTTGCGAATGGATCGCGGGTCTTGGTCGGCTCGTACGTCGACAGTTTCAAGGCCGGCATGAATCCGCCGGATTTAACCGGCGCTGGTGATCCCGCCGGTGTCACCGCCGGCGTTCCCGCAGGGCGCGCGCCGGCCGAGGCGCAAATCAACAACCAGATCAGCAGGCCGAAAGTTGTGGGGCCGGTTCTCATGCGTTGGGCTTCTTTCCGATGACTTCCGGCGCGGCGGCGGGAGTGCTGGTCGGAGTCGCTTTGGGTTGCATCAGCAATGTCAGCTCAAGATTGATCCGGCATTCGTTCCGCGTGGCATCGGCCACGACCATCGCGAGCGTGCGAATCGCGCACGTCGGGAAACTATTTTCCAGATCGCGAACGAAGCGCCCCAAATCATCATACGCGCCGGTTACTTCCAGTCGCGTGGAGTAGAGATCGTATTGGGGTTTCAAAACGGATGGCGCGCTGCTGCCCGGCGTCACATTAGCAACGTGGACGGGATGTTTCTCTGCGAGCAAGGCCATCTCACGCACGATCCAACTAAAAGAATCACCTTGCACCAAGCGCTGTTCTTGCACTCCGAGAAACGCCCGAAGCTGCTCGCGCAGGGCGGCCTTCGCAGCCTCCCCTTTCTGCTCAGTCTCCACTTCGTCGATCTGCGTTTTCAGTTTGCCGGCGGCTTCTTTTGCGACGGATAATTCATGGACGTTCTTCAGCACGTAGAAGTTGACGACGGCGCCGATGGCGATCAGACAGATGACGACCGTCAGGATAAACTTCTGTAGTTTTTCTTTGGACAACGATTTCAGGAACTTCAGGAGCTTCATTTGACCTCCTTGTAGACGCAGTCAATCGAGAAGCTCACGCTCGTGGGCGTCACCATGCCGCCGTCCGCTTTGCCACCCGACCGGGTGATGGCACGAAGGCGAACATCATCCACCAATTTGCTGAACACCGGATGCGTGCGGAGGCTCTTGATGAAAAGATCGAGTTCAATTTCGGGACGCGCACTGGTGGCAAAACCTTCCAACACCAGATTCAAGCGCTCGACGGTCTTGGGCTTCGCCATCCGCGCCGCTTTCGCATCGCTCACGCCCGCGGCGGGTGCGGCCGGACCAGCCACCGTCTCGGCGACCTGCGCAAAGCGGATCGCGCTCAGTTGAATCGACTCCGGGATGATCTCCTTGACCAAGGCCAGTTGCGGCGCAAACACCAAACGCGCTTTGTTGATGTCGAGGTAATCGTTCGCCACCGCTTGCAAGGTTTTGGTATCGGTCCCACCGGTTTTCGCCTGCCGGCTCTGCATCTTGTCCCACTTCGATTGCAGCATGGCGACTTCTTCCGTTTTGTTCACGGCCAGTCGGCCGAACAAGACGCCCAATGCCACAAGCACCGCAAACACCGCGCCCCCGCTGATCACCGTGACTTTGAAGGGATCCCGGGCCAGCGCCTGCTGCGTGAGCTGTTCTTCGATGAGGAGGTTGATGGAAATGGCGTTCACAGTTGCCCCGTGGCGGCCCCAATTGCCGCGGCCAGACAAGGCGCGAGCGCTGTCAGCGCCGGCCCTTCTCCGTTAAAATGTGCCGTATCGAACGTGCTGACCGGATTCCACGCTTCGATTTGAAAACCCACCTCTTCACTCACCAACGCGAGCAAGCCGGCGGAACAAGCCGACCCGCCACACGCAAACGCCCGCGCGACGTGGTAATCGTGTTGCCGCTCGAAGAAGTCAATGGACGAACGAATTTCCCGCACGAGAGGCGTGAGGGAATGCCGGATGAGCGGTTGAACTGTTTCCGACATCTTCAACTTCTCGGCCTCTGCCGCGTCGGGCTGAACGGTGAGCATCTGAGCGATGTACTCGTTAATGAGGTCGCCGCCGAACTGGGTTATGCGTGTCATCATCGGCTGACCGTGACGAAGCAGATTGATACTCGTCGAACGCGCGCCGATATCGAGGAGGAGCAACACTTCCTTCTCGCACAACTCGGCCTGACTGACTTGCAGAGCGTTGACCACCGACACCGCGGTCAGTTCGATGGAAGTGGGCTGAATCTTCGCCGCCGCCAGTGCGGTGCGGTACCAATTCACTTCTTCCCGGGTGGCCCCGCCGACAAGGACATTGATCTTCGCGGATTGTTGCGCCTGCGGCTCGGCTGATTCTTCAATCAACTCAAAAACATCGAGGTAATAGCTGGAAAAATCTCGCCGCAAATAATGCGCGCTGTAACTCTGCAACGTGGCTTTGATTTCATCGAGCGGGACCCGCGGAAACTCAACCTGACACACCATCGCCGAAGCGCAACTGAGCGTGACGCGCATCCGCCGGTCGTCGGTCCCAAGTTGATTTAAGACCTCCTGCAGGTCGGCGGCATACTGTTCGTGGGTGGCGCCTTTCACCGGCGTGCGCACCGCGTATTTGGCAAGCTGGAAAGCGGCCTCCTGCCGGCGCACCATGACCGCCTTGATTTGGCGTGCCCCAAGATCCAGCCCAATGGCGCAATCAGGGCGGTTTTTCTGTTTGTTTTTTCTTAAGGTCATTCGCAATTCTGATAATTAGCACGCGATATGCCATCAGCAGAAAACGACACCCTGCGCCGAGGATTTCGGTGAGAACGGCTAGTATGCGCCCCAATCTATACTGACCCCGGCTAACGCGCTTTTTGTGGCGGTCGAAATTTGGACTTGATTGGTACCGACTCGTCCAATTTCGTAAGGATTTCCCAATCGGTCATTCTCGCGTAACCGACCGGTTTTCGAGTACCACGGCGC
>JBAXYB010000091.1:0-12189 GCA_037127585.1 Verrucomicrobiota bacterium
TATCCCTGTATCGCGCAGTTCAAATCGGTTGTCGAACTCAAAGACTTCCGCCCCAAGACCAAGAAAGAATACGTCCGCTACCTCGGCAAGCTCGCCGAACACTTCCAGTGCGACCCGGCCACACTCTCCGAGGATCAAGTGCGGGAGTATTTTCTGTTCTTGCGCCAATACAAGAATTACGGCGGCCCCGCCATGACCATCGCCCGCGCTGTGTTTCACTCCGCCGCAGATGGAAACAGCGTTACCAACAACCCGGAATTCGCGTTTCCCTGAGAAAACTCGCAATTCCTTCCCAGCTTCGCAACGACCGGGCATTTGCCGACTCTCCGGCAACTCATGGTCGAAGCCGCCGGGCCTTGGCGGACTCTCGGTGGAAGCGTTGTCGCACCGACCGGACACTGAACGACTCTCCGGTAAGTCGCTGTCCGAGCCACCGGGCTCTTCCGGACTCTTGGTAGAGGCGCGGTTGAAGTCACCGGGCAATTCCAGACTCTCCGGCAACCCGCTGTCGAAGCGACCGGGCATTCCCGGACTCTCCGTGAACATGCAGTCGAGCCGTTTCTGGCTTTGGGAAGCGTCCTTCCTAACCGGCACATTCACACTGTAGCCGCAGGCTTTAGCCTGCGTTCGCGTTCAATCGAAGACCGACCCAAAACGCAGGCTAAAGCCTGCGGCTACAATTTGCGGCCGATTTATGGTCAGTGTGAAATATGCAGGCTAAATCCATGCCCCGCTATGGAACCACTGTTATGATTGCTGGGAACAGCCGACGCGACACCGGCGCGATCCATTGATGCCAGCCGCGTCCGCCTCCAGCCGACCGGCCTGATTCACTTTCTTGACACCTTCCCTGCCCCGCCGCACACTGTGCGCCATGCCGGCGGTGAACACTAAATCGCAATCCATTTATCTCGTTGGCGGGACGGATGAGTTTTCCATCAAGGAAGCGGCGGCGAAACTCGCGGAGAAGTTGGCGCCGAAGTCCGGCGGGGAGTTCGCCGTCGAAATCATCGAGGGGACGGCCGGGAATCAGGACGAGGCGTTGAAGATTCTCGGACGCGTCAACGAAGCGCTGGGAACGGTGAGCCTTTTCGGCGATGACAAACTCGTCTGGCTCAAGAGCACTAACTTGTTGGCCGACGAACGCGGCGTGATGGCGGAGGCAGTGAAGGAGGCGCTCACGGAGTTGGCGGACAGCTTGAAGCGCGGGTTGCCGGACGGAGTGCGCTTGCTCATCAGCGCGGTCGGGTGTGACCGGCGCAAGACGATTTATAAAACCATCGAGAAACTCGGCACGGTGCAGTTCTTCGAGGCTCTCGAAGAAGGCAAACAGGCCGATGAAGATATCGCCGAGTTCGTGCAACGCCGGTTGACCGACGAGAAGAAGGAGTTAACGCTGGCCGGCTTCCAGGTGTTCCGGGAACTCGTCGCGCCGAACTTGCGCGAGATCGCCAACGAACTGGAGAAACTCTGTCTCTACGTCGGATCGCGCGTGGAGATCACGGATGCCGACGTTCGCGCGATCTGCTCGGCGTCCCGGCAAGCGGTGATTTGGGAACTGACCGACTCACTCGGGGCGCGGTCGCTGCGCCGGTCGCTGCACGCGCTTGATAATCTGCTCGGGAACGGGGAAGCGCCCATGGGCATCATCGCGATGCTGTCGGCGCAATTCCGGTTCATGCTGCTGACGAAAGACCTGATGACGCGCAAACTCGTTGCGGCCAACGAGAATGCCGGCTTTCAATTCGTGAAAGCGTTCGAAGGCTTGCCGGCGGAGGCGACGGCGCACATTCCGAAGACGAAGGAAGGCAAACTGCCCAGCCCGTGGCGGCTGTACCGGTGTGCGTTGGCGGCGAAGAATTTTTCAACCAGTGAATTGATCGACGCGATGGACTTGTTGTTGCAAGCCAACCTGCAACTCGTCTCGACACGACTCGACGAACGACTCGTGCTCGAACAAGCTCTCGTGAAGATCGCCGGTAATCAACCAACCAAAACAGGAGGAGTCCGATGAAGCGTTTGTTTATCCCGTTGTTCCTGGCGCTCGCCATAGTGGCGCGCGCGGAAACGAAGAAGGCCGTCGCGGTGTTGCAACCGACCAAAGGCAGTACCGTGAGCGGAACCGTCACGTTCACGAAAGTGGAAGGCGGCGTGCAAGTGGTCGCCGAAGTGACCGGGCTGACGCCGGGTGACCATGGTTTCCATGTTCATGAGTTTGGCGATTGCAGTGATCCTGAGGCGAAGTCCGCCGGCGGGCATTTCAATCCGGCCGGTCATCAGCACGGCGCGCCCGACGGCGAAGTCCGGCACGCGGGCGATCTCGGCAACCTCACCGCCGACGCCACCGGTAAGGCGCATTACAGCCGGTTGGACAAGCATCTGATGTTGGACGGCGACCATTCCATCATGGGCCACAGCGTCATCGTGCATGAGAAGGTGGATGATTTGAAGACGCAGCCGACCGGCAATGCCGGCGCGCGGGTGGCGTGCGGGTCGATCGGGATCGCGAAGCCGTAGCGGTGGTAGGGCGGTCGCGCCGCGACCGCCGCGGTTGACTATCGATGCGGACGGCGCAGCGCGCCGTCCCTACCGAATTAGCGCGACCATTTGGTGGATTGGGAATCGGGGCGCTGGAGCTCGATGGTGGTGCGGAAGGTGTTGGTGAAGACGGCGACGGCGGTGTTGGTGATGACGTTTGTGGTGCTGCCGGCGATGAAGTTCGTGAAGCTCAGGGTGACGATGTTGGTGGGAATCACCAGCTGCACCGGCAATTGAAAGATGAGCGGCGCGCCATTGGTTGCCAAGGGGATGCCGGTGCCGGTGATTGGTTCGGTTTGGAATTGAAAAGTCTGCCGCCGGGAACTCAACGAAAACTGAGTGAGATTCGAGACGGCCCCGCTCTTGAGGGAGATTTCGGATTTACCGGCAACGGCGTTGGACGGGATGTCGATTATTTGGCTGCCGATGGTCAATTGTATGGCGCGCCCCGGCTGGATCACGCCGCCGCCTTCGATGGCAATCGACCCGCCACAACTGACGGTGAATAAATTTGTGCCGACTTGATCGGCTTGCGCGCGCAGGCTGCTGAACACGCCGCTGAGGGTGGGGTTCTTCCGGTAATCGTACCGGCCGTAGCTGTAGCGATCGGCTAACGTCGCGTAGGGGACGACGAGGTAGCCGGTGAATCCGGGGATGTCGAGATTCGCACCACTGATTTTGAGTTTCACGAACAGGACGAGCACGACGCTGTAGATGGTGTCGTTGGTGATGTTCAGCGTCGGCTCGAGATCGAGATTCTTCACGCGGACGCTGTAATCGCCGGTGGTGCTGTCAAAGGTCGCGCGGACTTGGGTGTTGCTGCTGGAGACTGACTCGCCGCGTCCGTTGGCGCCCAGCACCGCCGGTTCGCCGAGGGGGACGCCATTGATTTCGAGTGCGAGCGTGGAATTGCTCAGACTGGCGGTGGCGCCGCGCGGGTTGACGTGGCCACGAATGGAAAACTGGTCGCGATTGAGTTGGTTGCGGAGTTGCCGGAAATTGAGCGAGTGGACGCCGACGACCACGTCCCCCACCCCGGCCAGTGGATCAACGGTGATGGCCACCGTCGCGGCAGCGGAGGTGGCGACGCCATCAGTCGCCTCGTATTGGAAGGTATCGGGATTGACCAAGAAACCGCCAAAGCTGTTGTAGTTGGCGTCGGGGGCGTAGGCGAACGAGCCATCGAGATTCAACGTGACGGTACCGTGGCTCGGCGGCGAAACCAATATCGCGGTCAGAGTGGTATTGAGTTCGTTCGTGTCGTTGCCCAGCACACCAGGCGCGGCGATGGACAGAACGTCTTCCTCTGGCGTGGCGTAATTGTCGGCGTTGGCAACCGGCGGAACGACATCAGCGCGCCCCTGCAGCGCGATGACAGTGAGCGCCAAACTGAGGATTTGGTTTAGGCGAAGTGGACGCATAAAGCTCCCGGTTTGGTACCCGCTCCGATTCGGAGTTGCAAGGTTCTTTTCGGGGACATTAGCTGACTTTGTGACCGCGTTGGAAATCGGCAAAGCTCATCCGTTTGCCACCGGCCGGTTGGACTTCCAGTAATTGCAGCGTACCGGAGGCTGTCACTTCAGCTTGCCAGACTTTGACCCGCGTCCCGGCCAAATCGGTGTACGCGCCGGGCCACGGATTGAAGGCGCGAATCTGACGTTCGATCTCCACCGCCGGTTTGGTCCAATCAATCTGCCCGTCTTCTTTCGTGAATTTGCGGGCGTACGTCACCTGCGACTCATCTTGCTGACGCCGCGGCCGCTCGTGAAGGTTAACGGTCTCTGACAATAGCGCGGCCCCGAGTTGCGCGAGCCGGTCGTGCAATGAGGCGCTCGTGTCATCCGCGCGGATCGGTTCGCGTCGTTGGAGAATGATGTCGCCGTGATCCATCTTCTCGTCCATGTACATGGTGGTGACGCCGGTCTCACTGTCGCCGGCAAGGATCGCGGATTGAATCGGCGACGCCCCACGCCACCGCGGGAGCAGGGACGTGTGGACGTTGATGCTGCCGGCGACCGGGATGTCGAGGATCGCTTGCGGCAAAATCTGGCCGTAGGCGACGACGACGATTAAGTCCGGGTGGAGGGCGCGGATTTCGGCGACGGCGTCGCGCACTTGGGCCGGTTGGCTGACCGGCAAGCCGAGTTTGCCGGCGGTGACTTTGACCGGTGGTGGCGTGAGCTGGAGGGACCGGCCTTTGGGCCGGTCGGGTTGAGTGATGACGTGCACGACTTGACTGGCGATGCCGGTAAGGCAGGGGCTGGCGAGTTCTGCCGTGCCCATAAAGAGAATGCGCATAGAGCAGAGCGTGGCAGAGCCGGTTGGGCAATTCAAGTTGGGAAAGCAAAACGGGCGAGGTCAGCCGACCTCGCCCGTCTACTGGAAGCGGAGATTAAGGCAATAGTTGCCGGCGGATGCTGATGACGCCGTACGGGACGAGAACGGTCTTGGCGGCACCGTTGGAGTTGATCTTGAGGACGCCCACGTAGTGACCGAGACCAGCCCGGAGGACTAGCTCGTCAGGGTCTTCCGACTTCTTGAGTTCGCGGTCGCCGCAGATTTTATCAAACTTATCTTTGTCGACGAGCCGGGCTTCGGGGCAACCGGTCTGTGGGTCGGTGAGTATGCGACCAGCCAGCGTGAGGTAGCCACCGGTCAGGCCGTTGAGTTCATCGCCGAGACCTTGAATTTCGAAGTGTGCAACGAAGCGGGCCCGGTTTGGAAACGGTGTCGCGGGATTGCTCTTCTCGCCAACGACGTCAAGGCTCGTGGCCGTGGCGATGACGACGAGATTGCTGTCGCCCAGTTTGTCGTGGACGACGAGCCGGGCGCCGGTCTGGCCGCAATCGATTTCGAGGGCGAGGACTTCGTTGGAACGCGCGGTGCCGAGTGGAGTGCCGAGGGCGAGATTGACGAGGTCGCGACCAATCAGCGTTTCAAAACCGATGACGGGTTCGCCGTTGAGTCCTTCGGCTTGGAAGACGCCGGTCATGGTGGTTGGGGTCCGGAAGGTTTTCTGGCTGATGAGGCCGCCGGCAATCACGCTGATGGCGAGCGTTGCCGCAACGGCACTGGTGAGGAGTATGGTTTTTTGGTACTTCATTGGATGTTCCCTTTTTTCCTAGCCGGCGGTTGATTTGGCGCGACGGCGACGGCCGGTCGTCGATCGTCACTCTCTGTACAACACTAGACGCAACGAAAGGTTGCGAGGTTACGGTTCAATTAGGGTGCCGAGCTTCTTGCCACCCGAGGAGAATTTGCTCTTGGAGATGACCACGGTGATGTTGCTGATCCCGGCGGTGATGTTGGTGGCGATCACGACACAGTTGGTGGAGCATTTGTTCGTGTTTTGACCGTTGCAGGAGATGACATTGGTGCAGAAATAGTTGGTAAAGACGGTGAAGAAACTGGTACCGAGCGTGCCTTGAACATTGGCTTTGACTGCTTTGATGCAGCCGTTGGTTTCTGTGGTCAGGGAGGCATCCACCGAGAGGAGGCCACCGGTCAGGGCGTTGGTGACGCTGCCGGTCGGGAAGATGACCAAATCAGCGATTTCTTGTTTACCGAAATTCCTGTTGTTCTTCTTCTGGTAGCCTTCGACATCGAACACCGGCAGGAGCGCACCAATGGTCGTCAGCTTGGCGCCGGACACCGTGTCGTAAACGATGACGAAACTTTGGTTGGTGGCGCAATCGCTCGTAAATGCCAGCACGACATTTTTCGGAATCGGATCGGTCAAGGCGGTGCCGAGGGCAAGGTTGATGAGGCTGGCACTGTTGATGAGCACGGATTCGATCACGTTGGCGTTGGAGACGGTCGCGCTCCCAGTGTCGAGATTGATGACACTGTCACCGCCGCCCTGAATGTAGCCGGACAGGTCGGCCACAAGTTTGTAGACATCGCTCGTGCCCGCCCGACCGGCGATTGTCCCGCACTGCAAACCGACGATTACCGCGAATAGTGTTAACCGTGCTTTCATGAATAAAATCTCCCTATCTACGTTTGACTTCCTAGAGCGACGCCGCCGCGAAAGGTGGCAATTCGTGCAATTCACTTGTTCGTCCCAAAATCGCGCTCAAAATATCGTGGGCCACTTCAATGGGCGACTGTAACGCGTCCACGTCCACCCGCAAGCCTTTTGGATAAAACTGCAGGACGGGCCGCGTCTCCAGTTCATAAATTTCCAGCCGATGGCGAATCGTCTCCTCATTCGCATCGTCCAACCGGTTATCCTTCAGCGCACGCGATTTCAGCCGCCGCACCATCTCCTCACGGTTGTGCACCGCGTGCAAAGCAATCAACCGCGTCACCTCAATATGGTTATTGAGCTCTTCCGCCTGCTGGACGTTCCGCGGGATCCCATCGAGCACGAGCGTCTCCGTGTCCGGCCGAAACGCCTTGATCGTGATCAGCTTATTGATGTGCTCGTTCCACAAGCGAACCGTGAAATCGTCCGGCACCAACTCCCCTTTGCTCGAATACTGCAAGAACACCTTGCCGACTTCGCTATTGAGATCGATTTGCCGGAACACATCGCCACAGGCCAGATGTTTGTACCCCGGCAATGTCCCGAGTAATTTCCCCTGCGTGCCCTTCCCGCTGCCCGGCGCGCCAAACAAGAGAACGGTCTTGATTCGAGTCGTCATGCTGTTCCTCACTTAGTTGAGTAACTGATACCAATTGTTGCGCCGGTGCGGCTCGTAGCCCAACTCGGCAATCAACCGTTTCATCGTCTCTTCGTTGATGCGGAACGTCGCCCCGGCCTGCGACACCACATTCTCCTCCATCATTACGCTCCCAAAATCATTCGCGCCAAACTGCAACGCCACCTGCCCGATCGGCGGCCCCTGCGTCACCCAGCTCGACTGCACATTCGGAAAATTATCGAGAAAGATGCGCGCCAACGCCTGCATCCGCAAATATTCGTGCGCCCCCACCGACGGCACCCGCAGCCGCGTGTTCTCATTCTGAAACGTCCAGCAGATGAACGCCGTAAATCCCTGCGACCGATCTTGCACCTGTCGGAGCATGTTCAAATGTTCAATCCGATCCTCGACCGTCTCAACGTGCCCGAACATCATCGTCGCCGATGAATTCAATCCCAGCCCGTGCGCCGTCTCCATCACATCCAGCCACTGCTGACCGGTACACTTCAACGGCGCAATCCGCTTCCGCACTTGGTCCACCAAAATCTCCCCGCCACCGCCCGGTATCGAACCCAGCCCGGCCGCCTTGAACTGCCGGATCACATCCACCACCGGCATCTTAAACACCTCCGCAAAATGCGTAAACTCTGGCGGCGAGAACCCATGAATATTCACCGTCGGAAAATTCTGCCGGATGTACTGGAGCAAATTGAGGTAGTAATCGATCCCCAGTTTCGGATGATGCCCGCCCTGAAGCAACACCTGCACCCCACCAATCGCGACCAACTCCTGCAACTTCGCGCCAATCTGCTCATTCGACAGCACATACGAATCATCGTCCTTCTCCTCGCGCATGAACGCGCAGAACGTGCAATAGACGTCGCAGATATTCGTGTAATTGATATTCCGGTCGATGATATACGTCACGAGCCGGTTCGGATGTTTCCGTTGCCGGACGGCGTCGGCCAGCGCGCCGATCTCCGGCAAGCTCGTCGTCCGGTACAACCGCAACGCCTCCGCCGGCGTGATGCGTTCCCCGTCGATCACCTTGCCCTGAATCAAATCAAGAGACGTATCGTAAATCATGCGCTGACTCCACCAAACCAAACTCCCGCAAATACTCCTGAAACCGACGCAAGCCTGCTTTTTCTGCGGCGTCGAGATTGAAACTGACGCACCGCGTCAAATACTCGCGCCGGTAACTCGCCGTAGCTTCGACGGCATCTTGCACAATCTCTTCCAAGTGCGCAAGCCCATTGGCCTTAGCCTGCCGCAGCAATTGCCGCAATTCCGGTGCGACTCGCACTTGCAACGCCCATACCGCATAAACAAACGGCAACCCCGTCAACTCCTTCCACGCCGCCCCCAAATCCCACAACGCCGAACTGTTCCGGGTTCGGTACCAAATCGCCTCATCCCCAATCATCAACATCGCCACGTGCTCCGCCAACGTCCCGCCCGCCGGCAACGGATAAAACTCCGGCACAATGCCATACCGCGCTTTCAGGAGTACTCGCAACAACCACACCGAAGTCCGCGACACCGGCGTCACCGCGATCCGCGTCAGCTTCTCGACCGGCTCGCGATGCGCCAAGATCACACTCTCCACCCGGCCATTCGACGCGATGGCCACCCCGTCGAGCACATCATACCGGTCGTGAACTAAAACCTCCGCCACCGGCACCAACCCGGCATCAAACTGTCCCCGGTAAAGCAAATCCGCCAGCCTCCCCGGCTCCGCCAATGTCACCTGCTCTTCGATGCCATAAATCAACGGCCGCGCATTCAGATACGGCACCGCGCCAATCCTCACGCCGCGCCACCTTCGTTGGTGGAGCCGGCATAATTAGCGCGGGCGTCCCGTCCGTTTCGTTCGTCTCGCTCGTTTTCCACCGAAACCACGGGCGAGACGCCCGCGCTACTGACCACAGCCCGGTACAACGAATCCCGCTGCACCGGCTCCCGTCCCGCCTCACGAATCGCGCGCACCAACTCCGCCTGCGCCATCTGCTGCGGTGTTTGCGCCCCGGCCATGTGATAAATTTTCTCCTCAATGATCGTCCCGTCGAGATCATCCACGCCGTAGCTCAACGACACCTGCGCCAACTTCATCCCCATCAAAATCCAGTACGCCTTAATGTGATCCACGTTGTCGAGATAGATGCGCGCGATAGCCAGCGTCTTCAGCATGTCGAACCCGCTCGGCCCGGTCGCGTTCGGGATCTTCGTGTTCTCCGGATGAAACGCCAACGGCACGAACGCTGTGAACCCCTGCGTCTCGTCCTGCAATTGCCGGAGCCGTTTCAGATGATCCACCCGGTGTTCCACCGTCTCCACGTGCCCAATCAACATCGTGCACGTCGACCGCCCGCCCATCTTGTGCCACGTCCGATGCACGTCCGCCCATTCCTCCGCCGACTCTTTCGCATGACAAATCACCTTCCGCACTTCCGGATCAAAAATCTCCGCCCCGCCGCCGGTCAGCGACCCCAACCCCGCTTCGCGCAACGCCGCCAACGTCGCCGGCACGCTCCGTTTCCCGACCCACGACAAATGCATGATTTCAATTGCCGTGAACGCCTTCAAATGCAGCCGCGAATCGAGCTTCTTCAGCTCGCGCAACATCTCGACGTAATACTCCCACTTAAACGACGGATGCAGTCCCCCAACGATATGAATCTCCGTGATCCCAAGCTTCAGCGCCTCCTGCGCCTTCGTGATCATCTCCGGCAAGTTATACTCATACGCCCCGGCATCCCGTCGCCGCCGGTAAAACGCGCAGAAGTCGCAATCCAGAATACAAATGTTCGAATAGTTGATATGCCGGTTGAGAATGTAATAAGCGGCGTTCCCGTTCTTGCGAACGCGCACCGAATCCGCCAGCGCGCCGATGGTCGCAAGGTCGTTGGAGCGAAACATCCGCAGACAATCCGCCTCATCAATGCGCTGCCCCGCGTCCACCTTCTCGCAGATGTCGCGCAACTCCGACCGTTGAATCAAAATGTTCATTGCCACATCACATCAACCACTACCGCCGCCAAAAAGACGACACTGATCACCGCGTTCATTCGGAAGAAAGCTACATTCAGGCTGACCGGGTCCTGTTTCCTCGCGAGAAGATGCTGCCAAACCAGACACACCACGATCACCGACAACCCAGCGTAATACGGCAAGCCCATCCCTGAAATCAACCCGAATCCCCCCAGCCCGACCGCCGTCAACCCATGCGCCACCTGCGCCACCCGCAACGCCCCCGGTATCCCCAGCCGCACCGGCAACGACCGCAGCCCCGTTTGCCGGTCAAACTCCACGTCCTGCGTCGCGTAGATAATATCGAACCCCACCAACCAAAACACCACCGCCCCCGCCAACACCACCGGCGTCCACGAAAACGCCCCCGTCACCGCCAACCACGCCCCCACCGGCGCCAACCCCAACGCGACCCCCAGAAACACATGCGTAAAATCCGTGAACCGTTTCGTCAGCGAATAAACACAAACCACCACGAGCGCCACCGGCGACAGCAAAAAACAAATCCGGTTGATGAAGTAGGTAGTCACCAACAGACCTACGGAAGCCCCAAGCACCAAGCACCAAGCACCAAGCAAAGTAATTTTCCCTGCCGGCAAATGGCGCAGCTTCGTCCGGGGATTCTCCGCATCGAACTTCCGGTCGACAATCCGGTTAAACCCCATCGCCGCCGTCCGCGCACAAACCATCGCTACGAGGATCAGTCCAAAAGTCCGCCACCCCGGCCACCCCGCGACAAACATCGACGCCAGCGCAAACGGCAGCGCGAAAACCGTGTGAGAAAAGCGGACAAATTCGAAGTAGTTACGAAGTTTCACGAGTCAACCACTGGCCGGCTCAGTTCCCGGCACACAACTCTTCCACCAGAAAATGCGTCTTGGCCGGATCGTTGAGCCAATCTGCCATCCTCATGCCCGCGTCAAAAAATTGTCGAACACAAACAAAATGCGCTCGCCTTCAGATTCCCCACTCCGCGAGTTTCATGGATGCTATTGCGGTGTTAGCCACGCACTGAGGCTACTCAATCCCCTCCACACCGTCAACTCACGCCACCATCCGCACACCGGAAAACACAAAAAGGGCCGGGATTTCGCCCGGCCCCTTTTGTCTGTGATCGTGTGCGGGTCGGTTACCGCTTCCACTTCGGCGCGGTACCGTCCACTCGCTTCAACTCGATGATCGTCTCGAAGATGTTGGTCGTGTTGCCGGTCGGGATCTGGATCTGCATCGGCAACCGGTAGCCGGTCTCGGCACCGTTACCCGGCAACGGGATGCCGGTGTTGTTGAGTTCCGTCGTGGTCAGCCGGAACGCGTGCTTAATCGGCGTCAGCCGGAAGCGCTTCAAGCCGGGGACCGTAACCTTGCCGTTCACAGCCACGGCCGGCAGGATGATGACGTTGTCACCGATCTGAATCCGCACGGGGCCGGTCGGAACAACCGAGGCGTCATCTTCATTCTCGATCGCGCCCTTGAAGGACACGATGTAGCCACCGGACTTGCCGAGCTTCGCGGCGGTCTTGTTGCTATTGAACACACCGGTCAGCGTGCGGTGCGACTTGAACTTGAACCGCGCTTTGCTCGACTTCCCAGCCGCCGTCTTGTATGGCGTCTCAAAGATTCCACCCAGGACCGGGATGTCGAAGTCGCCGTTGCTGATAGTCAGCAGAATATCGAGATTCGTTTTGCCGGTGCCGGTGGCGTTGGGCAAACCGAGCGCGGTCGTCAGATCGGCGCCGCTGATGCTGAACTTGAATTTGCCGGTCACGCTGCTCAGATACGCTCTGATCTTGGTCTTACCGAGCGTGAGGCTGGCTTTGCCGAACGAGTCCAGCGTCACCGGTGCGGCGACATTCGTGCCGTTGACCGAGACCAGCAATGTCACCCCAGCCATGCTGGCGCGACCACCGCGCGGATTGATGCGACCCTTGAGCCGCAGCCGGTCGCGATTGCTGGCCGTCCAGCTCTTCGAGAACGA
>JBAXYB010000092.1:0-12188 GCA_037127585.1 Verrucomicrobiota bacterium
CGGCTCAGCATTTACTTGCGTTGCCTGGAGCAACTCGGTGCCAGCGGCCTCGGCACTATCTCCAGTCGGGAACTCGCCGATGCGGCGGGGGTGAAGCCAACTCAGTTGCGCAAAGACTTGACCAGTTTCGGTCATTTCGGGACGCGCGGGTTAGGCTATGATATTGTCACCTTGCTCGACAAACTAGGGGGCGTGTTGGGCCGGGCGCATCGAAACCCGGTCGTGCTGGTTGGAGTTGGCAACCTCGGGGCGGCGTTGCTGGCGTATGGCGGGTTCCGCCGGGAGGCGTTTGAGGTGGTGGCCGGGTTTGATGTGGACGTGAAGCGGCAGCGGCGCCGGACGTTTACGCAGCCGATTTATCATCTCGATAAGCTGGAGACGTACGTTCGGCAGCAGCAAGTCAAGATGGCGATCATTACCGTGCCGCCCCAAGCCGCGCAGGATGTAACCAACCGACTTATCGGCGCGGGAGTGAACGCGATTCTGAATTTTGCCCCCACAGTCTTGCATGTGCCGGCCAATGTGGTGGTGAGCAACGTCAATCTCGCCATCGAACTGGAAAATCTGAGCTACTTCCGGTCGCTCGCAGAATCGTAGGAGCGAATTGTATTCGCGACTGGCCGGGGCTAAGGCGCGAATGCAATTCGCTCCTACGAACGTTTCACACGTGTCCCATCGTTATCGGCGGTCAGGATGTGCAGTTGACACCGGATGGAAAGTTTTGTGAAGACCGCGCTCATTGCGTCGGCGACTCCGCGTTCCTTTTGCTCGGTCAGACACATGATCGAGGAGCCGCTGCCGCTAAGCCAACCGGCCAGCGCCCCGGCCTCTACGCCGGCCCCAATCACATCATCGAGCATCGGAATTAGTTTCTTGCGATACGGCTGGTGGAGACGGTCGTCGAATAATCCCCGGAGCAGCGAGTATTCGCCGGTCGCAAAAATCGACGTAATCAAGGCCGTGCGCTTCATGTTCTCGACCGCGTCGCGCAGCGAGACTTGCTTGGGCAACAAGGCGCGCGCTTTTTCGGTCGCCACGGCGAAGTCCGGGCAGCAGACGATAAATTTCAGCGCCGGCGGGACGCTGAACCGCCGGTAGCGAATGGTGCCGTCCACGATCCCCGAGACGACGAAGCCGCCGAACAATGCCGGCGCGGCGTTATCTGGGTGATGCTCCAATTCGGTGACGACTTCCAGAATGCCGGTATCCGATAGCGGCCGGCCGTTGAGTTCGTTGAGGGCGTAGACGATGCCTAAGCGGACGGTCACGCTTGACCCTAATCCGCCGGTATTGGGCACGTCGCCTTTGACTTCGACTTGTGCGCCGTGGGGTTTGATTTTGCTGCGGCGGAAAAAGGCGTCCAGCGCCTCACGAGTCATGGCCAACGCCCCGGCATTCCCCCGCATCGCGTCCACACGTTCGACGGTTGCATCGTCCGTCTCGCGGATGGAGATTTGGTTGTGCAACTTCAACGCGATGCCAAGCGTATCGAAGCCAGGACCGAGGTTGGCGGTGGTGGCCGGCACGCGGACGGTGACGGACGGCTTTCTCATCGGCGCGCGTTATTGCACAGCGGGTCTGGGCAAGTCAACCGGTTTTGGTAAATCTCGCCTTCTAGGTCGAGATTCGTTGCAACTATGAGAAACACCGCGGCGCTGGCATAGCCGTTGCTAAACTAACTGGTGACAGCGTTTGGCAATCAGATCATGCAAAATAGCGCATACAAAAACAGCCCCTATCGGGTCGTCATCGTTGATGATGATGTGACCGAGCGCGAGATTTTGGTGGAATTGCTCTCTGCCCCGAATCGCCAGATTGAGGCGTTTGAATCCGCGGAGCTGGCGCTGGAATATTTACAAGACAACCCGGTCGATCTGGCGTTCTTGGATCATGTCATGCCGGGCTTGAGTGGCGCTGATCTGGCCGACAAGATCAAGGAGTTACACCCGTCGGCGCGAATCGTTATGTGCACGGGTTACCTCGTCGAAGTCAGTCATCCGCAGTTGCGCGTACAAGCCGAGCGGGTGCTGCACAAACCGCTGAACCTCGGCGAAGTTTTGCAGTTGGCCAATGCGCCAGCGCTGGCGTGACCGTTCTCCGATAATTTATTTACGGTGGCGCTGAACTCAGGGTTGGCCACGCCGCATGCTGCGCCGGGAGCGCAGAATCACATGCCTGTGGCGGGTCAGCGCCCCCGTTCAATTTAAAACTCGTCGGCGGAAATTCTCGACGCAGAGGCAGGGTTGCGCTATAGTAATTGCGTTCGACACGAACATTCCTGGGGGCGAAATGGTTTCGACTTTGCGGGGTGGACGTGAGCGGCATGCCGAGGTGGTTCGGAGGCCTCGTTAAACACCGGACAAAAACATAACAGCGAATCAAGAGATCGCTCTCGCGGCTTAAGTGTCTGCGACGTTCCGCCTGTGACACCGGCTAATGGGGTCGGAACGACGATAGTCGGTTAGTCTGCGGATGTTGTCTTCAGGTCCGTGGGCGAAACTAAAACTGGGGGCTAGGCGCGACGCATGGCTCGTCCATCGGCAGTGCGGCGTGCGAGAATTAAAGGTGGAAAAAGCATGAACGCGTTTGCGTGTACTCGGTAAGGGACGTGGGTTCAACTCCCACCGCCTCCACCACTTATTCTTATCAATCAACAACTTGCGTAATATTCAGCAGTGGGAACGCATCCCACGTCCCGAAAAGTGGTTGCACAAGTTACAAGCACTTGCCAATGGGGAAACTGGCTAAAACTCTAAATTTCCATAGGGTAAATGTGTAGCAGTTTGTAGCAGAAGAAGGTCGGCTCTGGGACGAGGTTGACGCCGTTCTCCAGAACGGAGACATCCCGGATTTTCATTTCGTGTGAAGCCCGGCCGCGGTGCGGTACTCGCGCGGGGAACGGCCGAGGAGCCGGCGGAACTGCTGGTTAAAGTAGGACAGGTTGTTGAACCCGGCGGCAAAGGCGATGGCGGTGGCCGGGAAAACGGTTCAGCTAAGCGTACTCGATGACGAAGATTTGAAACCGCTCTGGGACAGCTTGGGCGAGACGTTATGGAAGCGGGAGTAGATGCACCCGACCCGGTTCAGGCGTTGCCAACGCACCAAGCCCGGCGTTAGAATTGCGGCCATGACAGCCGTTAATTTTCGCGCGATTTACCTTCGCGAGCAGAAACGCTTTCAGGTGGAACTGTCCAAGTCAGGGAGCTGCTAACCATTACTTCTGATACGCCAGCAGCACGACACCCAATTCGTGCTCCAGGGCTTCCAACCGCTGGATTTGCGCTTCGGTAAGTTTGGCAGGTGGAAAATAAGGTTCTAACGCCACGATGGAATGACCAAACTCTTCCTCCATGGCCGTAATCATCTCGATGGTCTGGTCGTCCAGTTTAGCGATGCGGATTTGTGGTGTGGGCATATGTATTACAGCAACTGCGCTGCCATACCGGAGTCATTAATCGAGGCTGAGCTTTTCGGAGCCGAGAAAGGCGCGTACACTGGCGCCATCGCCACTCGCATAGGTTACTTAGAGCGTGCCAATGGCGGTGTGTTGTTCCTCGATGAAATTGGCAACATGGCTTTGTCCGCTCAGGCGAAACTGCTCCGCGTTCTTCAGGACAAGACATACCGTCGAGTCGGTGTGTCGGAAGCAGAAATCATGGCTGACATTCAGCTTATCTGCGCCACGAACGTCGAGCCGGAAACGTTGATTCGTGAAGGGAAGTTGCGAGAGGACTTCTACGACCGCATTGCAGCAATGCCGATCTTTACGCCTCCATTACGCGATTGCATTTCTGACTTGCCGGAACTGGCCAAACACTTTCTGCGCGAACTCGGTTTGGAGGGCAAGAAGCGGCTGTCGCGACCAGTGCTGCAGGCCATGAAAGAATACTTGTGGCCAGGCAACATCCGGGAGTTGCGACGGGCGATCCAAGAGGCGGTTGTCCGGTCAGAAAAAACCGGTGAAGTCACCTTGGATCATCTCCCACCAACAATCTCCAAGAAGGTTCGGCGCGGACACCGGCTAATCGTCAGGCGACGTGCCGTAATCGTCCGCCCAGCCATCCACCGCTGTAAAGGCTGACAAAGGACGTCCTCTACGGGGATTGTCGAAGCGGGGAATGCGGGGGCAGCCCCTTTGGTTATCTCGAATACACAACCATTGGAGAAATGAATCGGGGCTTTGTAACGGAAAAGTTAGGTAACAGATTTCACCGTCTGCGATGCTGGCGGAATTGGCCGGGGGACGTTCGGAATTGCCGGCGGAAGAGCCGGCAAAGGTGAAACTCGTCACCAAGCCCACAACGAGGCGCGATTTCCTTTAGCGGCAAATTTGTGGTTAGCAGAAGATCGCGCGCTGCTTCCAACCGGATGAGTCGGAGATCCTCCATCGGCGTGCGGCCGGTAAGACTGCGGTAGCGACGGATGAAATGAAATTTGCTCAGGTTGATCGCAGCGGCGAGGTCGTCAAGCGTTAGTGTTCGAGAGAAATGTTGTCTCATGAATTTGCGGAGTTGACCGACTCGTGGGTCATTGTGTTCGGTAGTAAGCCGCAAATACTCAGCGACGATGGTTTGGGTCAAAGCGGTGGTGATCGGCCGATTCGGCGCCGGGTCGTGCTCGCGTTCAGCATAAAGCCATCGCGCCAATTGGCTGATTCGACCTTCGGCATCCGTGATTCGACATGACAACGGACGGGGCAACTCTGGCCATACGATGCCTGCGAAGAGCGATTGGACTGGGTCGTTTGGATCGGCCCATTCGGTATGCACCACATTCTGCGGAAACCACAGCACGTCGCCAGTCGAAACGGTAAGCGTAGTGCCTTCTACTTCAGCGAATTGCCTTCCGGCAGTGATGATAATGACCTCGTGGTGGGTATGTACCTGCATCGCGAGTCGCCAGTCAGGCTTTGCCATGTGACGACCAATGCCCAGAAGTTGAATAGACGAGTAATTCATGAGCAATGGCTGCCAAGAATAAGCAATTCCGGCCATTGTCCACAAGGATGAATTTGTTTATTCAATGTGCCAACAGTTGGAGGGATTTTATGAGTCAAAAAGTTCGGATCGGATTTGTCGGAGTGGGCGGGATGGGACAGTGCGCGCATCTCAGGAACTATGCGGCCTTGCCGGAGTGCGAAGTCGTGGCGTTGAGCGAACTCCGACCGCAATTGCGCGAAGCCGTCGCGCGCCGGTATGGTATTGCCCGGACGTACGCAAGCGGCGAGGAGATGCTCGCGAAAGAGAAACTCGATGGCATCGTCGCGTCGCAGCCGTTCGACCGGCACGGCGCAATTATTCCGCCATTATACAAAGCGCGAGTGCCGGTTTTCACCGAGAAGCCCATCGCGGCATCGGTCGAAGTCGGCGAGAAGATCTTGGCAGCACTCAAGGCGAGCGGCACGTGGCATATGGTCGGTTACCACAAGCGGAGCGATCCGTCCACGATGTGGGCCAAGGAGGAGATCGACCGGCTCAGGCAGACAAGCAAACTGAAGTACGTGCGGATCACGATGCCGGCGGGCGATTGGGTGGCCGGGGGATTCAACGACTTGATCAAGAGTGACGAGAAGGTGCCGGAAGTTCCGCGGGACGTAACGGAAGGCTGGGACTCGCCACACTTTCAATTCGTCAATTACTACATCCATCAAGTGAATCTGCTCCGGCATTTGCTGGGCGAATCCTATGAAGTGATCCATGCGACCGATGTGTTGCTCGTCGCGAAGGGAGCGAGCGGCGCGACTGGCACGATTGAGTTGTCGCCGTACACGACGAAACTCGGCTGGCAGGAATCCGCACTCGTAGGTTTTGAGAGTGGGTATGTGAAGCTGGAATTGCCGGCGCCGTTGGTGCTAAATCAGCCGGGGCGCGTCGAAGTTTATTCGGAGAAGGGGACGTTTTCGCCGCAGTTGCCGCCGGTGCATGCGATGCGGCAGCAGGCCAGCAATTTCATCCGCGCCATCAAGGGCGAGATCAAACCGTTGTGCGACGCGGTGGAGGCGCTGGAAGATCTGAAGGTCGCGCGCGATTATATCCGCCATTGGAAGGGAGTCTAAGTATGCCGGTAAAATGGAAAAAAGTTTGGATCGCCGATGAAGGGTACGAGTCGGTCGGCGTGTTTGACGTGAACAACGACGGCGTGCTCGACATTGTTTCGGGCGCATTCTGGTATCAAGGACCGGATTTTCGTCAGAAACATTCCATAGGCCCGGTCGGCAAGTATGGCGAGTACTACGATGACTTCTCGACCATCGCGCTGGATGTGAATGGCGATGGCTATCTCGATTTCGTTACCGGCGGTTGGTGGGGAAACACACTCCGCTGGCGCGAGAATCCGCAGGGCGATCCTAAGAAAGAATGGCCGGAACATATCATCGCCGAGGTCGGCAACGTCGAGACGACGCGGGCTTGGGACATCGACGGGGATGGTCAGATCGAGATTTTGCCGAACACGCCGGGCAATCCTGAGGTGGCGTACTACAAATTGATCACGGATCAGAATGGCAAAGGCACGGGCAAGTTTCGCAAGGTCCCGGTCTACAACTTCGGTAAGGGCTGCCCGAATCACGGCCTCGGTTGCGGCGACGTTGCCGGTAATGGTCGGATGGATATTCTCTTCCTGACCGGCTGGCTGGAGGCGCCGGCCAATCCCGAGACCGGTAAGTGGATTTGGCACGAGGAGTTTTTGGACGCGCCGTGGAAAGCCAAAGGCGCGAGCATTCCGATGTTGGTCGTCGATCTCAACGGCGACGGGAAGAATGAAATCATCACCGGCAGTCCGCATGGCTACGGCTTGTGGTGGAGCGAGCGCCAGGCGGGCGGTTGGAAACATCATCCCATCGATCCGTACAACGCGCAGTATCACGACCTGCAATGGGTGGACATCGATGGCGATGGTCAGTGTGAATTGGTGACCGGCAAGCGGCACCGGGCGCATTGTGGCCACGAAGCCGGCGAGTGGGATGACTTGGGGATTTATTACTTCAAGTGGACCGGTGAGTGCTTTGCCAAACAGGTGATTGACTATGGGCCGATTGGCGCGGCCAAAGGCTGCGGGATTACATTTGCCACGGCCGATCTGCGCGGGACTGGCCGGTTGGATTTGATCGCGCCCGGCAAGGAAGGGCTGTACGTGTTCTACAACGAAGGCAACTAACGAGGAGACATCGTCATGGCAAAGATCGCAATGATTGGCGCAGGCAGTTTGGTGTTTTGCAAAACGTTGATGGCGGATTTTCTGGCGACGCCGGCGTTGGCGGGCAGCGAGTACCGGCTGATGGCGTTGACGCACACACGGCTCGACAAGATGCACGCGTTCGTCAAACGCATGATCAAAGACAATGGCATCGACGCCACTGTCACGGCGACGACGGACCGGCGCGAGGCGTTGAAGGGCGCGGACTACGTGGTGGTGATGATTCAGTCCGGCGGCGTCGTAGGTAACGCGCACCGATCTACACGACCCCGCCAGAACCTCACCGAGCAAATTGATTCCTCACCGTTCATTTTGCCAACATCACTGGCGCGGTCGTTGTTTTTGATCTCCGTCTTGCTGAAACAATGAATGAAAACCGACCGCAGGTAGTAACTTGGTACAGGACGCCACTCCAAACGTCAGTCCTGAAGGATTTGCACGGACGTAGTGATTTACTCGGTCTGATACAAACACTGGGCTATCTTAGTGTGCTCGCTCTCACCGGCGGCACGGCACTCTTTGCCGCCGGACGCTGGCCATGGCCGGTTGTGGTGGGGCTGGTCTTTCTGCACGGCATGGTCTCCTCATTCTACATCAACGGAATTCACGAGTTGGGGCACGGGACTGTGTTCCGCACAAAATGGCTCAATCGTTTCTTTGACCGTGTCCTGTCATTCTTCAGTTGGACGAACTGTGATCTCTTTGAAGTCAGCCATGTCCGGCATCACCAATATACTTTGCACCCGCCCGACGACCTCGAAGCGGTGTTACCGATCAAGATTCTAACCGATGCTGCCACGCTTGTATTCCCGGCTGAACGTGCTCGTGGTGCCACACCTTACCCTAACGATGAAATGATCCTAGAGTCTGCCATTGCGGGAGAAGTTGACGTTATAGTCAGTGGCGATAAGAAGCATTTGCTGCCGCTGCGAAAATTCCAGGGCATTCTCATTCTCAGCCCGGCAGATTTCTTGCGGACACTGCCTGCCGCTTCTTGAGATTGGAATTAAGTTTCAAGGCGGCTCCACTTCTGCGGACTGTTTCTGGACCATGGCTGACTGGCCGAGTTCATCCGCGTCCCGGTCAGCACCTGCTTTCCGGTAGCGGACGGCCTCAGCGACGCGGATGCCGCGATACTCGAATCGCGTGGGTGTGGCGTTGCACGTCCGATATCGCAAAGATCCGCGTCGGCGACGGCGTGGCCGTGCTCGTGTCGCATGAAACTGGCGGGAAGTTTGGCGCTGAAGCGTTGCCCGAGAATGCCGGGGTGGATGTTGCCATCGAGCAGGCGGTCGAGATCACGCGACCGGGTGGGCGAGTCGTGCCCGTCGGGATTCCGGCGGAAGACCGGCATGCGTTCAAACATTCGGCGGCGCGGCGCAAGGGACTAACGATTGTGTTCAGTCGGCGGATGAAACACATGTACCCGCGTGCGATTCAGCTCGTTGGAAACGGTCAGGTGGATTTGCGGACGTTTGCGTCGCATCAACTGCCGCTGCGGCGCACTGCCAAGGCGGTTCGACTTGTCCGTAATCTACAAGGATAACGTTATCAAAGCAGAAGTTGCGAATCGCGCAATCCTCGTGCCGGCGAGGGCCCCGCCGCGACACTCTTCATGGCGGGCGGCAAGCAGCGCAGCACCACCAGACGCGTCTTAGCTCGCATCGTCCATGCTGCACATATACAGTTCGTAACGGTCGGTTGCTTTTCACCAACGCGGACTACACTGCCATGGAGAAGTCGAGCAACCCTCTCGTCAAGGTGGGTAAAATGAATGGCGTTAAGCTCACCCTTGGGAGCGGCTCGATTGGTTCTTCATCGCAGCGGGAGCGGCACGCCGGTCAGTACGGCAGCGCTTGGTAGTTCTTGGCGGTGATCACTTCGAAGTACTTGTCGAACCAGGAGCGCGAGGTCGCCGGCGGGGTCGTCCCACTATCGGCCGGACTCATCCGGGGCACGATCAACACGTCGGCAATCTGGCGTTCAAAATAGGGTTTGGTGGCAGGCGAACTAGTCTGGATGGCGATGATCTTCGGATGCCGGGCCGGGATCTCCAGTGTCGGCTCGCGTTCCAACATCGGCAAACCGATGAAGATGACGAGGCCGTTGACGCTAGAGTGTTTCTTGAGAAGGTCGTTAAACGCCTTGGTCGAGAGGCCGGGCATCATCTCGATTTTGTTAATGGCAACGACTTCCGTGGCGGTGATCTCGATGCCGGTATGGCCCTTCAAAGTCTTGCGAAATTCCACCAGCTGATCGTTCATCGGCGTGCCAGCTCTCTCGTGGTATTCCGCGATGACCAGCACGACGCGCCCGCGGTCGCCAATCGCTTTGGCGGTTTCATCGGCGAGGACCTGACCGAGGCCAATGAACGGCGCGCGATTGATCTTCGGCGTGGCGGGATTCATTGTATAATAGAGCGAGACGAGCGAACCGACAATCACGACCACCGCAGTAATCGCGGTCATTTTCTTACGGCGGGCTTTGACATCCGCCATGTCTAAGTCAGCGTTAACATCGACGGGTTCCCTCCTCCCGCCACCGGTCGCGCCGGGATGGCGCAACGGGCTGAACATGGTGGCGAAGAATCGAAAAATCGCAGAGATGATATTCATAGCTACCGAGACTCTCAAAAGCAAGTTAGCCGACATTTCTCATATGACTTACCTCCGCGACCATCGCGGAGTGTTGGATTGCATCGGCCTACATTTTATCCTCGCTGTTGTTGTCCGCAAGGTAATTTACCCATTCCAAGGCCGGATTGTTACCGCCGGGAACAGCATTCTGACCCGTGAACGGATGATCTAGCAGCCTTTCGTGCATTGGTATGAAAGTCTTTTGACGGCTGGGGATTCGAGCGGACAAGCAATCGTTGCCGGGGGTGTTTTTCCATTCGCCATTTTCCGGGAACACCTCCAGTCAGGCGTTTTCTCAGCCGACCACCCCGCTCAGGCGGTGTAACCGCTGGAGGGTGTACGCCAAACACACCAACGTCCACTCCAAGTCGGCCCCGGCCTGGCCCCGCAATAAGAACCGCCGAAACCCCAGCGCCTCTTTGATGATCCCAAACACCGGTTCCACTGTCTGCTGTCGCAACCGATACAACGTCCGCCCCGCTGGCGTTCGTAGCCGGTGCCGCATCTGCTCCACCGCGCCGGCCCCCGCTGCCGCCGGCGGCGGGTCCGCGCGTTGTTCCAAGTCGCTCACACTTCGGTGATGCCCGATTTTCTCCACCGCCTCATACACGTTCGGGCCGCCGTTGGCTTCCACGGTCGCGACCGCTGGCGCGCTGTAGAATCCGTTGTCCGCCAACACCGCCGTCACTTGCGCGCGCACCGGTTGCCGGCACGGCCTGCACGGTGGTCACCAACTGTTCTTTGTCGTTGGGCGCGGTGGTCACGCGCGCGGCGACGATCAACCGGCTGTCGATTTCCACAGCGGCTTGGGCGTTGTAGGCTTGTTCAAAATGGCCGCCGGTGCCGACTTTCATGATGCGGCTTTCCGGATCGGTGAAGTTGTATTGGTCTTTTGGCGCAGGCGTGGCCGAAGGCGGTTGCGGGCCACGCCCGCGGACCGTCTCGCCGCGCGTGCGCCGCGACGTGCAATGCCAGCATCAACGTCCAACGGATGAGTGTCCAAGCGGCCGTGACCGGCGACGTGCTGTTGCTCAAGCAAGCCATGTTGCACGATCCGCTCACCGCGGCGATCTGTGACCCGGAACAGATCTGGCAGATGGTGGACGAGACGCTTGTCGCACAGGCTTCGTGGTTGCCGCAATACCGAGCGAATGGGGCCGTAGTTGCCGCCAACAAACGTCTGGCCACTTGCAAGCGCGTCAAGCTGCTCAACTGGAAGGGCGCGGCCCGCGTCCGGACGAAAACGGTCACGCAATTGCGCCGGGAAAAAGCGATGAGTCTATTGGCCGCGGACAAGGCGGCGGCATCGCGCGCGAAGAAACAGGGATAAGGCGAGTTAACAAACCGTTTGTTTGTGTTGTTGAGTGGATTGTCCGCAAACAACACGCGAATAATCTCCGTTGAGAAGAATACTTATGAACATACTAAGCACCATACTCAATGGGATCGTGCGATTCTTCGCCACCATCCTTAGTCCTGCCTGGTACGCTTCCATCTTCACGAATGTCGTCCAACGCTTACCGAGTTGCGGTAGTCCGACCGATCCGAACGAGGATGCTCTGGCGCCGGTCGAAGCCAAAGCGCAACGACGTAAGTTCGTGGTCCTCATTGCCGTGCTCGTCATTGGGTGTTCGTTGGCCTCGCTGTACAGGACGATAATTCCGTCCGCGCCCAAGGTGAATCGCCAACCCTTTGTTGGTCTGGGCCAAGTGCTGGGAGAGGAAACAGTCAAAGCTCTTAGTGATCGCGGGCGGGTGGTGATCGTGACCTTGGATGAGTTTGATTAATCTGGCAATCCGATGAACGACGCGCTGGCAGCGGTTCGGGGCATCTTAAAGAAGTACTCGAACATTGGAATCACTGCCACCGAGGTCATTCGATTCGATGCCAACGATGTCATCGATGCCAGACGGGATCACGTCGGAAATCTTTAATCAACTACTGAAGAAACATTCGGCAACCGATGGCTTGGTGTTTTTCACCGGCTTGCCGCCGTTGGAATCAAACCCGCCAATGCAGTTACCGGCCACGCATCAACAAATCATCGTCTTCCAAACCGGCCAGCGGTCACGAAGTCCTACTTCGAACGCCATATTGTGAGGGTGGCGATCAACTCCCGGTTCCAAGAACCGGCAAGTCCCCCGGTTGCTCCCCAGACGCCTCGGGAGTGGTTTGATCGGTAATTCCAGGTCATCACAACCCAGAACTACACGACACTGTCGAACTAGGTCCTTGTCCGTCGGATGAGCCGGCTGACTATCAAGAGAGAGAATTATGATTCGATCGGGTGACCACATCTTGTTCTATTGAGACTCGCATAATAGAGTGACAGTTGTCCCAACTTCTGCCACAGTGGTG
>JBAXYB010000093.1:0-12168 GCA_037127585.1 Verrucomicrobiota bacterium
CACCCCATCCTTTAACGCGACATCAAATTTGCGGCGTCTGGTAGAGCACGCGGTTTTTGACGCGAATCTCAACCGGCATTAGGAAGCGCCGCAGAGTTGCCAGGTTCACAGTCATCCCCAACCCGGGCTGGTCTGGAATCTCTATCCGGCCGTTGTTGTCGGGCGCGAGTTTTTCCTCGGTCAACCCCTTCGCCAACTGGCTGCTCTCGGCGGGGAACTCACAGAGCCGGCAATGTTCCAAGCCGGCATACGTTTGCAAGGACGCGCTGAGCGCTAGCGGCGTGGTGAACGTGTGGTTGACATAGGTGACGCCGCGTTGCTCGGCGTCGCGAGCGACCGCATACGCCAAAGTCAACCCGCCGATGCGGCCGGCTTCGATCTGGATGTACCCCACCTTGGCAAACTCCATCAGGTTGCGCGCCATGCACGGTTCGTGGGCACCTTCGCCTCCTGTAGTCCGCAGTGGTGCAAGCATGCGTTACTGCAACTCATGTAGGCACCCAAGGCACCGGACACGAATTGTTCTTCGAGCCACAGCGCGCCGCATTCCTGCAGCACGGGCAACCGTTGCGCGGCGGCGGCGGCGCCCTTGCAAACGACGAATGGAACCCGGTTGTGTATTCGACCTGACCCTGGCCGGCGCGCTTTTGCCGTGACGGGAGCTTCGACTCGTCTATAGTCGGCGCGGGCCATCATGGATTACATCGAATCGATTCAACGTCTCGTCCAAGGCAGCCACGGTTCCCCATTTGATCTGCTCGGGCCGCAGGCCACCGGACCGGAGCAGGCGGGTGTGGTCATTCGGACATTCCAACCGAATGCGGCAACGGTGGAATTGGTCGAACCGGCGCTGCAGTCATCCCGGCCCATGCGGCGCATCCATCCGGACGGGCTGTTTGAATTGCACTGCCCCGACCGCAACCGGTTTTCGTACCGGCTGCGCATGACCGGGCCGGACGGCCACGTCTGGGAATTGGATGATCCGTACCGATTTCCACTGTTGATCACCGATTTCGACCAACATCTCCTCGGCGAAGGCACGCATTACCGGACTTACGAGAAGATGGGCGCGCATCCGGTGACACTGGAAGGCGTTCACGGCGTCCATTTCGCCTTGTGGGCACCCAACGCGCAACGCGTCAGCGTGGTCGGCGATTTCAACCACTGGAACGGCCGGCAACACCCGATGCAGCGGCGAGGTGTATCCGGTCTTTGGGAGTTATTTGTCCCCGGCTTGCAAGCCGGGGATGTTTACAAGTTCGAGGTAAAAGGTCACGGCGACTTCCTCGCTTTGAAGGCCGATCCCTACGCCTTGGCGGCGGAACTCCGCCCGAAGTCGGCGTCGCGCGTCTGGGATGTGCGGCGCCACACGTGGCAGGATTCGCAATGGATGGCGCAGCGCCCACTCACGAAGTGGCAGGCCCAGCCGATCGCGGTTTATGAAGTCCACCTCGGCTCGTGGCGGCGCGTTCCCGAAGAGAACGACCGGTGGCTGACCTACAGCGAGTTAGCCGACCGGCTTATTCCGTATGTTCAGGCGCTGGGCTTCACGCACATCGAACTCCTGCCGGTCTCCGAGCATCCGTTCGACGGTTCGTGGGGGTACCAGCCGATCAGCTACTTCGCCCCGAGTTCCCGGTTTGGCACGCCCGACGATTTTGCGGCATTCGTGGATCGCTGTCATCAAGCCGGTATCGGCGTAATTCTCGACTGGGTGCCGGCCCACTTTCCGCGGGACGCCCACGGCCTCGGTTTCTTTGACGGCACCCATCTCTACGAGCATGCCGACCCGCGCAAGGGCGCGCACATGGACTGGGGCACGTTGATTTTCAACTACGGTCGGAACGAAATCCGCGCCTTTCTTTTGTCCAATGCCGTGTACTGGGCGGACGTCTTTCATATCGACGGTCTGCGGGTGGACGCCGTGGCGAGCATGCTCTACCTCGACTACGCCCGGCAGGCAGGCGAATGGATTCCCAATCAATTTGGCGGCCGGGAAAATCTTGAAGCGATTGCGTTCCTGAAAAAGTTCAACGAAATCATCCACGCGGAATTCCCGGGCTTCCTGACGTTCGCCGAGGAATCCACGGCCTGGCCGATGGTGACGCAGCCGGTGTACGCCGGCGGGCTCGGGTTTGATTTCAAATGGAGCATGGGCTGGATGCATGACACCCTCGCGTACTTCGGCATAGACCCGCTCTACCGGTATCACCACTACCATCACCTCACATTTTCCCTGCTCCACGCCTTTGACGAGAATTACATCCTGCCGCTTTCGCACGATGAAGTGGTCCACCTGAAACGTTCGCTGCTCGGCAAAATGCCCGGCGATGATTGGCAAAAGTTCGCCAACCTGCGCGCGCTCTACGCCTTGATGTACGCCCACCCCGGCAAGAAACTGCTCTTCATGGGCGCGGAAATCGCCCAGTGGGGCGAGTGGAATTTCGAACGCAGTCTCGATTGGCACTTACTTGACCACGCCCCGCATCGCACCGTCCAGCAATGCGTCAAAGATCTCAACCGACTTTACCGCACGCTGAAACCGCTCCACGAAATCGACGGCGACTCCGCCGGCCTCGAATGGATCGTCAGCGACGATCGCACCAACAACGTCTTCGCCTTTCTCCGTAAATCCCAGACCACGGACGAACTCATTCTTGTGATCGCCAACTTGACCCCCCAACCGCTGCCGCATTACCGGATCGGTGTTCCACGAAAAGGATTTTGGCAGGAAGTGTTCAACAGCGACGCGCGTGAGTATGGCGGCTCCGGGACCGGCAACTATGGAGGACTCACCGCAACCGCGTCGCACTCGCTCGACCTCACCCTACCACCGCTGGCCACGTTGTACTTCCGCCACCAGCCGATCTAACCGGCACAAGATGACGCAGGTTGGGTTTGGTTTTGACACAGGCAAACGGGGTCGTTAGTGTGCCGCGCATTGTGAGTTCTGGCGAACACTTGAAACGCACCCCACTCTACGCTGCGCACGTCGCAGCCGGGGCCAAGATCGTGCCGTTTGGCGGCTGGGAAATGCCGGTGCAGTACTCAGGCATCCTCGCGGAACACACCGCCGTCCGTCAACGCGTCGGCTTGTTCGACATTTCCCACATGGGCGAATTCGTCGTGACTGGCACCACCCAGTTGAACGAACTTTTTACGAATGACCTGCGCAAGCTCGCCATCGGTCAGGGCCAATACACCTTGATGTGCAATCCGACCGGCGGCGTGATTGATGACTTGATCGCGTACCGGATCGAAGACGACAAGTTTCTGCTCGTCGTTAATGCCTCCAACATCGCCGCCGATCTGGCGTGGCTGCAAGCTCACGGCATCAGCGTGGACAATCAGAGCGACCGGACGGCGGCTCTCACATTGCAGGGGCCGCTGGCGAAGAAATTCCTCGAAAACTCGGCGGCGTTACCGGCGTTTTACATTGAACGCGAGAGCGTGTTCGGCTGCCTGTGCTGGGTCGCCCGGACGGGATATACCGGCGAGGATGGGTTTGAGATTCTTTGCGAGGCCGGCGATGCGGAAGAACTCTGGAATGAGTTTCTGGAATTCGGCGCGGAGTTTGGGATTTTGCCGTGTGGGTTGGGCGCGCGTGACACGTTGCGGCTCGAAGCCTGTTTGCCATTACACGGAAATGATCTCACCGCCGACACCACTCCGCTCGAAGCCGGATTGAAGCGGTTTGTTGCCTTGGACAAAGGCGAGTTTATCGGTCGCGCGGCCATGAATGAAAAAGGCATTGCGCGAAAACTGGTGGCGTTTAAGATGGCGGCGAAAGGTTGTCCCCCGCCCCGGTCGCATTACCCGATCCTGGCCGGTGGCCGGCAAGTCGGCGAAGTCAGCAGCGGCACCCAATCGCCGACGTTGGGCGGCGGGATCGGGATGGGGTACGTCGAGACCGGTTCGGCAGAAGTCGGGACGAAGATTGAAATTGAAGTGCGCGGGAAATTATTCCCGGCAACAATCGAGAAGAAACCACTCTATAAGCGAGGCCAATGAGCGTTCCCCAAAATCTCCGGTATGCTAAATCGCACGAATGGGTGCGCGTTGAAGGCGACACCGCCGTCATCGGAATTACCGACCACGCGCAGCATGAGTTGACCGACATCGTTTACGTCGAGTTGCCGGCAGTGGGCGACAGCGTTGAAGCCGGCAAGGAATGCGCCGTTGTCGAAAGCGTCAAGGCCGCCAGCGACATCTACGCGCCGGTGACCGGCGATATCGTGGCCATCAATGAAGAACTCACCAGCGCGCCCGAACTCGTCAATCAAGACGCGTTCGGCAAAGGCTGGATGTTCAAAATCAAACTGAGCGACCCGGCCGAAGTCAACGAGCTGTTTTCGCCGAGCGATTACGCCCACCACATCGGCGCCTAATTCCCATGCAAGCCCCCGACTCGTTCGCGCGCCGGCATCTCGGCGCACCTGAAGACCATGCCGCCATGCTGGAAGCTGTCGGCTTCCCCTCACTGGATGCGTTGGTGGACGCCGCGGTCCCCTCCCAGATCCGGTTGGCTCTGCCGTTGAACTTACCGGCGGCGGCGACGGAGCAAGAGGCACTCGCCGAACTAAAACAAATGATGGCGGCCAACAAAGTCGCCCGTTCCTTCATCGGGATGGGCTACTACGATTGCGTCACCCCACCGGTCATCCAACGCACCATCCTCGAAAACCCCGGCTGGTACACGGCCTACACGCCGTACCAAGCCGAAATCTCGCAAGGCCGGATGGAAGCGCTGTTGAATTTCCAGCAGATGATCATGGATCTGACTGCGCTCGACATCGCGAATGCCTCGATGCTCGACGAAGGCACCGCCGCCGCGGAAGCCCTGCATCTCGCGTTGGCTGTCCGAAAGAACGATAGCGCCAACATCTTTTTCGTCTCAGCAAGCTGCCACCCACAAACCATTGCATGCGTCCAAACTCGCGCCGAACCGCTCGGCATCGAAGTTGTCGTCGGCGACCACCGGCAATATCCACTGACCGACGCGGTCTTTGGCGTCCTTCTCCAATACCCGGCCACGGACGGCGCGATTTACGATTACACCGACTTTATCCGGCAAGCCCACGACCACCACGCCATCGCGACTGTCGCCACCGACTTGCTCGCTCTCACATTGTTGAAACCGCCCGGCGAATTCGGCGCGGACGTGGCCGTCGGAAGCGCCCAAAGGTTCGGCGTGCCGATGGGCTACGGCGGACCGCACGCGGCGTTCTTCGCGACGCGCGATGCCTACAAACGCCACATGCCGGGACGGTTGATCGGCGTCTCGAAAGATGCGCAAGGCCACCCGGCCTTGCGACTCTCGTTGCAGACGCGCGAACAACACATTCGCCGCGACAAAGCGACGAGCAACATTTGCACGGCGCAAGTCCTTCTCGCCGTCATGGCGTCGATGTACGCGGTGTATCACGGCCCCGCTGGTTTGAAACGGATCGCGCAACGCATGCACAATCTAACGCGGAAGCTCGCCGCGAAAGTCGAGCGCGTCGGTACCGAACCATTTTTCGACACGATTCGCATTCGCGGCACAGCCCCGGCGGGCGTTAACGTCCGCAACTTCGGTGACGGCACCTACGGAGTCAGCCTCGACGAAACCACTACCGAGAAAGATCTCGCGGCATTCGGCTCGAAGGATGATATATCGCTTAGCGATATATCATTACCGCTGCGCACCTCCCCTTTCCTGACCGCCAATGTGTTCAATGCATTTCACACCGAACACGAAATGCTCCGGTACATCAAACGCCTCGAAGCCCGGGATCTCTCGCTCTGTCACTCGATGATTCCGCTCGGCTCATGCACCATGAAGTTGAACGCGGCGGCGGAAATGTTCCCGGTCACCTGGCCGGAGGTCGGCAAGCTGCATCCGTTTGCGCCGCTCGACCAGGCTACCGGCTACCAGAAACTTTTTCGCCAACTCGAAAACTGGCTCGCGGAGATTACCGGTTTCGCGGGCGTTTCATTACAGCCGAATGCCGGGTCGCAGGGCGAATACGCCGGTCTGCTCGTGATCCGGCAATACCACCGGCAACGCGGCGAAGGTCACCGGACTGTCTGTCTCATTCCCCTTTCGGCTCACGGAACGAATCCGGCCAGCGCGGTGATGGCCGGTTGGGATGTGGTCCCGGTAACTTGCGATGCGGCCGGCAATATCGATGTGGCCGATCTGCGAGCGAAAGCGGAGCAGCACGCAGCCAATCTGGCGGCATTGATGATCACCTACCCGTCCACGCACGGCGTGTTTGAAGAGAGCATCCGGGAAATCTGCACCGTCATCCACCAACACGGCGGGCAGGTTTATATGGATGGCGCAAACATGAACGCGCAGGTCGGACTGACCAGCCCCGGTCAGATTGGGGCGGATGTTTGCCATTTGAATTTGCACAAGACTTTCTGCATCCCGCACGGCGGTGGCGGTCCCGGCATGGGGCCGATTGGTGTGGCGGAGCATCTCGTGGATTATTTACCGGGGCACTCCGTGGTGAATCTCGGCGGCGAAGAGCCCATCGGCCCGGTGTCCGCGGCGCCGTGGGGTAGCGCCAGCATTTTGGTAATTTCGTGGATGTACATCCGGATGATGGGCGGGACCGGTCTGACGGATGCGACGAAAGTGGCGATTCTGAGCGCGAATTACATCTCGCACCGGTTGGCCGGAACTTTCCCAACGCTCTACAAAGGGCACGGCAATCTCGTGGCGCATGAGTGCATTTTGGAGTGCCGGCAATTCAAGGCGACGAGCGGAGTCGAAGTCGAAGACATTGCGAAGCGGTTGATGGATTACGGCTATCATGCGCCGACGATGTCGTGGCCGGTGGCCGGGACGTTGATGGTCGAGCCGACGGAAAGCGAATCGAAGGTGGAGCTGGACCGGTTCTGCGACGCGATGATTTCGATTCACGCCGAGATCCAATCCACACCCGCAGTATTAAAGAACGCGCCGCACACGGTTCGCGTCATCGCCGCGGACAAGTGGGACCGGCCGTATTCGCGCGAGTTGGCGGCGTTTCCGACTGCCTGGCAGCGCGAGCACAAGTTCTGGCCGGCCATCGGGCGCGTGGACAATGTTTATGGCGACCGGAATCTGGTCTGCTCGTGTGCGCCGTTGGAGTCCTACACCGCTTCCCGGTAACGACGCATACCGGTCATTTCTTTGCGATTGCTTCGGCCGGCCATCGGAGTAGTCTCACGTCGTCCTCAGGAAGCCGGTATGTCGAAGGCTCGCAAAGAAGTAGAGTTAGCCATCCGACTCGGCAACGAAGCGGGTGCGCTAGGGCGGGTTCTAGCGCTCGTTGCTCAGCACGGTGTGAATGTGCTCGCCTACTGTGCGTATAGCGAACGTCGGGAAGGCGTGTTGCTTCTCATTACGGACAATCCCCTCACCGCCAAAAACGCCCTGTGCGACGCCGGCTATGTCTGTCGAGCGAACTCGGTGGTGCTGGTCAACGCGACCGATCAGGTAGGCGGCGCGGCCTTGATTGGGGCGCGGCTGGGACACGCCGGGATCGACATTCTTTATTCTTATGCGTCCTCGGCCGGGGTGAATCAATTTTATGCTGTGTTCAAAACGAGTGACGACCAACGCGCGCTGAGCGTGCTCGATGTGACCACCGTGACGTTCCGCGCTGCTTGACCCTGACCGGGTGATTTAGTAGCCTGCCAACACTTTCATGAGACTCACGACACGATTTTTCCTCCTGCTGTCCGCCATTGAAATCTTTTGTCTGGCGGCACCGCAGAACTGCGCGGCGGGATTGGTGTGGCGCAAGGGCGAAGGCTGGTCGTATGAACGCGCCAACGCCACAACCGCCAACAACCCCAAAGACCAACTCGAAATCGGGAAGAAGTTTCAGGCTGAAAAGAAATACGACGATGCGATCGCGGCTTACCGGCGGTTGATCTCGCGGTGGCCGACGGCGTTCGCAACCCAAGATGCGCGGTTAGGACTGGCAGAGTCATTGACGGAAATTGGCTATCTTTACAAAGGGTTTAAGGAATACCAGAACCTCATCGACAAACATTCGAACAGCCCGCACTTCGAGAAAGCCTTGCAAGGGCAATACGATATCGGGGTGCAGTTCATGAATGGTGCGAAACGCAAGATCTGGCGGTTCCGCATATTCACGGCGTACGACAAGGCGATCGAGATTTTCGAGCAGGTCGTCAAAAACGGCCCGTACAGCACGGTCGGCCCAGAGGCACAGTTCCGCATCGGCCTGACGTACGAGAAACTAAAGGACAACATCAGCGCCGTGCACGCTTTCGAGAAGGTGCTGGAACGCTATCCGAAGCTGCCCATAGCCGAAGACGCGCAGTTTCAAATCGGCTGGGCCTATTATTCCGAAGCACAACGCGCGGATTACGACCAGAACAACGCGAATCAAGCCGTGAGTTCCTTCAGCGATTACCTCGTTAAATACCCGTCAAGCGCAAAAGCCGAACAAGCCAAAGAGCTTCGCCTCAAGCTCAAAGGCGAACAGTCCAAAGGACTCATGCAAATCGGGACGTACTACGAGAAGAATAAAAAATATAAGGCCGCACTGATTTACTATAACGAAGTAATCGAACAGAATCCGCGGTCCGATTGGGCGACCACAGCCCAACAAAAAATCACTCTCGTCTCGCCCTTAGCGAAGCAGCAGTCGGTCGTGCAATGAACCGCCTGCTCTCTTTTGCCGCCGTCCTACTCTTGACCGGCTGTGCTGGCTACCGTGTGGGTCCGACGCAACCCTTGCCCTACCGGTCCGTAGCGGTGCCGATGTTTCAGAATAAGACGCTCGTGCCCCAACTCGAAGCGCAAGTCAGCAACGCGATCATCAAACGCCTGCAATCCGACGGCACCTTGCAGGTCCGCTCGGTGGCCGAAGCCGACGTGGTGGTGACCGGCGTAATTCAAAAATACAAACGCCGGCTCCTTCGGACCCAGAGTAATGATACCAACACACCGCGCGAATACGAGCTGACGATCGTGGCGCGGATCGAAGTCCGCGATCACGCCGGCAAGTTAGTGTTCGACCCGGCCAAGGTCGAAGGTTCGGCGGAAACGTTTATCGGTGACGACTTGCAAAGCGCGGAAGAACAAGCGCTGCCCTTGATCGCGGACGATCTGGCGAAACGAGTGGTGACGCTGCTGGCGGAGCGATGGTAGGCTACGCGGCGACGGCGACGGCCTTCAACCGGGCGGCGAGACGGGACTTCTTCCGCGATGCCAGATTCGGGTGGATCACTTGCACCTTGGCTGCCTTGTCGAGCGCGGAGGTCAAAATGCTCAAGGCATTCGTCGCTTCAGCGGCTTTCTTTTCGCCGATGAACGACTCAAACTTGCGTTCCAGCGTGTGGAGGCGTGACTTAACGGATTTATTGCGAGCCTGCTTGCGAAGGCTGGCGCGGGCTTGTTTGGCGGCAGAAGCTGTATTAGGCATAATTTTTTCTAAGTTAAACGGAGCGGCATCTTACTGGCCGACCTACAAATGTCAACGGGGAAAAGCATTCGCTGGGTAAAGTTTGTCTTCGCCGTTTTTTTGATACCGGCTTGTGTTGGCGCGACGATTGCCGCCACGCGACTCGGCCTCACCCTCCTCGCCGGTACGACGGTCCAATCTGCGCTCGCTTTCGGCGCGGGCTATGGTCTGTGGTTGATCATCTTCTGTTTTTTGCCTAAGCCGGTGCGCACTTATGTACTGGGGCACGAATTGACCCACGCGATTTGGGCGCTGTTAATGGGCGCGCGCGTTTCGGGCTTGAAGGTCGGTAAGGCGGGCGGTCAGGTGCAAACGAGCAAGACCAACTGGGCCATTACACTCGCGCCATATTTCTTTCCGTTTTACGCCGTGCTGTTCATCATTGGGTTCTTCATCGCGCACGCGATTTGGAATCTCACGGCATACTTGTGGGTCCTATTCTTTCTCGTCGGCCTCGGCTGGAGTTTTCACGTGACGTTCACCTGCATGGTTCTGTTTACCGTCAGCCAACCGGACGTCGAATCGCAAGGAGTTCTGTTTTCATTTGTGGTCATTTACCTAATGAACCTCCTCACAATGACGTTGGTGGCCACACTCCTGTCGCCGGCACTCTCGTTTGGGATGCTCGGAACCGCCTTCGGTAAGAATATCTGGCAAAGTTACGCGTGGACTCTCGACAAGTCCGGCCTGCTGTGGGAGTATGCTCACGCTGTTTGGAGCCACCGACAATGAATCTCGCGGAGATTCTCAACCTCGATCAATTCGCACCGCATGTTTCCGCGCCCGACCGCTGGGGCGTGATTGACGCCTTGATTGACCTGCTGGTTCGCATCGGCAAGATCCGCCCGGAAGACCGCGCGGTCGTCGTGAAAGCCGTCAAAGACCGGGAAACCAGCAACGGCACCGGCATCGGGTATGGCCTCGCGATTCCCCACGCCAGCGTTGCCGCCGTGACCGCCCCCGTGGCTATCGTCGCGCACATCCACCCGCCCGTGGATTTCCAAGCGCTCGACGATCAGCCGGTAAAACTTTGCATTCTCCTCCTCACGCCCCATGGTCAGGCGCAAAAACATTTACAGACGCTCTCGGCCTTTGCGCGTTTCCTCAACGACAAAACCCGCCGCGCCCAACTCGAAAGTGCCCAGACCCGCGAGGAAATGTTTGCGGTTTTCCAGCCCGCTGCGTAAAGCTTGCGCATGCCTTCCGTTCCCGAAATCCTGTCGGCGGCCGTCGAGCGCGCCCTCGGTGCGCCCGCCCTGATTCGCACCTGTGCCGACGCGAAATTTGGTGACTACCAAGCCAACGGCATCATGGCCGTGGCCAAATCCCGGCGCGAGAACCCCCGCGCACTAGCCGAGAAAATCATCGCCCAACTCGACGTGACCGGCATCTGCGAACCACCCACCGTTGCCGGCGCCGGCTTCATCAACTTCAAACTCCAGCCGGCCTTCGTCGCCGCCCAGCTGACCGGCGAACTTGTTCCCCGCGTCGCCAAATCCAAGACAATCGTCATCGATTTCAGTTCGCCCAACGTCGCCAAGCCGATGCACGTCGGCCACATTCGTTCGACCATCCTCGGCGAAAGCCTCGCCCGCGTTGGCAAATTCCTAGGCCACCGGGTCATCACCGACAACCACATCGGCGATTGGGGAACCCAGTTCGGCATGCTCATTATCGGCTGGAAGAAACACCGGGACGATGCCGCATTGCAACGCGATCCCATCAACGAACTCGAACGCCTCTATAAATTCGTCAACGAACACGGCGACCGGGACGAAGCCAAGAGCGAACTGGTCAAACTCCAGCAAGGCGACGCCGAAAACCTCGCCATCTGGCAAACGATCATCGCCCTCTCCAAGCAAGAATTCGACAAAACCTACCGGCGGCTGGACGTCACATTCGACTACACCCTCGGTGAGAGTTTCTACAACCCGCAACTCCCCGGCATCGTCAGCGACCTTCGGAGCAAAAGCATCGCCACCGAGAGCGAAGGTGCCATCTGCGTTTTCGTCGAAGGGACAGAAGCTCCGCTCATCATTCAAAAGGCTGACGGTGGCTTTCTCTACGGCACCACTGACCTGGCCACCATGAAATACCGGCTCGACCAATGGCAACCCGACGAAATCATTTACGTCACCGATGCCCGGCAAAAGCTCCACTTCCAACAAGTCTTCGCCGCCGCCAAGAAATGGCTACCGGCTGTTCCCGATCTCCGGCATGTCTACTTCGGCTCAATCCTCGGCGAAGACGGCAAGCCATTAAAAACCCGGGAAGGCACGCCGGTCAAACTCGCGCAATTGCTCGATGAAGCCGAAGAGCGCGCCCTCGCCGTTGTCACCACAAAGAATCCGGAACTACCGGAGGACGTGCGCCGGCAAGTGGCGCGTGCCGTCGGCATCGGTGCCGTCAAATACGCCGACCTCTCACAAAACCGGACCACGGATTACATTTTCAGTTGGGACAAAATGCTGGCGATGACCGGCAACACCGCGCCGTACCTGCAATACGTCTACGCCCGAGTCCAAAGCATCTTCCGCAAAGCCGGTGTGACGACTGATCATGCCCCCATCACCCTGGAACACCCCGCCGAGCTTGAACTCGCCAAACAAATCCTCCGCTTCGCTGAGACTTTGCACGCGGTCATGGATGACGACAAACCGAATTGGCTCACCACCTATCTCTACGACCTCGCCGG
>JBAXYB010000094.1:0-12167 GCA_037127585.1 Verrucomicrobiota bacterium
CTTAGACTGCGACTCGTGCGCACGATCTTCGACCAGAAGGAATGCCAGAATCTCAAGAACGCTCTCACCAAAGAGTGGCTGGAAACCAACGGACTCGGCGGCTTCGCGAGTTCCTCGATTATTGGCGCGAACGTCCGCCGGCAAAGCGGCTGGCTCGTCGCGTCATTACGCCCGCCGGTCGAGCGCTTCGTTCTGCTCTCGAAAATGGAAGATCGCGTCTTTGTCAGCGGCCACGACGTGCAGCTCTCGACGAACATCTATCCCGGCACCGTCTTCCCGCACGGCTTCAACATCCAGACCGAATTCCGCCTGCGCCCGTGGCCGACGTTCCGGTACGTCAGCCACGATTTCGCCATCGAACGCAGCGTGTGCCTGATTCATGGCGAGAACACCGTCGTCATCAGTTACACCAACACCGGCTCCCGCGCGCCCCTCGCGGTGAAAGCCCGGCCGCTCCTCGCCTTTCGCGACTACAACGCTCTCTCCAAACGCAACGACACCGTCAACTTCACCGTCGATCAAGCACCCGGCATGGTCTCGGTGCAGCCGTATCCGAAGTTGCCGCGGCTCTACTTTGCCGGCTCGCCCTTTGGCGTCGAGGTGAAACCCGACTGGTACAAGCGCGTCCAATATCCCGTCGAACAAGAACGCGGTTTGGAATTTGAGGAAGACTTGTTCACGCCGTTCGAGCTGACCTTCAAGCTCCGCCCCGGCGAAACCGTGCACCTCATTGTCTCCACCGAAAACCGGACTGACGCCGGCAAGCTGTTGGACGCCGAACGCAAACGCCGGCAACTCTACAAAAAAGAACCCGACCCCATCCGGCAAGCCCTTCTCATCGCCGCCGACTCATTCATCGTCCGCCGCGGCAAAGACGCGACCACTGTGTTGGCCGGTTACCCGTGGTTCACCGATTGGGGCCGCGACACGATGATCGCCTTGCCGGGGTTGACGTTGACCTCCGGTAAGTTTGCCGTCGCGAAAAAGATTCTGCTCAGCTTCGCCCGGTATTGTGACCGCGGCATGATTCCCAACGTCTTCCCCGATGCCGGTGAGGCTCCCGAATACAATACCGTCGATGCCTCGCTGTGGTTCGTCGTCGCCGCGTGGAAGTATTGGCAAGCCAGCGGCGATGATGCCGGCGCGAAAGAATTATTGCCGGCGCTTTCCGAGGTCGTGAAGTTCTACCGCGACGGCACCCGGTACGACATCTATGCCGACAAGGACGGGCTCATTTCCGCCGGCACCCCCGGCACGCAGCTCACGTGGATGGATGTGAAAGTCGATGGTTACGTGCCGACACCCCGGCATGGCAAACCGGTCGAGATCAATGCGCTGTGGCTGAATGCGCTGCGGATGCTGGCCGAGATGGAGGAGAAACTTCGCAACGATATTCACGCCGCCGTCATCCTGCGGAAACTGGCGGATGAAGTGGCCGGGAGCTTTGTGAAGACGTTCTGGAATGCCGAGGCCGGTTATCTCTACGACGTGGTGCAGGGGAGCTTCCGTGATGCGGCCATTCGTCCGAATCAGATTTTCGCCGTCAGCCTGCCGTATTCACCGCTCGACAAGGCGCAGCAGAAATCCGTCTTCGATGTTGTCACAAAGCATTTACTAACGCCCTACGGACTCCGGTCGCTCGCGCGTGGCCATGAGAAATATTGCAGCAAGTACACCGGCAGCACCTTCAAACGCGATTGCGCATATCATCAAGGCACCGTCTGGGGCTGGCTCATCGGCCCGTACTGCGACGCGTACGCGAAAGTCAACGGCACCGGCAAGTCGCAGAAGAAGGAGCTGGCCGGATTGTTAGCCGGCTTGATCGCGCACCTCGAAGATGCCGGCCTGGGCTCCGTCGCCGAGATCTTCGAGGCGGACGCCCCGCATCGGCCGGTCGGCTGTTTCGCCCAAGCGTGGAGCGTGAGTGAATTGCTTCGCGCTTACGACACCTACGTCCGTTAGCCTTTGTAGTGTTGGAACATCGCGGCCAGCAGGATGATTTCCGGGTGGGCGGCGGATAGCTTCGGGAGAATTAACCGGATCCGGTCGCGATGCGCCGCGAGCTTGTCGCGCAACGGTTGCAGGTCGTCCACTTTGTCCCAGTGCAGCTTGTTCAAGTCCAGCACTAGCCGGCTCTTGCTGCGCGCCAGTGAATCGTGGATGCGTTGGCCGAGACTTTCGGCGTGGGCCGACGACAGCGCGCCCTCCACGCGGAGCCAGACTTGTTTCTTGGCGTGCTGCAAATCGACCTTAACGGAGAACTCTGGCAGCGTGAACTTCTCTGCGAGTTCCTCCCAGAGATGAAACGCCTTCCAACTCTCGCTGGGTAGCCGGTAGGCTGTGCGGATAAGTTTGGGGTGTTGAAACAGGTTGAATTTCAACGCCACCCCAGTCCAGAGCGCGGCGGCGACCGCGAGTACGGACTCGTAACGATGCTGGAAAATCGGTTGGCCGAGTGCAACATGGAGACGTTGTTCCAGATCGCCAATCCACTTACGCACGGCGGCATTCGGGCCGAGCAACCGGCCCGCGAGGAAGACCGGGTAAGCGCACCGCAGGTCTTTGGCGTAGACTTCGGCCTTCTGGCGCAAGTGCGGATTCGGCGAATCCTTGAGCTTCAGATAGCCGAGCAACCGGCTTTCGAGAACGCGGAAGATGCTCGGGCCGAGTCGTTGGAAGTCTTGTTCAAAACACCATTGCTGCAGGCCTTCGATCTCCGTCGGTGACAGCGTCGGATGTTTCATCATCGTGGTGAAACCGTCGGCGCGCCGGTACATGGCGGTCGGGTTTTGCACCCATTTCTCGTGCATCAAGTTCTCTTTCTTCACGCGCTCATTGAACGGCGTGCCGGGGACTGGGCCGTAGATGAGGTACTGGCCGAGGGCTGGCTTGAGCTTCATCAGCCCGGCGAATTCCTGTGCCACGACTTCGGGCGTTTGATAGTCGAAGCCGACAATCATCGAGGTCAGAATCGTGATGCCGTGTTCGCGGAACTCTGTGAGGATATCTTCGACTGGCCGACCTTGTTGCTTCGCGTAATTCGAGCGTGTGCCCTCGTAGCCGATCCAGAAGCCGTCGATGCCCATCTCAAGAATTTCTTCGACGGTATATTGACTGATCGCCTTGATGCTCGAGAAGCAGAAGATCGAGAGCGACTTACCGCTCTCCATGACGGCGTCGCGGAATTGCATCGCCCGTTTCTTGTTGAGTAGAAAATCCTCGTCGATGATGAGGAAGACCAAGCTCGGGTCCATCGCGTGGTACCGCTCAGCGACCGCGAAAATGTCGCGACCGTCCGGCAAGAGCTTGATGTGTTTCCGCTTGAAGAAATGCGATGTGCAACAAAAGTCGCAGCCGTTCGGACAGCCCAAGCCCGCGAAGATCTTCCCGGTGCCGGACACTTTCCAACCAAACACCTTCAGCCAACTCACAATCAACGGGTGCTTATACGGCATCGGGATTTCCGGCTCGCCCAGCAACCGGCGCATGAACGCGACGCCTTCTTCGCGGCAGATGTAGTCGGAGTAGGGCTTGAGTTCCTCGTCGGTCAAGATCGTGCCATACCCGCCGAGGATGATCTTCGTGTTCGGCGAGTACTTGCGAACCAGCGCGACCATCTCCTTCGCTCTGTGAAAGATCGCCATCAGGAAGGAAATACCGACGTAATCGTAGCCCTTCTTGAGTTCGCGGATAAACTCCGCCTTCGATGGGTATTGCAACGTGACGGTCGGCGCGTCGAGGTTTTCGGCGATGTATTCGATGGAGAATTGAACGTTCACCGTCCGCGGGCTGAAGATGCCCTGCGCGCGCGTCACCTGCCGATACAACAATTCATACCCCACCGATGGTGCATCGCCATACTCCGGCCCTAATGGACGACACACACTGGAAAGCAAAACTTTCTTGCTCATCAACGAACCTCTATTCAATTATCGGGGTGAAAAACGCCCTGCGGAGAGCGCACTGCAATAGACACTTTTACCGGGACGAAGTCAAAGCGCGATTACGCTATCTTCGCCCAACGCAACTTGGCCGACGCCGAACGCGGATTGTCGTGGCGCTCCTGCGGACTCGGGCGAATGACTTCTTCCGCGATCGACGCATAATTGCCGGCCGCGAAAGCTTTCTTCACGCGCCGGTCTTCCCCTGAATGAAACGTCAGGATCGCGACCCGTCCACCGGGATTCAAGCAACCCGGCAAGACGCGTAGGAAATTATCGAGCGCCGTGAACTCCTCATTCACAGCGATGCGCAATGCCTGAAACACGCGCCGCACCGCATCATCGTCTTCGCCGGCACGCCGAATCGTTTCGGCCAAGGCGCGCGTCGTGGCAAACGTCTTGCCGGCTAAAATATCGGCCAGCAATTCCGAATGCGGCTCGTCCGCATTCTCCGCGAGCAGAATGGCCAGCTTGCCGGGCTCGATCTTCTGTAGCAACGCCGCTGCCGATTGACCACGGGCCGGATTCATCCGCATTTCGAGCGGGCCATCGACCTTCATGGAAAAGCCGCGACCGGGATCATCGAGTTGCATCGACGAAACGCCGAGGTCGGCCAGAATCACGTCCGCGCCGGTCAGCTGCTCCGCCGCGATCACCTTCGGCAGACCGGCAAAGTTACTACGATGCGCGACGAAGCCCTCCGTCCGCAGCCGCTCGGCAGTCTTCGGCAATTCAATCGGATCGACATCCAACCCAATCAGTCGCCCACCCGGTAAGACGCGCTTCAGAAGTTCCCGCGCATGTCCGCCGTAGCCGAGCGTGCAATCCACCGCGACTTCACCCGGTTGCGGATTGAGCACTTCCAGAATCTCCGCGACCATGATCGGCCGATGTGTTCCCGCCGGCGTCTTGCCGGACGCGAGCACTTTGGCGACGGTTTCGGCGTAGCGAGTCGCGTCGCGTTCCTTGTACTTCTCCTCGAACCGGCGCGGGTTCTTGCCGGAGTAACGCGGGCGGCGCCGGTGGGGTGTGGGTGTTGTGTCGTCGACCATAAAGCGGTAAGTATTTAACCACGAATAGGCACGAATACGCACGAATTCTCTCCCGGAAACCAAAACCAGCGCAGACACATCCAAAGTCCGCTTAAATTAGGCAAGCCGCCAGTTGTCTCAAATTTGCTTCGGCGGATTGAGCTGCGCGCCCCGGCAGTTCTGCGCGTGACAAAGGGCGATGGCGAGAGCGTCGGCAGCGTCGGCGGTCGGAATCTCTGACAAACCGAGTTGCGCTTTGATGAGGCTGGCGACTTGGCTCTTGCCGGCGGCGCCTTGGCCGGTCACGCTCTGTTTTACTTTGCGCGGGGCGTATTCGTAAATCGTCAGGCCGTTTTTGGCGGCGGTGGCGATGATGACGCCGCGGACTTCGCCGAGGGTGAAGGCGATCTTGGTGTTTTGGACAAAGACTAATCCTTCAATCGCCATGACTTCCGGTTGGTGTTTGTCGATGAGTTGCGTGACGATGTCCGCAATCTTGACGAGACAGCGGGAGGGAAGCAGCGCGGACGGGTTCTTGATCTCGCCATAGGTGATGGCGACGCAATCGGCACCGGTCGCAGTGATGAGGCCGAAGCCGGTCGAACGTAGACTGGGGTCGATGCCGAGAATTTTCATCCCGCCAACAACTTTTCTGGAATGTCTTCGCTAGAGTAAACGTTTTGCACGTCGTCATTGTCCTCCAACGCATCCAGGAGATTCAACACAGCGCGCGCGGTCTTTTCATCAGTAACAGCTACCGGGATTATCGCCAGGTAAACGATGGCGGCGGCGGCCGATTTGAGTCCTTTCGCTTCGAGCGCTTTGTGGACGATTTCAAATTGCGCCGGGTCGGTAAGAACTTCGTAGTTTTCGGCGTGGGTCTGGATGTCCTCGGCCCCGGCATCGAGGGCGACAGCGATTAAATCGTCTTCGGCGATCTGGTCTTTGGCGATGAGGAACTGGCCTTTGCGGTGGAAGAGATGTTTGGCGGGAGAGAGATTGCCACCATGTTTGGTGAAGAGGGCGCGAATCTCGCCGGCAGTGCGGTTCTTGTTGTCGGTGAGCAGTTCGACGAGAATGCCGACGCCGCCGGCCGCGTAGCCTTCGTAGGTGATTTCTTCGTAGGTGACGCCACCGAGTTCGCCGGTGCCTTTCTTGATCGCGCGCTCGATGTTGTCGACCGGCATGCTGGCGGCGCGGGCTTGCATCAGGATGGTGCGCAGCCGGGGGTTGAAGCCGGGATCGCCGCCGCCATGTTTGCAGGCGACGGAGATTTGTTTGCCGAGTTTGGCAAAGACCTTGCCGCGTTTGGCATCGATCCCGCCCTTGTAGTGTTTAACTTTCGACCACCGCGAATGTCCTGACATGGGCCAGAATCTAAAGCACCGCGGTGCCCTCTGGCTAACCATTTTTTCAGCGCCGGTGGTTTGCGTTGAGTTCGCGGCGGCGATCCTTATATTCAACTCATGGTGCCTGCCCACACCGATCAGTGGCGGCCGTTGAACTGGCGGCATTTCCTGATCAACATCGCCTCGCCGGTGCTTGTGACCTTTGTCTTGTGCCTCGGCTTGATTTTCGTGGTGGTGATTCCCAGCCTGCGCCGCATCATCATCGAGCGCAAAAAGGAGATGATCCGCGAGTTGACGCAGGCGGCCTGGAGCGAGTTGGCCGATCTGCACGAACAGGAACAAGCCGGCACGCTGACCCGCGCCGCCGCCCAGCAAGCCGCCGCTGCCCGCATTCAACGCCTCCGGTATGGCGATGATGCCAAAGATTATTTCTGGATCACCGATGCCCACCCGCGCATGGTCATGCACCCGTACCGGCCCGAGTTGAACGGACAGGATCTCTCCACTTACGCCGATCCCGCCGGAAAGAAACTCTTCGTCGAGTTCGCCAACCTCGTCCGCGCCCACGGCGACGGCTACACCGATTACCTCTGGCAATGGAAAGATGATGAACGCCGGGTCGCGCCGAAGCTTTCCTACGTCAAAGGTTTTGCGCCGTGGGTTTGGATCATCGGCACCGGCATCTATCTGGAAGACGTCCGCGGCGAGATTGCCCAGATCACCCGGCGGGTGCTGCAAGTGTCCGTCGGCATTTCCGTCATCATTGCGCTCTTGCTGGGTTACATCGCCCAACAAGGTTTCAGTCTGGAACGGCGGCGCTGGCAGGCGGAACTTTCCTTGCGCGCCTCGGAAGAGAAATACCGGCTCCTCGTCGAAGGCACGACCGAAGGCATTCTCATGGTGCTGCACGACCGGCCCGTGTATGCCAACCGCACCTTGCTGGACCGGCTCGGCTACACCGAAGCCGAACTCGCCGACCTACCCCTGCAGCGCATCGTTGAGCCGGTCTCCGCCGACCACGGCCGGCTCATCAGCAAGACCGGCGCATTGGCGGATGTGTTACTAACCACCGCCCCGATCCAGATCGGCGGCAAGACCGGTCAAGTGCTCTCCCTCAAGGACGTGACCGCGCACAAAAAGACCGAGGAAACTCTCCAGCGGCTTCTCGCCGAACTCCAAACCACCGTGCCGTTGACCACGCGCCCCGTCATAGCGTCTCCGCTGACGTTGGTCAGTTGCGACCTCGACACGTCCATCGCCAAAGCCGCCGCCGGCATGGCCCGCGCCAAAGCCAGCGCCATCCTCGTAAAAACGCCGGCCGGCGACCCGGTCGGCATCGTCACGGACCGCGACCTGCGCGACCGCGTCCTCGCTACCGGCCGCGATGCTTCGCAACCGGTCTCGCTGATCATGAGCGCGCCGCTGATTCGTATCGCCGAACACGCGCTGTTGTTCGAGGCTGCCCGGCTCATGCAGGAGCGCGGTGTCCAACACCTCGTCGTCACCGACGAACGCGGCACCACGCTTGGCGTCCTGGCCGGCAGCGAAATCCTTCACGCACAACGCCACGACATCGGCCTGCTCCTCGGCGAGATCGTGCAAGCCAAGTCGCCCGAAGAACTCAAAGATTGCGGCGTGAAACTCCCGCACCTCGTCAAATCGCTGCTTGATGCCGGGACCCGCGTCGAACACATCACGCGCATCATGTCGAGCGTCTCCGACGCCATCACCGCGCGCCTGATCGTGTTGGCCGAAACCGAACTCGGCCCGCCGCCGGTGCCGTACACGTTTGTCGCGTTCGGCAGCGTTGCGCGCGGTGAGCAGACGTTGGCTACCGATCAGGACAACGCCATCATCTACGCCGACGGCGCCGACGCGCAGGCGTACTTCCTTCGGCTCGGTGAAAAAGTTTGCGGCTGGCTCGACCAAGTCGGCTACCGGCGTTGTCAGGGCGAAACCATGGCCAGCAATCCGAAATGGTGTCAGCCGCTGAGCCGATGGCGGCAGTATTTCACCGACTGCATCACTGCCGCCAACCCGCAAGACCTGCTCGACGTGAACATCTTCTTCGACTTCCGGTGCGCCTATGGCGAAGCCGGTCACATCACCCAGTTGCGGCAACATCTCCAACAGTTGCTTGAACCCGGTCAGCCGATTTTCTTTTTTCACCTCGCGCAGAGCACGCTCCAGTTCAAAGCCCCACGCGGTTTCTTCGGCAACATCCAACTCGAATCCGGCGGCGACCACCCGGCCACGTTCAACATCAAGAGCGCGATCATTCCGCTGGTGAACTTTGCCCGCCTGTACGCGCTCCGTCATCACTTTGCCGAGACCAACACACTCGAGCGCCTCGCCCGGCTCCGCGACCAAGGCGTGCTGGTGCCGTCGAGTCATGACGAACTCGTGCAAGCGTACACCGCACTGATGCAGATGCGCCTCACGCATCAAGGTGCGCAGGTCAGCCGTGGGGAGATGCCGGACAACCACATCAACCTCTCGGAGTTGACCCAGTTGGAGCGGTCGCTGCTGAAGAAGGTGTTTGCCGATATCGCCGTTTTCCAAGCGCGCCTCCAAACCGATTTCGCGCGGACGGCTTGAACGATGCGCGTCCTGATCATAGGCGACGTCCACGGCCGGCACCGGGAACTGGCGGAGGCGTTGCGGCAGGTCCAGACCGATTTCGGAATTGCCGCCGCTATTCAGGTCGGCGACTTCGGGTTCGACGAGAGACATCTGGCGCAACCGGTGCGGTATCCGGTGCCGGTGCATGTGATTGATGGGAATCACGAGGATCACCGCTGGTTGCGGCACGCCCTGCGCCACGGCGCGGCGGAGGACTGGGAAAAGCAGGCCAATCTGATCTACCAACCGCGGCCATCCGTGGCGCGGCTCGGCGCGACGACGGTTGGTTTCATGGGCGGAGCCTTGCACGTGGATCGTCCCCAGAAACACAATCTGCTCAGCGGATTTCCCAACTACATCTTGCGCCGTCATCGCGAACAAGCTACGGCGCTTTTCAATCGTGAGAAGCCCGAACTCATCGTCACGCATTCTTGCCCGGCGGGGATTGGGATTGGCGTGCGCAGTTCCCCGGACTTGGAGCACGGTGTTGCCGAGCATGTTGTGAAGGCCGGTTTCGATCCCGGTCCGCCCGACGATTGCGGCGAGGCGGAACTCGGTCACCTCTGGCGCGACCTGCGATACCGGCCGGGTGGCTGGGTCTTTGGACACTTTCATCGCGCCCACGAGTCCACCGTGGAGGGGACACGGTTCGTCTGTATTGACGACAACCTCAGCACCCTGGATCAGCCTATCGTGCTGTGGGACTCGGAAGAGAAGAAACTGCTGACCGTGCAGTTGTAGGGCGCGGCGCTTGAGACAAGCGCCGCTACACCCGAATCTGCGCTCTTACGGAGCCGGTTTTTCTTCGGGACGCGGCGTCAGCAGGGAGACGATGATCAAGACTAGGAAGCCGAGCGGGATGGTCACGATGGCCGGTTGGCTGAAGGGGACAATCGCCTTGGCCGGGTCGAGACCGTAGACGTCCTTGTACGCCTGCGCGCTCAAGAGAATCCAACCGAGCGAGGACACCATGCCGACAATGATCGCGGCGGTAATGCCTTGTTTGGTGGTCCGCTTCCAGAAGAGCAACATCAGCAATGCCGGCAAGTTGGCCGAGGCGGCGATGTTGAAGGCCCAGCCGACGAGGAAGTTGACGTTCATCTTGGCGAAGATGATGCCGAGAATGATCGCGATCACGCCGACGCACATGGCGGCGATCTTGGCGGCGCGCACCTTGGCAAAATCGTCCAGCTTCATCTTGAAGAAGTTGGTCATCAAATCGTGTGCGACGGCGCCGCTGGCGGCCATGATCAAACCGCTGACGGTACCGAGCACGGTGGTGAATGCCACGGCCGAAATCACGGCAAAGAGGAATTCGCTGATGCTGCGGGCGAGAAGTGGTGCGCTCATGTTGGAGTCGGTCACGTCGAGCGCGCCGCTGGTCATTGCGCCGAGGCCGAGGAAGAGCGTCAGAACGTAGAAGAACCCAATCGCGGCAATGCCGACAACGGTGCTCTTGCGCGCGCTGAGTTGGTCTTTGACGGTGTAGTACCGGATCAGGATGTGCGGGAGCGAGGCGGTACCGCAGAACAAGGCGAGCATCAGCGAGAGGAAGTCGAGTTTGTCGAGGAACTTCGTGCTCCGAACTTTCTTGAAGGTCGGGCTGGAGCCGGGCGCCATGAAATCTTTGCCGGCAGTCGGCTTTTGGTAATACACGGTGGTGGTGCCGTCAGCATCCACGAACTTATCGTTGCCCCAGAGGATGACTTCGCTGTCCTGCATGGTTTGAATGAAGCCGAACGGACTAACGCTGCCGGTTTTCTCGACGCCGCCGGGGAGTTTGGAAGCGTAGCCGACCGGGTCGAGATCCGCCTCACCGGCTTTCTTGCCGCGCGGTTTGCCGTTGACGAGTTTCTTACCGTCTTTGTGGACGGCGAGGGTCTGGGTCTCGGAGAACGTGCCGTTGGCTTCCTTGCGCCAGGTGGTGACAATGCCGGCGGTGTCGGCGACGCGGACGTAGGGCTTGCCGGTCCACGGGCCGGTTTCGGGGATAACGGTGCCGGGGAGTTCGGTGACGTTGCGGGCGGCGATGTGGCGGGGCTTGCCGGCGGAATCGGTGGGTTTAGTGGTCACGCCGCGGGCGAGAATCAGAATGGTGATGACCGCGCAGAGAACGACGAGGAGGCTGCCTTTGATGAATTGGACCCACGTGGTGGAAACCATGCCAGCCGTGGTGACGATGAGCGTGACGATGATGCCGACGACGATCACGCCGACATAATGCGGGAAACCGAGCAACGGTTGCACGAGCGCACCGGCGCCGACCATTTGTGGGATGAGATAGAAGCAACTGACGACGAGCGTGCTGATGGCGGCGGCGAGTTTGATGCCGCGGGAGTTGAACTTGTTGTCGAGCGCGTCGGCAAAGGTGAACCGACCGAGACGTTTCAACGGTTCGGCGATGATGAAGAGGGCAACGATCCAGCCGGCCAGATAACCGATAGAGTAGAGGAAGCCGTCGTATCCGTAGAACGCGATCATGCCGCAGATGCCGAGGAACGAGGCCGCGGAGAGATAGTCACCGGCAAAGGCGATGCCGTTGACGGCCCAGTGGATGCCGCCGCCGGCAGCGAAGTAACCCGAGGCAGATTTGGCGCGGCGACCGAGGTAGAAGCTGATGCCGATCACAGATCCGGCAAAGAACAGGAAGATGAGAATGGCCATCAAAGAGGTTTCGTGGATCATGGGCGATTTTTCCTACTGGGCAGATTTGCGGCAGACTTTCATGTAGATCAACGCCAACACGAGCGCGACGACAATCAGGGCGAAGCCGTACACGACGGCGAGGTTGGCGCCGCCGAGAAAGGGCTGGCTCATCACGTCGGGCTTGAAGGCGCTCAGCGCCATGAAGCCGCCGTAAAATACGACGTACAAAATGAAGAGGATGACGCCCATGCGCGTGTTGTGCGCGACGACGCTCGCGTCTTCCTTTTCGCGGGCGACCGGGGTTTTGAAATTCATGTCGGCCATAGTTTGCTCCTGTTTTTTGAACTAACAGTTTCTAGAAAATTTCTCGCGCCCGTCACGACCGTGATCGGAGAATAGTCAGTCTTGGCCAAGGTGACAAGGTTGGAGCCCTAACTCTGAGCTTGCCGGCACAGCGGTTTCACTCTATTTTCACAACGTTGTTTCCCGTGCCCGGGTGGTGGAATTGGCAGACACGTACGTTTGAGGGGCGTATGGCGAAAGCCGTGCAGGTTCAAGTCCTGTCCCGGGCACCATTT
>JBAXYB010000095.1:0-12130 GCA_037127585.1 Verrucomicrobiota bacterium
GCCGGGCGGCACGTGCATCGTGCCCCTCCCCAAGCGCGGCTCGCACCCGCAAGACCTGCTCCCCGGCAACCTCCTCGTCCCGTGGCTCTACACCGACATGAGCGATCCACGGTGGACCTGGGGCCGGCAGTTTATTCTTCTTCGACAGCAAAACGGCCCGCCGCAGAAACTCGGCGCGCTTCTCCCGGATGGCTGGGCGGCGTACGCGCTGCATGGTCAACTCTTCGTGAAGAAATTCGCCTGCGTGGCCGGCGCGAACTACGCGGACTTTGGGTGCAACTTCGAGACGTTCACAAATCAGGACATGCTCGAAGTCGAGACTCTCGGCGCAATCACGCAGCTCGCGCCGGGCGAATCCGTTGAGCATCGCGAAACGTGGCAACTCTTCGCCGATGTGCCGGCCCCGCAGAACGACCGGGATGTCATCCGGCACGTGTGCCCCAAACTGAAGTAACTGGTACCCCTATGGCTTGGATTTTTCTCATCATTGCAGGTCTGTTGGAAATTGGTTGGGCCATTGGGCTCAAATACACGCAGGGTTTCACGAAACTCTGGCCCAGCGTCGCCACGGCAGCCGGCATGATTACCAGTTTTGGTTTGCTGTCCATTTCGCTCAAAACCATTCCCATCGGCACCGCGTACGCCGTGTGGACCGGCATCGGCGCAGCGGGAACGGCGGCTGTCGGCATGTTACTCCTCGGGGAGTCGCGCGAAGTGATGCGGATCGTGTGCATCGTTCTCATCGTGGCCGGCGTGGTGGGTCTGCGGATCTTCTCGCCCCCCGCCTCCTGACGTTTCTGGCTAGTGGTTTTCCCTGAGACCAGAATACGGGTTACACCCGATTCCGCTATCGAAACGTTTCACCTACAGTGTTTCCACAACCAAAGGAGGAACGCCATGAAGCCGACCACCGTGAAAAAGAACCACACCAACAATCAAGTCAGTCCCGCAGCTAATTTACCGGCCCCGCCCCGGCGTGTGGCGGTGGAGTTCCTTCCGCATTCTGGTTGGCAGGTTGACATCGGGCACACCCCGGTCAAGGCGTTTGCCGCGCCGCAGACAATGCGTGACAAAAAGCCCGTGACCCACTACAAACGCGCCCAAGGCAGATCCCAGTTCCCGCACGCGTTCGTGCCGATGGCGCTGGTGATTGATGCCGAAAAGAAACGGGCCACGCGGCGGCACATGGAGTGCCGGGCAACGCCCAAACTACCAGTCAACCTCTAGGAGATCAGATGTCGAATTCATTCGTGTCGTGGCGACGTGTCGCAATCGCAGTTTCCGTCGCTTCATTTGTAGTCGGGACCGTGGCCGGGCGGGCCGAGGATTCCGAAAAACCGTGGGATCGCAGTATCGCCGCGGGTGTCGCGGTCACCACCGGCAACAGTGACTCGCTCCAGTTCAATGCCGGGGTCAAAGGCAATAAGATTTGGAAATTCGATGAGTTGCGTCTGAGCCTTGGTGGAACGTATGGAAAGAACGACGGCACCGTGGCGAATCAACAGTTGCTCGGTCTGGCGCAATACAAGCATTTGTTCACGGAACGCTTCTACGGCACGGTCGTGGCCAGTGGCTTGAACGATGCGATTGCGAATATCGATTACCGGTTCACAGTCGGGCCCGGCCTCGGTTACTACTTCATCAAAACGGACACGACCCAGTTAAGCGCGGATGCCGGCCCGTCAATGGTGTTCGAGAAGACGGACGTGTATCATCCGAACTTCGCCGCCGCGAATCCACTGTCACCGACTCTTTGGACGACCAGCGAGGAGCGGAGCTACCTCGCCGCGCGCGTTGGCGAGCGGTTTGACCGGAAGCTCAGCGACACGGCCAAGTGCTGGCAACAGTCCGAATTCCTGCCGCAAATTGATAACTTCAGCAATTACCTCCTGAACACGGAAGCCGGCGTGGAAGCCGCATTGACGAAGACGATGAGCCTCCGGCTCGTCGGCACGCACCGGTATCAGAGCATCACGCAGGACAATAGCCGGCACTACGACATTACCGTCGTCAGCGCGTTGGCGTACAAGTTTTAAGCGGCAGCGAGTCAGTGTCTCCCCCCGGGGTTGTGGGTTCGTGGGCGTTGCGCACGGTGAGTGGTAAACGAGTCGGGTCGATTCGGTTATCGAGGTTGACGCAGCGCCCACGGCCACACGGGGTCAGGAAGTAGTCAGCGAAGTTTATGGGATTGATTAAAGAATTCAAAGAGTTCGCCATGCGCGGCAACGTAGTCGACATGGCGATCGGCATCATCTTGGGCGCGGCGTTTGGCAAAATCATTAGTTGCCTCGTCAACGACGTCCTCATGCCCCCCATCGGCCAGCTCATGGGCGGCGTGAATTTCAACGACCTCTTCATCCAGCTCGACAAATCCAAAGGCGAATTTGCCTCCCTCGCCAAAGCCCGCGACGCCGGCGCGCCCGTCATCGCCTACGGCCAGTTCATCAACACCATCCTCGATTTTATCATTGTCGCCGCCTGCGTCTTCGTGCTCATCAAACTCCTCAACGCCATGAAGCGGAAACAGGCGCCTGCGCCGGCACCGGCCCTAACGACCAAGAATTGCCAATTTTGCTGTACGGCAATCCCACTGCGGGCGACCCGTTGCCCCGCTTGCACATCAACCGTGAAGTAAGAAAAGCGGGCCAGCCTCCGTGTTCTAACTGGAGCGCCCACGCAACTGTAACCAAACCAAAGGAACACCAATGAAGAAGCATCTACTCATGGCGACTACCCTCGCGGTAGTGACCATGACAACCGCACTGTGGACTGGCTGTGCCACCCGCGAGACGTATAACGAAACCAAGTACAATGAAGGCACGGAAGCCAGCCGCACCGATGTGCCGCGCTACAAACACACCGATGCGCCCGCCGCACCGGCCGCCAAGCCCGCCATCAAAGCGGAAGCGCCCTCCAGCTCGTTCACCCTCAAGAACGACCTCCTCCAGTTGACCAAGCGCGTGCCGGCAAAAGCCACACTCGGCTCGACCATCTTGGCGGAAATCATCGTCACCGCCTTGGCCGACTGCGCCAACGTCACGATCACCGACACCATTCCGGCCGGCGCCACTCTCGTCAAGAGCGAGCCCGCTGCCACAGTCAACGGTCAGAAACTCACTTGGAACATGGACACCCTGGACAAGAGCGCCCAGCAATCCATCAAAGTCTGGTACAAAGCCGACAAAGAAGGCACGCTCGTCAACTGCGCCACCATGGCCGCCATCCCCCGCGGTTGCGCCGCGACCTTCGTCGGCCACGCCCAGATCGCCATCGAGAAGAGCGGCCCTGAAACCGCCAAGCTCGGCAGCCAACTCACCTACAACATCGTCGTCAAAAACACCGGCAATGCCGATGCCGAAGACGTCATTGTCACCGACACCGTTCCGGACGGCCTCTCCAGCGCCACCGGCCAAAAGACATTGACCTACAACATCGGCACCCTGCTCGCCGGTCAGTCCAAGGAAATCCCGGTTGCCCTCAAGGCCGCCGCCACCGGCAAGCACTGCAACGCCGCCAGTGTCGCCACTAGCAATGCCGGCACCGCCAAGGATGACGCCTGCACGACCATCGTCAAACCCGCCCTCGCCATCACCAAGACCGGCACCAAAGAACAACTCCTCGGCCGGAACGCCGCCTACGAAATCGTCGTCAGCAACACCGGCGACACTGCCCTCACCGGCGTCAGCGTCGTGGATACCGCCCCGGCGGAAACCAAGATCGTCAGCGCCACCGGCGCCAGCGTCGTCGGCAACACCGCCACCTGGAACCTCAGCGAGTTGAAGGTCGGCGAGAAGAAGTCCTTCGCCGTCACCTTGACCAGCCTGACCGCCGGCACCCACTGCAACGGCGCCACCGTCAAGGCCACCTCCGACAACCTCGCCGGCGATGCGCAAGCCTGCACCGTCTGGAAAGGCGTCGCCGCGATCCTCCTCCAAACCCAGGATGATCCCGATCCAATCCAACTCGGCGAATCCACGACCTATACGATCCGCGTCACCAACCAAGGCACCGCGGATGACACCAACGTCAAAGTCGTCGTCAAGTTCGCCAAAGAAATTGACCCGATCAACGCCCAAGGTGGCGTCGTGAACGGCAAGACCGTCACGTTCCCCGCCATCCCGAAATTGGCCCCGAAACAAGTCGTGACCTACACGATCACGGGCAAAGGCATGGCTACGGGTGATCATCGCCTGAACGTTGATCTAACCTCCGACGTACTGACCGAGCCGGTCACCCACGAAGAGAGCACCCACGTCTACTAAGACGTAGACCACAACTCACGAGAGGGCTGGTAGCGAAAGCTGCCAGCCCTTTTTGCTTTGGGTTGGCCCAATTCAGTCGTACCTTCAGGCATGCAAACTCGCCTCCTCCTCACCGCCCTCCTCCTCATATTACCGGCCGCCAACCTTCGCGCCGACTGGCTCGACTTCCTCAAGAAGGCCACCACCTCCACCAACGCCACCGCCTCCCTGACGGCGTTGACCGAAACCGAAATCGCCAACGGCCTCAAAGAAGCCCTCGCCAAAGGCGTCGCCCAAGCTGTCGCGCAACTCGGCAAAGACGGCGGCTTCCTCAAGAACCTCGACGTCAAGATTCCCATCCCCGAGAAACTCCGCTCCGTTGAAAAAGGTCTGCGCGCCATGGGCCAAGACAAGTACGCTGACGAATTCGACGCCTCCCTCAACCACGCCGCCGAACAAGCCGTCCCGGCCGCGGCCGCCGTCTTCGCCGACGCCATCAAACAAATGACCGTCAACGACGCTCAAGCGATCCTCAAAGGTCCGCCCGACGCCGCGACGCAGTACTTCCGCAAGACCAGCACGACCCAACTTACCGAGAAATTCCTCCCCATCGTCAAAACCGCCACAGAAAAAACCGGCGTGACCGCAGCCTACAAACAACTCATCCAAAAAGCCGGCCCCATGGCCCAACTCCTCGGCCAAGACAACGCCGACCTCGACAGTTACGTCACCAAGAAAGCGCTCGATGGTCTCTTCAAGATGGTGGCCGCCGAAGAAAAGCAAATCCGCGAAAACCCCGTTGCCCGCACCACCGACCTGCTCAAAAAAGTCTCACCGCCGGCAAGTAGCCGCCAATCACAACCCCAACCGCGCAAACTGCTCGACCGGCGCGTCACACTCGCGCATCAACCGCCGGAGATGCTCGACCATTCGCGCCTCCACAGCGGCATCGTGCACCGGCTGCTTCTGCCACGGATCGGACTGCAAATCGTACAACAGATTCTTCCGCACATCGGGATGCTTGACCCACGGCTTACCGGCGGGGATGCGCATCGTCCGACAACCTTTCGTGAAACCAAACGGCTCCGCCAGCTCGATCTTCCCGGCCAACTCATCCACCCGAAACGCCCCGCGCATCCGCGTCGGCATGTGGGTGTACTCGTAAAGCGGCTGATTATCCTCGCGAACAGCCGCGTGCATGTACACATACCGGCCATCGGTCACATTCACTTGCGCCCCGTGCAACCCAAAAATCCCAGCCTCGCGCACCGGCCGGTCACTCGCAATCACCTCGCGCAACGACCGCCCCGTCATATCCTTTGTCGCCGGTAACTCGAAATACTCCAGCAACGTCGGCCCGAGATCAATCGACGGTTGCACCAAGGACTCCCGCATCTGCCCGGCTGCCGCGGCCGACCGGGGATCCCACACGAAAAACGGCGTGTGCGCCACTTCCTCGTAAAACGGCATCCAAATTTTCGCCCAACACTCATGTTCACCGAGCAGAAAACCGTGGTCGGTCCAAACGATCAACATCGTGTCCTTCCACAGATCGAGTTCGTCCATCAAATCGAGCACCTGCCCCATCCGCGTATCGCACATCGACACCAACGCCCCGTACTGCCGGCGCATGTGCTCGACCAGTTCCGGCGATTCCTTCACAAAATCATACGCCGGCCAGTCCCACACCAATTCGTCGTTCGGAGGATAACTATAAAATGGCTCATGCGGATCGAAGGTTTCGATTTGTAAACACCACCGGTCGGCAATGGCGTTGCGGCGGATATAGTCAATTCCAGCAGCGAAAGTTTGCACCTGCGGCCACTGCTGTTCCTCCCGGATGAATTGCCGGTTGATGCGATCCTGCAACCATGCGCCGGCCGTCCCGCGATTGCTGCCAAGCGCGTTGTTCGGTATCGGCGGCGGCACCACCTGCCCTTTCCACGGATCGCCCTCTTGTCCGCGAAAAAATTCCCACGTCGAGTACTTCGTGTGATACGTGCCACCGCCGTCCTCGAAATAGTGATAGTGGTCGGTCGCCAAATGCGTATGCACGCCGGCCTGCTTCAACAACTGCGGCACTGAATCATCAAACGGTTCGAGCGGCCCCCACGCGCGGTGCAGAAAGTTCGGTCGTCCGGTATGCAAATCCCGTCGCGCCGGCATGCACGGCATCGAACAGACGTAGCTCCGGATGAACTGCGTCGTCCGCTTCGCCAACCGCGCGAAGTTCGGTGCCTGAACCCAATCGCAGCCGTAGGAAGGAAGCATGTGTCGGTTCAACGAATCGAACATCACCATGATCGCTTTCATACCGGCGTTCTTAGCGCACCAGCTTCTGACTTCCAAACGAATACTTCTCCCGCTATGGTGTCCGGCATGTTTGTTGACAAAATTAAAGTCCACGCCAAAGCCGGTGATGGCGGCAATGGCTGCGTGGCGTTTCGCCGGGAACAATTCGTCGAAATGGGCGGGCCCGATGGCGGCGATGGCGGGAACGGCGGCGATGTCGTGCTCGTCGTCGACAAGAACGCCAACGACTTGTCGGACTATTTCTTTACGCCCCGAGTCGTCGCGCCCAACGGCGGCCACGGCAAAGGCAAAAACTGCACCGGCAAGACCGGCAAGCCCAAGATCTTCAAGGTGCCGGTCGGTACGCAAGTTTTTCGCTTGAGCGCCATCATCCGCGAACTCAGCTACCAACGCTACCGGCCCGGCGCCGTCGCGGACGAAGTCGATTATAAGAGCGACAAAATGCTCGGCATCCCGCATCGACCGGGCCGTGCCAAACAATCCCTCGCGGCAGCGCGAGCAGCGGAGGAAAGTGTAGCGGCGTCCGTCCCGGACGCAGTTGTAGACGAACCCGCGGAGACGGCACCTGCCGAACCCATTCGCGAATTGATCGCGGATCTGGTCGACGAAGGTCAGCAGTTCATCTTGGCCAAGGGCGGCAAAGGCGGTCGCGGCAACCGCGCGTTCAAGAGTTCCTCTCATCAAGCTCCCCGCGAGTTTGAATACGGCGAACCGGGCGAAGAACTTCATGTCGAATTAGAATTGAAGACGCTCGCCGACGTCGGTCTCGTCGGCTACCCCAACGCCGGCAAGTCGACGTTGCTGTCGAAGTTGACGCGGGCACATCCGAAGATTGCCTCCTATCCGTTCACGACGTTGACACCCAACGTGGGGCTGACCGACTACGACGATTATTCGCGGATCACCATCGCCGACATCCCGGGTTTGATCGAAGGCGCGCACACGGGACGCGGGCTGGGCCATGATTTTCTGCGGCACATCGAGCGGTGCCGGCTGTTGTTGATCCTGATCGACATGGCCGGCGTGGACGCGCGGAAGCCGTGGGCGGACTACCAGCAGTTGCTCGAAGAGCTGGAGCTCTACAACAAGGAACTTCTGCAAAAGCCGTGGGTGGTCGTGGCAAACAAACTCGATTTACCGGCGGCCAAGAAAAATCTCGCGGAGTTCAAGCGCAAGCTGGCCAGCAAGAAAAAGACCGGCAAGACGCCGGTCCCGCTCAAGATTTTGGAGATTTCGGCGCAGGACGGCGCGGGCTTGGAAAAATTGAAGCTAGCATTGCGCAAGTTGCTGCCGTAATTTTTGCGGCGCAAGGGATGAAGCTCACTCGAAAAGGTCAAACAGTGGCTTGGGTGGTAGTCGCTAGCGCGGTGGGATTGGTGTTTCACTTTGTGAACCCAACGCAAGCGGCCTGGCTGCCGGCTTGTCCGTTGCACACTTTGACCGGCTGGAATTGTCCCGGTTGCGGCACGACCCGCGCCCTCCATCAACTCGCCTGTGGCCATCCGGTCGCCGCGTTTCGTCTCAATCCACTTACCGTCCTGGCGTTGCCGGTCGCCGGCCTCTGGCTGGCGCGGCGGGAACGCCCGGCGATTAAACCAGTTTGGCTCTGGCTTGGCATCGGCGCCCTGCTGGCGTTTGGCGTCTTGCGCAATCTCCCGATCACTTTCCTAAACCCACAACCCTAAAAAGGAGCAACACCCATGAGCGATGGCAAACCCGCAGGCGCAGAAAAGAAAGTTGTAGCCGGTATCTTCGGAATCTTGTTAGGCGGATTCGGCGTTCACAAGTTTTATCTCGGTTACACCAAAGAAGGCATTATCCAAATCTTGCTATTCTTGGCGTGTGGCATCGGCAGCATCATTGGCTTGATTGAGGGCATCATTTATCTGACCAAGTCCGACGAAGAATTCGTCGCCACGTACATCACCGGCAAGAAGGGCTGGTTCTAAGGCCGCATGTTCAAGATCATCGGTGCGGACGGCAAGGAATACGGGCCGGTCAGCAGTGACCAACTCCGCCAGTGGGTCGCCGAGGGTCGCGCGAACGGCCAGACGCGCGTCCGTGCCGACGGCTCAACAGAGTGGAAATCGCTGGCGGAACTCCCCGAATTCGCACCGGCCATCCCAATGCTTCCGCCGGTAGCCGAGCCGTCATCGGTGGCGGCCCCGCTTCATCAGTTGACCAGATTCCCGGTAGCGGCGCTGGTGATCCTGCACTTTGCGACGTGCGGAATCTTCACGTTCATCTGGTTGAACTTGATGCACGGAAAACTCCCGCGCATCCGGCCCGACGACCCGTCGGCAGGCCGGGCCATCGGCTTTTGTTTTATTCCGTTTTACAACTTCTACTGGATTTTCTTTACCTACCGGCGGCTGTGCTTGCGGCTCGATGAGCAACGCGGGCTGTACGGGTTGCCGCCCAAGAATCTGACCGGACTAGCCACCACCGCGTGCATCTTTCAGGTGATTCCGTATGTGAACCTTCTGATCGGTCTGCCAATCATCTTCCCCATCTTCGCCGGTATGATGCAGGCGAATGTCAACGAACTCGTCGCCACCAGCGCCACGACGACGACCCGCACGACATTGCCAACGCTGCCAGCTGCACCCGGCTTGCCGACGCTGGCCATTGTCGCACTTTGCACCCTCCCGTTCATCGCAGCAATTGCCATCCTTGCCGGCATGCTGTTGCCGGCATTGAGTACGGCCCGGGAAAAGGCACGGCAAGTACAGTGCATGAATAATCTGAAGCAGATCGGCTTGGCCATCGCTCAGTACAGCGCGGATTACCACGACAAGTTGCCGGCGGGTCAATGGTGCGACACGCTCACGCGCAGCGGCTATCTTGGTTCGCCGAACGTGTTCCGTTGTCCCTCCGGGCACGATGAGAAAGGCGGGTACGTTTTCAACGCGAACATGCTCAACGGAAGCTGGGCGGGTGATCCGAATGTGGTACTCGTCCTAGACGGTGAGCGCGGCTGGAACGCGGTCATCACCGGGGCCGGTGATTTACCGCCGTCCGTCCACCGCCGGGGCTATAACGTGTTGTTCAACGACGGCCACGTTGAGTTTGTGTCGACGGAGCGCGTCCGGCAACTGCATTGGATTCCCGCCCCGACACTCGAACCCACACACTAACGCCGCTCATCTGGAGAACCGACCATGTACAAAATCATCGGAGCCGACGGACGCGAATACGGGCCGATCAGCAGTGACCAACTCCGGCAATGGATCGCCGAAGGCCGCGCGAACGCCCACACGCGCGTGCAAGCCGAAGGCGCAACGGAATGGAAATCGTTGGCCGAGATGCCCGAGTTCGCCGCGATCTACAACGTCCCCCCGCCCATCCCACAGCCGCTGCCCATCGGATCAAAGCCGGCCGGTGCCGATAAGAAGATTGCCGCCGGCATTTGCGGAATCATCCTCGGCGGGCTGGGTGTTCACAAATTCATCCTCGGCTATACCGGCGAAGGCGTGACGATGCTGCTCATCTCGATCCTCACCTGTTTCATCGGCTATCCAATCATGCACCTTTTCGGCATCATCGAAGGAATTATCTACCTGGCAAAATCCGACGAGAACTTTGTCGCGACTTATGTGTCCGGCAAGAAAGGTTGGTTCTAACCATGTATAAGATCATCGGCGCGGATGGCAATGAATACGGCCCGGTCACGGTCGAGCAACTCCGCGGCTGGATCGCGGAGAGCCGCGTCAACGCCCAGACTCGCGTGCAAATCGACGGCGCGACGGAATGGACAACGATCGGCGACCTGCCGGAGTTTGTCGTCCCCAGTGCCCCGGTCGCAACCCAACCGATCGCCGCGGCCGCCCATGATTATCACCTCGAAATCGGCCCCTGCATCACGCGCGGTTGGGAATTGGTGAAGGCGAACTTCGGCTTGTTGATCGGCGGATCGACGCTGGTTTTCCTCGCGCAAGGAGCCATCCAGACGCCGGGCAGCATCATTCGGGCGCTCCTGCAAATGGGTGGGCGGCACCAGCCTGGGTTGATGATTGCCGGCGAGATCCTCGGCATCCTTGGCAGCGCGGTGGCCATGCTCCTCTCCGGCCCGCTCATGGGCGGCTTGTATTGGGCATACCTGCGCCTGTTACGCGGTGAACCGGCGGAGATCGGCGATTTCTTTGCCGGGTTCCGGCGCGGATTCGTCAACCTGATGCTCTGCTCGCTCGTGACCGGCTTGCTGCTCTGCGCGTGTGCCGTGCCGGCTGCGATTGTCGTGGGAATCGGGGCCGTCATGTACTTTGGACACCACACCCCCGTGGGTCTCGCGATCTTCGTGATTGGCTGTGCGGTCGCTGCGGCGACGGTGGTCTTCGTCTGCTACCTCGCCACCTGTTGGTTTTTTGCCATCCCGCTGGCCGTGGATCAGCGCCTGAATTTCTGGGATGCGATGAAGCTAAGCAAACTCAAAGTCAGCCAGCACTGGTGGCAGGTGTTTGGCTTGATATTTGTGGCGGGTCTGATTGGTAGCGCGGGAATCCTGCTGTGTTGCATCGGCATCCTGTTCACCATGCCGATCTCCCTCGCCAGCTCCATGGTCGCCTACGAGATTATCTTTCCCCGGCGTGACAACCTCCCCGGTTCCGCGTAAAACCAACGCGTGACTCTGCAACCCGGCCAGCATCTCGAAATCGACATCGTCGACGTCGCCTTTGGTGGCGACGGCATCGGGCGCTTTGAAGGCATCGTCATCTTCGTTCCCTTCGTCCTCACCGGCGAACGCGTCGAAGTCGAAATCGTCCACGTCAGCAAACGCTTCGCCAACGCCGACCTCGTCCGCGTCAGCACGCCTTCGCCGCACCGGGTCGAACCGCAGTGCAAGCTCTACACCCAGTGTGCCGGCTGCCAATACCAACACGTCGCCTACCGGCACCAACTCGAACTCAAACAAAAACAATTCCGGGACATCTTCCAACGGATCGGCAAAATGCCGGACCCGCCCATCGCGCCGGTCGTCGGCTCACCTCGCGAATACAATTACCGGAACAAGATCGTCGTCCACGGCCCCGGCGCGCCTGGCTTCTGGACGACCCGGGGCCGGGCCATCGTCCCGGTCAGCCATTGTCCGATCTCCCGGGAAGAAGTGAACGCCCGGCTAGCCACCATCACCGAAGCTGACAAGCACACGACCATCCGCAGTAACAGTGCCGGTGAAGTCTGGAGCTTCGCCGAACCGCCCGTCGACCTCATGATCGACGAAGTCATTCTCGGCAAAACCTTGCGCGCCCCGGTCGGCTCCTTCTTCCAAGTCAACCGGGATGTCATCGAACTCGCCCTCCAACACACCCGGCAAATCTTCGCCGCGAGCGGCTGCAAAACTCTCGTGGACGCCTATTGTGGCATCGGCCTCTTCGCGCTCCTGCTCGGCGATATCGCCGACCACATCTATGGCATCGAATTCGCCCCCAACGCCATCAAAGCCGCCAACGAAAACGCCGTCCGCCTCGGCTTGACTAAATACGACTTCTACCCCGGCAAGACCGAGCGCCTCCTGTTCTACACGCTCCGGCAATGCAACCTGGACGAGACCTGCCTGATCCTCGATCCCCCGCGCT
>JBAXYB010000096.1:0-12118 GCA_037127585.1 Verrucomicrobiota bacterium
GCGTGTCGGCGATCACATCGTCGCTAACCGGTATGCCGAACCGGGCGCGGAATTCGCGCAGTTCTTTTTCGTTCAGCTTCTTTTGCTGGTGCGTGATGTTGCGGCCTTCGCCGGCTTCGCCGAGGCCGTAACCTTTGATCGTCTTCGCAAGGATGACGGTCGGTTGGCCTTTGTGCTCCATGGCTGCTTTGTAGGCCCCATAAACTTTCTTCGGATCGTGACCCCCGCGCTTCAAGCCGCGAATCTGGTCGTCGCTGAGGTGGTGAACCATCTCGGACAACTCCGGATATTTGCCGAAGAAATGCCGGCGCGTGTAGCTGCCGGGCTCGACGGAGTATTTCTGGTAATCGCCGTCGAGTGCTTCCTCCATGCGCTGCACGAGCAAGCCTTCGTGATCTTTCGCCAGCAACGCGTCCCAGTCCGAACCCCAAATGACTTTGATGACGTTCCAACCCGCGCCGGTAAAAGCGGCTTCGAGTTCCTGAATGACTTTGCCGTTGCCACGCACCGGGCCGTCGAGCCGCTGGAGATTGCAATTCACGACCCAGCAGAGGTTGTCGAGATTCTCGCGCGACGCCAACGTGATTGCACCGAGCGTTTCCGGCTCGTCAATCTCACCGTCGCCAACAAACGTGTACACCCGCGGCTCGTCGCCGGTCAGGAAACCGCGCGCCTTGAGATACCGATTAAAGCGCGCCTGATAAATCGACATGATCGGCCCGAGGCCCATCGAGACGGTCGGAAACTGCCAGAAGTCCGGCATCAAATACGGATGCGGATACGACGACAGCCCGCCGCCTTCGACTTCCCGGCGGAAATTGTGCAGGTTTTTTTCGTCGAGACGGCCCTCAAGAAACGCCCGTGCATAGATACCGGGCGACGCGTGCCCCTGGAAATAAACAAGGTCGTGCCCGCGGAAAATGTGGTTGAAGGCGACCTCATACAACGTCGCCGCCGAGGCAAACGTCGAGATGTGGCCACCGCGCCCGCTCCCGTCGGCATTGGCATTGACCACCATCGCCATCGCGTTCCAACGGATGAGGCTCTTGATACGCCGCTCGATGTCGCGGTCGCCGGGGTAAACCGGCTCGGCGTTCAGCGGCAGACTATTAATGTATGGCGTATTTCGCGACGGCGGAGGATCAAGCTCCAGATCACGAACACGCCCCAATGGCTCGCGTGTTTTCACGTTCACAGGTTGTCAATTATCACACTTCCATCGCAAAACACAATTGGCTACTTTCCGGCCATGCAGTTTCTCGACCTCACATTGCCGACGCCGCAGGAAAACCTCGCCTGCGACGAGGTGCTGCTGGATGCCGGCGAAGAAGTTCTCCGCATCTGGCAACCGGCCGAACATTTCCTCGTCCTCGGTTACTCCAACAAAACCCGCACCGAAGCCAATCTCGACCAAGCCCGGCACGACGCCGTGCCGGTCTTGCGCCGTTGTACCGGCGGCGGCGCGGTTCTCCAAGGCCCCGGCGTCCTCAACTATTCCCTCATCCTCAAAATCCCCGAAACCGGCCCCCTCGCCCATATCAGCGATACCAATGCATATATAATGGAAAAGCACCGGCAAGCCCTCGCCCCCGTGGCTGGCGACATTGCCGTCCGCGGCCACAGTGATCTCACGCTCGGAGACCTCAAATTCTCCGGCAACGCCCAACGCCGCCGCCGCCGGCATCTCCTTTTCCACGGTAGCTTCCTCCTCGGCCTCGACGTGGACCGCATCGAACGCTTGCTCCCGATGCCCTCCCGCGAGCCGGATTACCGGCACCATCGCCCCCACAAAGATTTCCTCATCAACCTCGAAGTCGCTTCCCGGCAAATCCAAGAAGCGCTGAAGAAAACCTGGAACGCCACCGAAATCCTCCGCGACATCCCGGCCGATAAAATCACCGCCCTCGCCCGCCAGCAGTATTCGTCGGACGAGTGGAACTTCAAGTTCTAACAGACGTCTCGCCGGTGTAGCCACGTCTCTACGAGACGTGGTTTTCGTTTCGCGCGTCCCTCCTCACGCCTCATAGAGACGTGGCTACACCACCCGCTTCGCACCTTACCGCCAGCGCCGGTTTCTTTCATTATTCCGGCATGGAACGGGTGGTTCACAAGTCCAATGGGTTCAAGGAAGCGGAGGAATGGGACATTGAGCAACAGGTCTCCATGACCCCCGAGCAACGCATGGAAATTGCCAAAGTCCTCCGTGACCGCGCCTACCCCGTCCAGAACAAGGATGTCCGCGAGTGGCACCGGTCCCAACCTTGCCAAGGCGGAAGAAGTAACCAACCCGGATTTGATCCCACAGTTCGGAGTTCCGCCAAACCGAATTAATCTGATCAGCCAAAATGGCGATGTCGCGTTTGCGGAGCTTGCCAACAACGGCTTCTCTTAACGATCACGGTCGGAAACGCTGCGGTTGTCGTCCCGATGATTAGCTTGCCGGTCCCGATCAAGAACAAGACCGCTTCGGCCCGTCCCAAGGATCTTGAAGACCTGAAGTTCCTCTGCCAGCTGGGAAACTTAAACTCTGATCTCAATGCCGTACTTCGGCGCGGTGACCATAACCTTTTGAATATGCGCGTCGGTGACCGGCGTGCCGGGCGCTTCGCCAACTTCCTCGAAGAACCGCTCCAGTCCGGCCGGGCACACCTGCACCAACATCCGCGCGCCTTGGCTGCTCGTCTTGAAAGTATGCAACGTCCCTTTCGGCACATTCACGAACGTACCGGCCGGGGCCTTGACCATCTTGTCGCCCGCCAAAAACTCGACCGCGCCATCCATCACGTAGAACGACTCGTCCTCGCGCGTGTGAATGTGCGGCGGTGGGCCGCCGTTGGGAACGCAATGCACTTCGAAGATCGCATACCGGTCGCCCGTCTCGCGACCACTCACCAACGGCAGATATTTATCGCCGACGACCGACACAGCCTTGCTGGACTGATGGGGAACAACTTTTGCGTTGGGCATAATATTTCTCCAAGATTACCAATGACGCGAAAATAAATACTGCCTTTGATCGGCGCAATCAAGAAGAGGAGTTACCTCCCCGGCGCGCAGACCAGCCGGCACCGACGCACCGTTCGGTGTGCCGGCTGTTGGAGAGCCGAGTTGGACGGAATCGAGTCTGACGAGAAGCGGGCACGCAAACGCGGTTCTTCGCAAACGCGCACCGTCGCGTCCGATTAACGACCGGCCGCCGTCTGAACCAGCCGCTTCCGCAACGCGGTGAAGTTTCTGGTCAACGACACCGGCCGGCCGGCCTGCCGATGGCCAGTCCTTGCCATTCATCCGGACCCAGAACGGAGTCCGCGTGAGATGAATCCTGAGTTTCGTATTTCGGCCAGCCTTCGCGCGAGGCTTCGGCCCGACACGCGAACGTCATTGATAGAAATTCGCAACTCTGGTTTCATAATGGCGTGTTACCGGAACGATTTAGAAAAGTCACCTGTGCACAGGAGTGTGCACAGTGCGCCGGCTAATACTAATGTTCGCATGGAGATCATAGTATGATGAGAACTTCACCAGCCTTGCTCCTTGGTTTATTGGCTCTTGGCGGTGCGCTGGCCGGAGAGCCAACCAAGTTGCCGGCGGCAGGCCCAGAGGGATTTGCCTGGGAATCCACAGTTCCGGCGGACTGCCCCTTTCCGAAATCAACCAGCCTGACGGGCATTTTCTTTACCGGTCGCCACAGCGATTATCACTGCGGCGACACGTGGTATCCCTGCTGGGCAAGCGATGGCAATCTCTACTCGCCCTGGACCGACGGCAACACGGATGGAGTTGGTTGCAGTTCAGGGAGCGGCGCAACAGCCAAGACCGGCCACGGCGTGATGATCGGCGATGATCCTCTGAGGCTGGAGATACTCAACACCTCCCCGCCCAAGGAAGCCAGCGCGTTGCCGTATCAGGGGCGCTATCCGGCTGGGTCACTGGTTTACAACGGCATCTGGTATTACGGCACGTACTGTCTGGGGCCTGCGGGGTCGTATTCGCACAATGAGTTTACCTGGAACTGGCCCAATCTCGGGCCCATGCCGGGATTCCAGATCTCCCGTGACTACGGCAAGACGTGGGAGCCGTCTTCCCTCACGCCGGAAAAGCCGTTGTTTCCCGAACCGCGAAGGTTTCTCGGTCCGGTCAAGATGGGAGCGCCGCATTTCGTGGATTTCGGCAAGAATATGGAACATTCCCCGGACGGCAAAGCCTACTTGCTCGGCATGGGCGCGGAGGAGAATGATCCGAAGCCCCGCCCATGTATCAAGCTTGGCAAGCCGGGGGAAGCATTCGATCTCGTCGGGGGTTGCACCAACGACTTCGCCCATGCCAACCTGAGCTGGATCACGGCCGATCAAGTTTATCTGGCCCGCATCAAACCCTCGCCGGAGACCATCAATGACTTAAAGGCATATGAGTTCTTCGCCGGTCGTGATGCCGCCGGGAAGCCGGTCTGGACAGATCGGTTCGACCGGATCAAGCCGCTGATCGAATGGAACAACCACATGGGGTGTATCACCGCCACGTATGTGCCCGGCCTGAAGAAATACCTCATGTGCATTACCGATGGCTGGCCGACCGTCGCCAAGATGACCTCCTACATCCTGGAGGCCGACACCATCACCGGGCCATGGCGCATCGTGTCCTACATGAAAGACTTCGGCGAGCAGGGCTACTTCCTCAACTTCCCAAGCAAGTTCATCAGCCCGGATGGCCGGACCCTGTGGCTATGCTATTCCGCCATTTTCAGCCCTGGTTGGAATGGCGTGAAGTTAAACGTCAATCCTCCTGGAGGGCGCTACGGTTTATGTTTGCATGAAGTCAAACTTCTGACACCGGACCGACGGTCGCTGAATGCGAATAAACCGGATGCAGGCGACGGCAAATAGCCGCGCCTGATCCGCTGACGTTGTGCGTAGCCCAACCGCTGGGACGGCGCTTAGAAAAAGCCAGCATAACTTGCAGTCGAGACGGTCCGTCTTCCTCACCGCATTGCCGGCGCAATCAGCAGGCCAATGCCGTACGTGATCAACGCTTCGCCGAGGCCGACGATGGTCATTTCCATGCCGCTCTTCAACCACGACCGGCCAGTCACCAACACCTTCGACGCGCCGACGGCAAAATGCGCCACCGTGCTGATGATGAACGACCAGAGCAACGCTTCCATGCCGCTCATCCAAAAATACGGAATCACCGGGATAAACGCCCCGGCCGCCGTGCTCAAAGTCGCGCTGATCGCCGACCGCCACGGATGCGGGAACGCGCGTTCATTCAAACCCAGTTCCTCGTGCGCGAGCGACTTGAGCAATTGCTCCGGCTTCTCCGCGAGTTTCAGCGCCATCCGTTTCGACTCCTCCGGCGAGAAACCTTTGAGCTGGTAAAACAAATCCATCTCCTCAATTTCCTGTTCGGGATGTTCCTCGATCTCGCTCCGCTCGCGGTTCAACTCCGCCTCGTACACTTCGCACTCGGATTTCGTCGCGAGGTACGCGCCGCTGCCCATCGACAACGCCGACGCCACCGCCGTCGCGATGCCGGACAGCAACACAAACTTCGCGTTCACATCCGTCGCCCCAGCCACACCGCTGACGACGCCGAACGCCGCGCCGAGACCGTCATTCGCGCCATAAATCGCCTGGCCGATCCACCCGCCGCCGGTCACATGCCATTTCTCGCGGTGAAAAATCCGGTTGAGCTGCCGCTGCGGCCCGGAGAACGCGCCGGTAAAACTGTTGAGCACGTGCGCATGCTCTTCTTCCTCCGCTTGCGCCTCCTTGATCTGCGCCCGGTCTTGCTCCGGACAGAATTTCAACAACTCATCGTACATCGCATCGGCATCGCGCTCCCGCGCCTCCAACTCCACGACCGCCGCCTCCGTCCCGCGCTGAGCCAACAGCCACCGCTGCGCCTGCGCCTTGGGCGACTCGCTGTACACGCCGGGATCAGCCCCGAGTTCTTTGAGTCGCGTTGCCCAATTCGCCGCGTGTTTGTCCTCGGATTCAGCTAACCGGATGAGAATGGCTTTGCGCTCCGGGTTGAGTTCCCGTTTCGCCAACGCCCGGTAATTCCGCGCGCTGCATTCTTCGTCGCGCCAGGCTTGAGTCAGACCGGCGATCAGTTTCGCGTTGTCGTTCACGCGCGCAGTATTGCCGAGTCAGTTCGGCCGGTAAAGGCGATTCCGGGGTCTGGTGTAGCCACGGCTCTATGAGCCGTGAAGCCGTACTTCTCCACAACCACGCCTCCCAGAGGCGTGGCTATACCCGGTCGAGGGCGATGAACTCGCCTTGATATGGCCAATCCGTCGGCGTCTTGCTCAACCCCGCAGTCGAGGGATTCTCGCGTAGGTAGTCCCACACCTCGGCCAATTTCTCGTCGCGGCGAATCAGGTGATCGAAGAAGCCCTCTTGCCAGAGGCGAATTGGTTTTTCCTTACCGCCATCCACGCCTCGCAGAGGCGTGGCTACACCGGTGGTCTTGCCGAGCACTTGCTTGAGCATTTTTATCCAGCGGCCCAGATCGAAACCCGGGCCGCCGCAAACCAGCAGATGAATGTGATCCGGCATGATGACGTATCGGCCGACTGCAATGCGGTGTTCGTTCCAGGCATGCTGGATGAATGTTTGAAATGCCGCATGAACTTCTGGCCGGGCCAGACATTCACAACGTTGATGGGTGCAGAACGTGACGAAATAAATCGGCAAGTGCCGGTAGGCATCGAAAACAACCGGCAACCGAAGCGGGCGACGCGGGAAGCGTAAGTCCGAATCTGCCATGGCATCAGCACGCCACCACGGCTCACAGAGCCGTGGCTACACCGGTGTCGCCACGCCTCTACGAGGCGTGTCGCGGGTACAAGGAGCGCCACCGGTCACTTGCCGGAAACCTGAATGCGATAGGGCGTCGCCGGCAACCCTTCGGCATTGAAGAGATTTACATCGGGCACATTCGCCCAGCCGTACCGGACGGCGACCGGTTGCGCGACATTCGGGCTGGTGACGATGACTGTCTTGCCGGCGATTTTGGCTTCGGCCGGTACGAAGTTCGTGCCGGTATCCGAGATGGTGAAGCCCTTCAACTCGCCGTCTTTCGCGACGAGGCCACCACCGACGTGCGTAAAGGTCAGCACAGCTTGGGCACCATCGACTTTGATCTTGTCGATGACTGGGCCGGAGTATTCGAGTTTCTCGCCGTACGCCAATGCGCGTGCCGCCAACGCGAGGCGCGCCCCAACCGGCTCTTTCCGTGTCGGATGAATGTTGCCGGCATCGCCGCAATCGGTGATGACAGCCATCGCGGTGTTGGGCGTTTTCTGCCACGAGATCAGTTGCGCCTCGCGAATCTCGGGTGGCTGGCTGCTGTGCGGCGCGATTTGAACGAACAGGAACGGAAACTCGCCCTGCCCCCACGCGTCGCGCCAGCCGCGAATCATCGCCGGGAACAGCGTCTGGTATTGCTCCGCGCGGCTGGCATTGGATTCGCCCTGATACCAGATGACACCGCGAATCGCGAACGGCTGCAACGGCGCAATCATCGCGTTGTATAGGCTGGACGCACCGCTCGCATGTTGTTTCAGCTCCGGCGTATTGGCAATCGTCTCGCGGCTCGTCCACTCTTCCGCCGGCGTGCCGCCGACATTCGAGTTGATGAGACCGATCGGCCGCTTCACTGCCTTGCGCAAATCGCGTCCGAAGAAATAGCCGACTGCCGTGAATCCCGGCACGGTGTTACTCGCGCACTCCGACCATGAGCCGCTCACATCCCGCCCCGGTTGCGCTGCCCCGCCGCGCGGCACGGTGAAAAGCCGAATCTGGGGATCATTCGCCGCGGCGATGGCCTCCTTGGCATTCGCGGTGCCGTTCAAGCCAAACGCCATGTTCGATTGACCACCGCAAATCCAGACTTCGCCGACGAGCAAGTTCGTGATCGTCACCGTATTCTCGCCGGCAATGGTCATCGTCTGCGGCTCGGCGTTGGGCTTGAGCGGCTTCAGTTTCACCGACCAATCGCCTTTGCTGTCGGCTTGGGTGGTGACGGTCTGCCCGGCAAATGTCACGGTGACTTTCTCGCCGGCCGCCGCCGTCCCCCAGACCGGTACGGCGCTGTCACATTGCAGCACCGCGCCATTGGAAAACAGCGTGTGCGGTTTGACTGCGGCCGGGGCGCAGACCGGCAAGAAAAACAAGAGAAGTAGTAGTTTTTTCGTATTGTCTATTCGTTGTGTGGGATTTTGATCGTGCTGCCGCCGATGAATTCGCGGATGACGGCGTCGCCGGGAATGATGCCGGCGAGTTGCTCCTTGGTCAAACCCTCGACAGATTCCAGCAAAGCCTTGACGCGCCGATACCGAATGTGGGCGTCGAGGAAACCGGGATATTGATTCAGGTCTTCCGCCTTCGGGAGATGGCCGCCCGGTCCGCTGAAGTACGGCTTCAACACCGGTAAATCAAACGGCAAGCCGCCGTTGACGACGTGATCGGCTTGCCCCATCAACGGGATGATCGAGAACAACTCGCCCCACCGGACGTAGTGCCAGTGCAACAGCGTCGAGAGCGGACTGTGATTCCGGTGTTGCACATCGCGCAACATCCGGCGAATGAGCCGGATGTCGGGAAACTTCGTGAGCACCTTCGTGCTGCCGTCGCCTTCGTAAAGGACATTAAGCGTCTCGATGTAGACGCGAAACTGCGTACTCGGATCGACGTCCTCGGTGATTGGTGGATAGAAACCGTGGAGGCAGTCGAGCAACAGAATCTGATCCTTCTCCAGCTTGACCGGCTTCGAAGCCGTGCGCCGGCCTTCTTTGAAACTGTAGACCGGCTTGTCGATGGTCTTGCCGGCGAGGAGCTCTTTGATGTGCTGATTCAACAGTTGAATGTCGAGCGCTTCGGGCGTCTCGAAGTTACGATCGTTGATCCAGTCGGTCGGATGCTCAATCAACGCCCAGAAATAATCGTCGAGATTCAACATCAAGAACCGCAGCCCCTGCCTCTCCAAGCGCTCGGTGAGCTTCACCGTGGTCGTCGTCTTGCCGGAGGAACTCGGGCCGCTGACCCATAACAACCGGATGTTGTCGCCGGCCGCGAACCGGGCCATGACTTTCTTCGCGGCCTCGTCGAGCGCCGCTTCGTAAACCGCGAGCGAATCGTCCACCAACTGCTTGAGCTTGCCGGTGCGAACGATCTCGTTCAGGCCGGCGACGGTGTCGCAGCCGTGCTGCCGATTCCATTCAAGCGTCTTCTCCATCCGTTTTTTGGGAAAACCGTTGGCGACAAACTGCGTGGCATTGATCGCGCCTTCGCGCAGCCAATGCCGCCCCCACCGGTAACATTCGTACGCGTCCGCGGTGTTTTGAAAACCGTAGCTGCGCAGGACGTGAATGACCAAATCCTGAATCGTCTCGATGGTGGGCGGGAAGTTGGCGATGAGATGATGCGGGTCGGCGTTCAAGCAGACGAGCACCGCGTCGGCGAGAAACCCGGCAATCTTGTCTTCGGTCTGGTGCGCGTCGAAGATTTTGTCGTTAATGCCGGGCAGGAAGTCCTGCCGGAATCCGCCGATCGAATCCGCCGCGCGGAGGATGGCGGCCACAATGCTCGTGTCATCGAATGTGACCAGCGCCCGGTTGCGCTTCTGGATTTTGATGATGCGGTTCTGGACGGACATGCCGCTTTTCTCCAGCGCGACTCAGGCCTTGGCGTCTTCTTCGCTCGCAAAGAGTACCCGGTAAATCAAGCCGGCCAACGCTGCGCCGAGAATCGGGGCAAACCAGAACAACCAGAGTTGGCTAACCGCCCAACCGCCAACAAAGAGCGCCGGGCCGGTACTGCGGGCGGGATTCACGGACGTGTTCGTGACCGGAATGCTGACGAGGTGAATGATGGTGAGAGCCAACCCAATCGCGATCGGCGCAAAACCTACCGGCGCGCGCTTGTCGGTCGTTCCGAGGATGATGATGAGAAACATGAACGTCATCACCACTTCGCTGAGGAACGCGGCCACCATCGAATAACCGCCGGGGGAATGTTCGCCAAAGCCGTTCGCGGCAAACCCGCCACTGAGGCTGAAGCCGGGTTGCCCGCTCGCGATGAGATACAGCACGCCGGCCGCGACAATGGCGCCGAGGACTTGCGCGACAATATACGCAACCAACTCGCGCGCCGGGAAGCGGCCGCCGACAACCAAACCAATGGACACTGCGGGATTCAGATGGCAACCGGAGATGCGGCCGATCGTATACGCCATCGTCAACACCGTCAGACCAAACGCAAGTGACACGCCCAGCAGCCCGATGCCGACGCCCGGAAAACCCGCCGCCAGCACTGCGCTGCCGCAGCCGCCCAGCACCAGCCAAAAAGTCCCGATAAATTCCGCCGTCACCCGTGTCCCAAGCTTCATGTCGTCAGCCTCCAGTTAAGATTCCCGTCACCCTAGCCAACCGACCCGCTACCGGTCAATCCCCCGTTTTCAGCTTGACCGCCAGCCCGCGCTTCACAATCCTCCCCTCGCAACAACCAAATTGGAGAAAACATGACGACCGAAAGCAAATGTCCAGTGATGAGCGGATCTCACAAACACACCGCGGCTGGCGCGCCGGCAAATCAAGACTGGTGGCCGAATCAACTGAACCTGAAACTACTCCGCCCAAATTCTCCCGCGTCCGACCCCATGGGCAAGAAATTCAATTACGCCGAGGAGTTCAAGAAACTCGACCTCGAAGCCCTGAAGAAGGACATCGACGTGGTGATGACAACGTCGCAGGACTGGTGGCCGGCCGATTTCGGTCACTACGGGCCGCTCTTCATTCGCATGGCCTGGCACGCGGCGGGCACATACCGCATCCACGACGGACGCGGCGGCGCGGGGACCGGCATGCAACGCTTCGCGCCACTCAATAGCTGGCCCGACAACGGCAACCTCGACAAAGCGCGCCGGCTGCTCTGGCCGATTAAAGTGAAGTACGGCAAAAAGATCTCGTGGGCCGACCTGATGGTCCTCGCCGGCAACTGTGCGCTGGAGTCGATGGGTTTCAAAACTTTCGGCTTTGCCGGCGGACGCGCCGATGTCTGGGAACCCGAGGAGCTGAACTGGGGTCCTGAGAAAACCTGGCTCGCCGACGAACGCTACAGCGGCGACCGTGAACTCGCGAATCCGCTTGGCGCCGTTCAGATGGGTCTCATCTACGTGAATCCCGAAGGGCCCAACGGCAACCCGGATCCGCTCGCCGCCGCCCGCGACATTCGCGAGACATTCCGCCGCATGGCGATGAACGACGAAGAGACAGTGGCGCTCATTGCCGGCGGACACTCGTTCGGCAAAACCCACGGCGCAGGCCCGGCAACCAATGTCGGTCCCGAACCCGAGGCCGCCGCCATCGAGGAACAAGGCTTCGGCTGGAAGAACAGCTACCGCACCGGCAAAGGTGGCGACGCCATCACCAGCGGCCTCGAAGTCACCTGGACCACGACCCCGACGAAGTTCAGCAACAACTTTTTCGAAAACCTCTTCGGCTTCGAGTGGGAGCTGACCAAGAGCCCGGCCGGTGCGAACCAGTGGGTTGCCAAGGGTGCCACCGCCACGATACCGGATGCGCACGATCCGTCGAAGAAACACTTGCCGACCATGCTGACCACCGACCTCTCACTCCGGTTCGATCCGGCCTACGAGAAGATCTCCCGGCGCTTCCTCAATAACCCGCAAGAGTTCGCCACCGCCTTCGCCAAAGCGTGGTACAAGCTCACGCACCGCGACATGGGTCCGGTCTCCCGGTCCCTCGGCGCGCTGGCGCCGAAACAGCCGCAGATCTGGCAGGACCCCGTCCCGCCGGTAACGCACAAACTTATCGGGGCCGCGGACATCGCCGCCCTCAAGAAAAAAATCCTCGCGTCAGGACTCTCCATCTCGCAACTCGTCTCGACCGCTTGGGCGTCAGCGGCCACGTTCCGCGGCACCGACAAGCGCGGCGGCGCCAACGGCGCCCGCATTCGCCTCGCGCCGCAGAAAGATTGGGAAGTCAACAACCCCGCCGAGTTGGCGAAGGTGCTCAAAGCGCTGGAGAAGATCCGCAAGGACTTCAAGAAGCCGGTCTCGCTCGCCGACCTCATCGTGTTGGCCGGCTGCGCAGCCG
>JBAXYB010000097.1:0-11952 GCA_037127585.1 Verrucomicrobiota bacterium
TCCGCCCAAGGTTCCAGCTATTTGTTAAGAAAATTTACGTTTTCAAACAGGCTCTGAGAGTGCGACAGCATTAAAGCCCCAAGCTTGTGGTAAAGATGTTGTGTCTGTTGTGGCAACAGTGGATTGTTGTGTGCTTGAGTAATCCGTGTATCCACTCCCGGTTTCTGCTCGAACCCTATATTTGTAAGTAGTGTTCGGCGCTAAATCAATGTCGACATACTTGCCACTAGTGTCGTGGAAGGTTCCCGCCCCGATCTTGGCAATCTCTTTCCAGTTAGTCGCGGATAGCAAAGTTCGCTCGAGATGCAGAAATAGAAGATCAGTCAAAGACCCACCATAAAATATCGTCACATCGATTCTACAAGACCCCACAGCAGTCGAAGTTAGGTTGCCTGAGTAAGGAGGCGGTAGTGCACTTGCAATTTCACCCCGAAGTGCTGCCAAACCAACGAGGGCAATGGCAGGCAAACGTACAAACCACTTGATCATCTCGACTTCCTTGCTGTACGGGAGACAGGAACATCGCGTTCGCCTCTTTCAAAGTGACAGTTTGGCTTGGTCTTATGTCTTACGAAGCCCCTTCCGGCGCGATCCTGCGCTAATTGATCCCGGCATTTCGGATTTGGACAGACATAACCATTTCGTTCGGCCGTAGATGTTTTCATAATTCACGATAAGGAGTTGGTCACGCACCTTTTGAAGTCAGTCCGTTGCGTGGTATCGGTCTCGAAGTCGATTTCACCCTTGAAACAGAATAAGCGGTACGCATCAATCGGACTGCCTTTGACGGGTAGAACAGCCAAGATCGATTTCTGTATGTTGCTTGTCTGTTCTGGTTTTTGACTACGCTCATTTAGCCCACATGTGTTAAGAACCTGAATGAATGTCACATGGTCGGCCATAGTAATTGGGGCTTTGGCTACCCTGTCGTGGATCAGATACTTGGTCAAAGCGGAAGTCAGAAACTTCCCACAAATCCGAGTTGGCGAAAGATCCGATTCTTCAATTTCTACAATCAGTCGAACATCGCCACCGACTGTGACGAGTATATCAACGTTGCAATACTCGGTGTCGTTTCCTCGATCTTCTGAGCAGAAAAGGGGGATGTTTTGATATCCGCCACACTCGGGTGACAGTATCACATTTAATTGGCCCGGCTGTTTCAACCCGTGGATAAATCTTCCGATCGCTCTGTGAAATAAATGCTGATGTTTCACAGTCTTTTCCCTCCTCTACACCACGATGATTTTGGCCGGGTCGCTCCATGCGCCAATGACGCCTTTGTGACTGGCGATGCAAACACTATGGCGCTTCTCCTTCAACGATCCTACCCTACCTCCGGCAGTGATTCGAGGGCAAGACCATATTCTCGCGCCAATCAAACAGCCCCTCACCTTATTCCTCTCCCCGCGAACGGGGCGAGGAGATCGAAACAATTCCCCTCGCCCGTGCCGTGTACGGGAGAGGATCAGGGTGAGGGCTCCGCGGTTACGGCCACAAGGCTGCGTCGCCGGCATCACTCGTGGCGCGGGCGATTTGTGTTTTCAGGTGACCGGTAATCGCGGCGACGATCTGGTGGATGATGGGGTCGGGGACGCCGTTGAAATGTTTGCTCTGGGGACGCATATCGCACGGAGTATTCACGTAATCGATGACGACGTACCGGCCGTTTTTGTCGAGCGCGATTTCGGTGCTGAAGAAATCCAATTGCGCAACTTCGGCGACGATGCGGACGATGCGTTCGAGTTCGCCGATGTTAATCAGGCTGGCATCGCTCGGAACGAAGCTGGCGTACCGATGGGTGCGGTCGTCCCACCAACAGGCGATGGTCGTGCCGCAGACGTAGTAGACACGAAACCAGGCGCGCCGGTCACCGAGCAGTTGGGGTTCGATGCTTTGTTGGATGAGGTACCGCTGGTCGCGGTGTTTGGTGCGGGTGGTGAGGACGTCTTCGGCTTTGGTGGCGCCGGTGAGGACTCCACGGCCGCCGCCGCCTTTGGCCGGTTTGACGACGAACGGTTTGGCGAAACTCTCGATGAGGCGCGGATCGAAATGGGGGTCGCGTTCGTAGGCCGGGAGAATGAGCGTGAGCGGGAGTTGAAGGCCGCTGGAGACGAGGTCACGGTGGATTTCGGCTTTGTCGCTGGCGCGGAGGTATTCGTCGTGGGCGTTGAGGATTTTAGTGCCGTGGCTCGCGAGGACATGGTTCAACTTGAGGAAGTGCCGGTCTTCGTCGCTGGCGCGGTCGAGAAACCAATCGAACCGGCGTTCGCCGTTGTGAACTTCGAGCGTGGTCTGGGCGAGGTTGTGCGGGCCGACGACGTAGCTGGTGAGACCGGCTTGGTGCAGCGACCGGTCGAGCATTTGGATAAAGTCGGCGTCGTACTGCCAGTTGAACGCCAGTCCGACGTTGTGCTGGGCGGTGCGTTTAGGTGCGGATGACATGGTTCGAATAGGGCGCGAGCACAGCCGCTTCGCCACGAATGCCACCGGGGACGGCGGCCGTTTCGTCGAGCACTTCGGGGTATTCGAAGACCTTGCCTTCGTAGTTGCGAACGATGACGCGCTGTTTGTCGTGCGCGAGTACGTAGCCGGGTGAGATTGGCACTTTGCCGCCACCGCCGGGCGCGTCGATGACAAACTGCGGGACCGCGTAGCCGGTCGTGTGCCCGCGCAACGCTTCCATGATTTCCAGCCCTTTGCGCACGGAGGAACGCAGGTGATGCGTCCCTTTCACGAGGTCGCACTGATAGATGTAGTAGGGCCGGACGCGCATCATGAGGAGCTTGTGCATCAACTCTTTCATCACCGGCACGTCGTCGTTGACCCCACGCAACAAGACGGCTTGATTCCCCAACGGAATGCCGGCATCGGCCAGGCGCGCGCACGCTTCGTGAACTTCAGCAGTCGCTTCCTTGGGGTGATTGGTGTGAATGCTCATCCACAACGGATGATATTTCTTCAACATCGCGCACAGCTCGGGCGTGATGCGTTGCGGCAAGAAAATTGGGATCCGCGAACCGATGCGGAGAAATTCCACGTGCGGAATAGCGCGTAAGTTCGCGAGGATGTGTTCGAGCCGGTCGTCGCTGAAGAGCAACGGGTCGCCGCCACTGAGGAGCACATCGCGGATTTCGGTGTGTTCCCGGATGTAATTGAACGCGGCAGTGAAATCGGTTTCGAGGTGTTGCTCCCCCACTCCGCTGACGACGCGGCTCCGGGTGCAATACCGGCAGTAGGCGGCGCAGCGGTCGGTGACGAGGAAGAGAACCCGGTCGGGGTACCGATGCACCAACCCCGGGACGGGAGAATGTTCGTCTTCGGCCAGCGAATCGGCCATTTCCCATGGGGCCGGCTGGGTTTCTTCAATGCGCGGGATGACTTGCCGGCGGATCGGACAGTGCGGGTCGTTGACGTCAATGAGATTAAAGAAGAAGGGCGTGATCGCGAGGGCGAGGTGATGGCCGGCCAGTTGCACGCCGAGGCGTTCTTCGTTGGTCAGCGGGAGGAGTTTCTCGAGTTGGGCGAGGGTCGTGACCCGGTTGCGCAGTTGCCATCGCCAGTCATTCCAGTCGGTTTCCGACACAGCGGCCCACGTTCCACGTCCGTACGACGGAAACCGCGCCGACCGTCCACCAGGCTCATCAAGTTGCATAGCGGCGCAACTATAGGGGAGATGCCCCGGCTGTCAAGTTTACCGCTTTTCCAGACGCCAACCGGCTTCTCATTGACGTGTTGCGACAATCGCCTATCATCGCCGGTATGGCTATCGAACCGGTAAGTCGGCGCAGATTTCTTGGGCGCGGGGCGTTGGTGTTGGCGGCGGCCGCGTTTGGCAAATCCGTCGCGAAGCTGGCGGCCGGCGAAACGCCGGTGTTGCAGTTTGGTCTGATCACCGATGTTCATTACGCCGACCGGGAACATGCCGGCTCGCGGTATTACCGGGAATCGCTGGGGAAGATGCGCGAGGCAGTCGGCAAGTTCCGCGCGGCGCAGCCGGCGTTTGTCGTCCAAGTTGGCGACCTCATCGACGAAGCGCCAACGGTCGCGGGTGAAGCCGGTCACGCGCAGATCATTAACGCCGAGTTTGGGAAGTTCGCCGGCGACCGGTATCACGTCCTTGGCAATCATGACGTGTGGACGCTGACCAAGGCCCAGTATCTGGAGGCCGTCGGCCAGAAGGAGGCGCATTATTCCTTTGATAAAGCCGGCTTCCATTTCGTTGTGCTCGACGCGTGCTACCGGCGCGATGGGGTGGCGTATGGCGGCAAGAACAACAAGTGGGACGATACTGACGTGCCGGCGGCGCAACGCGAGTGGCTCGCTGAGGATCTCCACCACGCCGGCAAGCCGACCATCGTGTTCATCCACCAGCGGACCGATATTGCCGGCGCGCACTCCATCTCGAGCGACGCCGCGGTGCGGCAGATTTTCGAACAATCTGGCCAGGTCCTCGCGGTGTTTCAGGGCCACCACCACGTTAACGACCACAAGGAAATCGCCGGCATCCATTACGTCACCCTGATGGCCACGGTGGACGGCACGGGCGAAGTGAACAATGCCTATGCATTGATTGATGTCTTCAAGGACGGTACGATTGCGGTCAACGGATTCCGCAAGCAGAAGAACTACGCGGTGCTCCACTAAATCAGCTGCTGCTGCTGCCGGGAATCCAGCGGTGGACGAGTTCCCATTCGGCGTCGGGGACGAGTTTGATTTTCCAGATGTCATGGACAGTCCGGCCTTCGCCGTCGATTTCCATGACGAGGCAGACGAAGGTCGTGCCATCCGGTGAGATGGTCCGGAGGACGGGGGCACTGCGCCAACCTTTGTTTTTCACCAGGAGTTGAACTCGCCGGTCGGCCCCGGCGACGTCCACGTAGTAGAGATCGGCGGGATGACCAGTGGTGTCATTGAAGATCAACCGACTCCCGCGCCAGCCCCAGTATTGCGCACTGCACGTGGAGTGGACACGCGTCATCTCGCCAATGACTTTGCCGGCGTCTTTATCGTATTCAACGAGGTAAAGATTTTGCCGGTCGTTTACCGCGAGAAACCGGCCATCGGGCGACCATTCGACGTTGACCGTCAGATTGCTGAACGTGACGCGCTCGGCCGCTTTCCAATCGGTCAATGGACCAATGGCAATCGAAGTCGCGCCTTCGACAACCGCGAGGGTCTTACCGTCGGGACTGAGACGCCATTCGTAGGGTGCGCTGGGGCCGGGGCTAGTCAGTGAACGCGGGCCGGTCGTGCCGGCCACGGGCTGGGTGACGAGTTGCCAGCGGTCGCCGACGACGCGCGGATAGATGAGCGTTTCATGATTGGGCGTGAGAAACGTGCTTTCCGTGGAGCGGAGCAGGCTCAGGCGTTGCAGCTCTTTGGGATCTTGAAAGACAATCTCTTTGGCCAGGCTGCCGTCTGGTCGCACGACACGCATGAGGTAGCGCGATGGACTATTGGTCGTGGTGCGCTCGAAGACGAACGTCACGCGTAGGTCGTCAGGTGTGAGCCACGGGAGGGCGTTGGTGCTGGCGAAGGTGCCGAGCACCGTTTCGTCGAGGACCGAGAACGCGGCGCGCGTCTTGCGATCAACCGAGTAGGCGACGGCATCCCCCTTGGCCGACCATTCCAGCGGTTCGAGTTTGTTGCGGCCTGGACTGCCAATCGACATGGTGATTCCGTCGGTCACCGGTTTATCGGTGTCCACACGGTTCGTCGAACTGCGACCGGAAGCGAAGACGTTCCCGGTGTCGAGAACTACGGCGCCGACGGGCTTCAGGAGAAAGTTCCGGTGGCCGCCGAGGTTGACAATAAACAAACTGTCCTGGTTGACGGGATTGAACGCGAGCCATCGGTTATTCGGCGACCAGCCGCGACCGCGGGTGGAATCGAGATTGTCGCGGGCTAAGACCGGCATGGCAAGCGCCAAGAGCAAAAACCAAAGTTTCATTTCGCGTTCCAGTCGTTCAACGTGGCGACATCTGGCGCTTGCCGGATGGAGACGCGGTTACCGGCGCGCTGGACTTCACTGGTGACGCCGCGCTTGCCTGCGAGGCGTTGGTAGGTGGCGGCGAATTCCTCCGCTTCGGGGCCGGTCTCCCAGGCGGTTTCCCAGACGAGGACACAGGGGCCGTTGGAACCGTGTTCGTAGACTTGATACCGGTCGCCGTTCCAGCCGTCGGCGGCGCGTTGGGCTTCGAAGATGCCGACCGGCCCGGCGAGCAGGCTGCGCAGGCCGAATTCGCCGAGCACGTTGTGGCCGATCAAGCGCCAACCGGGTTTTTCGATTTTTGCCATGTCGATTTTCTCGGGTGCTTGCCGGTTGTGGAGAAACTTTTCGGGGTGCAAAATTTCTTTCGTGGAGACCGGCGGATGCTGCAAGGCCGCGTTGAGCGCGTCGGTGCCGCCGGCGGCGAAGATGGCGGTGGCGAATTCGGTGCCCTGTTGATACGGGAAGAGTAGCGACTCGCGGAGAAAGGCCGGGGCGGCGTTGAACTTTGCTGTCTTCTGCCCCACCACCCCGGCCAGCATGTCACCGAGGAGGTTGCTGGCATCGAGATACTCGCCGTAGAACTGAGCCATCAATAAGGTCGCATCCCCTTCGACCAATGCCGAGCTGGCGAGCGCGAGATCGTCGTTGTCTTTGATCTTAAGCGGGAACGTCGTGAGGTCGTAGTTCTGGTCCTGCAACGCGTGGGTCAGTTCGTGCGCGAGCGTGACTTTGTCGAGATTACTGTCGAATGATTTCTCTTTGAACGTGTAGAGCGCGCGTTCCTCCGGCACGTAGAACGCCGCGACCTGTTCATCGTACAACCCGAGGATCGCGTCCATCAAATCCGTGCCGGCAGGCAGCAAGCCGAGGGTTTCAAAGGTGCGGCCGTAGTCGCGCATTTCCTGCGTGTTGTACTGTTCGGTGATTTTGCCTTTGAGAAAATGTTTCAGCTCGTCGCGGCCAATGGACTTGTAGGTGACCGGTTTCTTGAACGGTAAGCCGCGCAACTCGCTCGTCTGTTTCTCGATCTGCGCCAGCAACTGCGCCCGCTCTTCCGGTCGCGGGGCGGTGGCGATCGCAACCGATTGCTGCTGGAGATCGCGCTTCTCTTTTTGGAGCAACTGCACAGTCGCGCGATAACTCGCAACCGTCTGTTGGAGTTGATAGTTACGCCAGCCGAAGAAGGCCGCCGTGGCCACGAGGGCGAGGAAAATGAGTTTGGTGAAAAAGTTTTTCATTGGTGCGTCACGGCACGAGTGATAACGTGACCGCCATATCTAATGGACATCCGCCAGAAAATCCAGACCCTTCTCGCCGCACCCAACTATCACCCGCTCCGGCGGGCCGAAATCGGCGATAAGCTCAAGCTCACCGCCCCGGAGCGCGCTCAATTCCGCCGCGTCCTCGAGGAAATGCTCACCAAAGGCGAAATCGCCCGCGTCCGGCAAGATCGCTTCGTCATCGCGCAGGAAGCTGACCTCGTCGCCGGTACGATTGAGTTAAGCGAGAAAGGTTTTGCGTTTGTCGTTCCCGAACTCGAAGGCAACAGCGACATTTACATCGCGCAGGAAGATGTCGGCGTCGCGATGCATGGCGACAAAGTGCTCGTCCGACTCCACCGGGAACGCCAACAAACCAAACGCTCCGGCCGGGTCATTCGCATCTTGGTTCGCAAGCACGACACCATCGTCGGCACCGTGCAGAAGACAAAACTATTTTTCTACGTCGTCCCGGATGACCCGCGGTTTGTCCACGACGTGTACGTCAAGCTCGCGCAGAACGCCGCGGTCGGCGACAAAGTCGTCGTCAAACTCGCCGAGTGGACCTCGCGGCACGTCAATCCCGAAGGCACGATCATCGAACGCCTCGGCAAAGCCGACGCGCCGGGCGTGGACATTCTCTCGATCATCCGCAAACATAATCTGCCCACGGAATTCAACGAGCGCACGCTCACCGAAGCCGCCGCCATCCCGACCGGCCTGACGCCGGAGGAGATCGCCCGCCGGCGCGATCTCCGGCAGGATTTCATCATCACAATCGATCCCGACGACGCCAAAGATTTCGACGACGCCGTCAACGTGGACGAACTGCACGGCGGCGGCTGGCGACTCGGCGTGCATATCGCGGATGTCTGCCACTACGTCCGCCCCGGCAACGCGCTTGACCGGGAAGCACATGGACGCGGCAACAGCGTCTACCTCGTGGACCGCGTCATTCCGATGTTACCGGAGAAGCTGTCGAACAATCTGTGCAGTCTGCGCCCCCGGGAAGATCGCCCGACCATGTCGTGCTTTATCGAATTCGGCCCGAAGTTGGAGACGAGGAATGTGACGTTTGCCCGGAGCGTGATTCACTCGAAACACCGGCTTACTTACAAGGAAGCGTTTGCCCGGTTGGAGTCGCCGCCGGATGGCGATGTGTTGACGAGCGAGTTGCAGAAGATGTGGCGGCTGGCGTCCCGGCTGCGTGCCCAGCGTTTCGCCAAAGGCTCGCTCGATTTAAATTTCCCCGAGGTGAAAGTGCGCCTCGACAAACACGGCCGGCCCGAGCGCATCGAGAAGATCACCAACGACATTTCGCACCAGCTCGTCGAGGAATTCATGCTCGCGGCGAACGAGGCGGTTGCCAAACACATTTGTCAGGCGCAGGTGCCGGGCATTTACCGGATCCACGAAGATCCGGATGTGGCAAAGCTGAAAGATTACCGGGAGTATGCGCGGACGTTTGGCTACAAGGTCGGCGACGTGACGCACCGGCAGGAGTTGCAGAAACTATTGGCCGCAGCCAAGGGCAAACCGGAGGAGTACGCGATCCATCTCGCGTTGTTGCGCTCACTCAAACAAGCCCGGTATTCGCCGCAGCCGGTCGGGCACTACGGGCTGGCGAAGAAATTCTACACGCATTTCACCTCCCCCATTCGCCGGTATGCGGACTTGGTCGTGCATCGAACGCTGTTGGCGATGATTGAGCGCGCCGCCGCCAATCGCCGGTACAGCCTCGCCGAGTTGACCACGCTGGCCATCCACATTTCGCTGACGGAACGCACCGCCTCAGACGCCGAGAAGGAATCAGTGGAGCTGAAGAAGCTGGAATATTTCCAACGCCTACTGCAGGACGGCCTCGTCGCGGAACTGCCGGCGGTGGTTTCGGGTGTCCGGAATTTCGGTGTGTTTATTGAATTAACCGAGAGCTTGGTGCGTGGATTGATCCATGTTTCGACATTGGAAGACGATTTTTACGACTACGATGAGCTGCGCGAGCGCTTGGTCGGTCGCCGAACGGGACGGATCGTTCAGATAGGGGACCGGTTACAAGTGCAGGTCGCGCGCGTGGATGTCTTCAAGCGGCAAGTGGACTTTCGCGCGGTCAGCCTCACGACGCCGACTATCGGAACTGGCACGAAACGTGTTTACTCTAAGGAGTTAAAGCGTAAAGTCTGACGATATTTTAAGACCATGGTTGGAGGTAATAAAGACATGATCACAAAAATGAGAGCCACGCCGTATTTGATCCTTAGCTTATTGGCATTTGTCGTGGTGTGTATCTCCCCCGTTATGGGAGCTGGCGACGGTTTTTCATCCGATGCCGCCCGCATTGCACGCGCGCCCGGCAGTCCAGTTGGTCCCCCGCCGCGCATTATCATCTGTCACAAAGGTAAAACGATCACTGTTGCGGAAGCTGCCGTACCGGCTCACTTGGCGCACGGCGACACCCTCGGCCCCTGTCCCAATGAGGTGGTCATTTGCCATCGTGGAGAAGCGACAAAAACCGTCAACGAAGACAACCTGCCGGGACATTTGGAACATGGCGACACCCTCGGCCCGTGTCCGGAACGGGTCTTTATGTGTAACAATTTGGGGAACACGATCGTCGTCGAAAGCGGACGCGTCGCTGATCACCAGGCTCGTGGCCACACCTTGGGCTTGTGCCCGGGCAAACAACTAGTTTGCTACAAAGGTAAGACAATCAAGATCGACTCCCAAGATTTGCCAAAGTACATCGAGCGCGGCGCTTACCCCGGCTATTGCTTGGGCGCACAGGGCCCTGTCATCCCAAGCAATTCCGTCCCCAATCAAGTCTCTCCGTAGTCGCCAGCAGTTCGCAATTGACTTTCCCATCACCGGGGCCTACGCTCCCGTTGCCATAGGGTAACCGTAGGATTATAGGGAGACAGTTCAATGAAGTTCGCGAGTAAACTTTTCACGAGTGGTGTGGTCACATTAACCTTGGTGGGTCTGACATTGGCTTTTGCCGGTCAAGACAAGCTAGCGAAGGATCAGGAAAGTTTTCAGTCTCCTGCCGCCATCAATTCTCGCTCTTGCGGTAGCCCGGTCGGTCCACCGCGCAAAATCACCATCTGCCACAAAGGCAACACCATTACCGTCAACGAGAATGCTGTGCCGGCGCATTTAGCCCACGGCGATACGCTTGGCCCCTGCCAAGGCGATGGTGGGCATGGTGGCGGCGATGATGATCAAGGTCATGGGTCCCGCCACTAGGATTTGGACTTCCGTCACATTTTAATCGCCAAAAGCCAGCACCGGGATTCTGCCCCACCCACCCGGTCCTCATCGCAATGAAGACGGTGTTGAATTTCCTCCTGCTCGGCCTCTTGGTGTTATGTCTCGGGACTGGCGTCACATTATTTGGCGGTGTATTACTGGAACATGCGCTGCCATTCTATGGTGCGGCAGCAGCGCTCCTCACCGTGTGGGGCTTGAAATGGATTTTGTGCCGCCGCGTTTCCGGTCTTTGGTCGCCCTTGCATATCCCGGTAATTCTCTTCCTGGGCTACGCGTTACTCCGGTATCTCGGTTCGCCAGTGGAACATGATTCGCGGATCGATCTTTTTCAAATCGGCCTCGCCGCCCTGGTCTACTTTCTCGTTTCGCAAAATCTCCATCGCCCGCGCGACCGGGCCACCGTGCTGTGCGCGCTGGCCGTGATAGCGATCGCCGAGGCGGTGTACGGTCTGTGGCAATTCAAAACCGGCAGCGATCAAGTCCTTTGGTTGAATCGGGGGATTGACTACCAAGGACGCGGCAGCGGCACGTATTTCTGTCCGAACCATCTAGCCGGCTTTCTCGAAATGGTGCTCGGGTTGCTGGCGGGTTGGCTGATCGCCTACCGGGATCCGGACGCGCCGCTGCAGAGCGTGGTGTTGCGTCGCTTGGGCGCGGTGACGGCGCTTGCATTTATAGTGCTGGGACTATTTACAACCGCGTCGCGGGGCGGTTGGATTGCCATCATCGCGACGATCCCGCTCATGCTCTTGCTGGCGGAAGCCACGCGCACGATTTCTTCGCGCGCCGCCATCGTGGCGTTTGTTGTTTTTGTAAGTGTCGCCGGCGGTCTCTGGGGCGTGCCCGGAATTCGGGCCCGCATCGGCGAAGCTTTTGATTTTGACCTGCAATACCGGCTTGGCGAGCAACCGGTCGAAGTCAAAGGTGGTTTCACAGGCCGAACAGCCATGTGGCGCAGCACGCTGCGGCTGATTGCTGATTACCCGGCCTTCGGCACCGGCCCCGGCACATGGCAATGGACGCAATTAAAATACCGTCTGCCCGATACCCAAATTCGTCCGCAGTATGCCCATAACGACGTCCTCCAACTCGCCGCTGAATACGGGGTAACCGGCTTGGTGCTGATCCTCGCCGTATTCGTCGGCTTTTACTGGCAAGCCATTCAACTCGCCCGCTCCGCGCTGACATCCGAACAACGCGCCTTTGCCATCGGCGCACTGTCGGCGATCACCGCGATTCTGATCCACTCGTTTGTCGACTTCAATTTTCACATCCCGGCCAACGCCCTCGTTGTCGCCACCATACTCGGCTTAATCGCGGCGCAGGGACGCGGTGGTGAATCCAGCGACCGCAGTCGCGTCCCGCTGTTGATCAAAACTGTTGTTGGCATTGTCGTCATTGCCTTAGCCGCGACCGGCGCATGGGCGGGCGGCG
>JBAXYB010000098.1:0-11656 GCA_037127585.1 Verrucomicrobiota bacterium
TCATCCAACTCCACCGGCAACAATTCCCCGAGCGCACTTTTCGCCAACGAGAAAATCCGTCCGCGTCGCCCCGGCAAAAACACCAGCCCGCTCGCTTGCTGCTCGACCAGCCCCTTCAAATTCTCCGCATCCTCCGGCGCGAGTTCATTCTCCCCGATGCCCACGTCGCCGAGGAACACGACATCAAACTGCGACAACGCCTCCTTCGTCTGCGGCATACCGGGGATGTAATCGCGGCCCGCGCCAATGGTCATGCCGGGGTGGAACAGCACACACTTCACGTCAATGCCGGGATCGCGCTGCATCGCGTTGCGCAGATACCGATATTCCCAACGCGGCTGCGACTCGACGATCAGCACCTTCAAAATCTCCTTGCGAATCGCGATGTTGAACGCCTGCTCGTTGTTGTCCGCGCGGAACTCGCCCTCCGCCGGCGGCACCGACACCGTCAACCGCGACGGACCTTCATATAATGACGTCCAGAACATCGACTCCTGCAGCGTCCCGAGCGCCGGCACTACGACCGCTTTCTTCACCTCACCGCCGCGACCGTCGCGCAACGTCACCGTCGTCTTCACGTCCTGTTCAAAAAAGTTCCGCAACGTAAACCCGACGAACACCTGTTCACCCAACAACGCGTACTCCGGCGCTGTCACCCGTTCGAGTGCAAGGTCCGGCAAATACTTCTCCGACCCAACACCCACCGTAAACACCGGCACCCCTTGCGACCGGAGTTTCGTCGCCGCCGCCACCGGCGAACTGCCCATATTCCAATCGCCATCTGACAACAACACAACCGCCCGCAAATTCGCGCCACTCCCGGCAACCTTCGCCAGCGCCGCGTTAATGTCCGTGCCGTCCGCCGAGCCAAAATTCTCCGAAACCACCTTGAACTGATTGCTCAACGTCTTCCACGCCGGCAACCCGCGTTGCGCCTCAATCCATTCCCGGCGTTCGATGGCCCGGTCGCCCTCGACCATGTCATGCGTCGTCATGCTCTGCGACGAATCCCACAACACCGCGACCGTTGGTCGCAACGTCGCCGTCAACAACCGCCGCATCTCCGGCCGCCACAGCGTCACCACGACCAACCCGACGATGATGAACCGCAACAGTTCCAGCCACGCAATCGCCGGCCGCGAATGATTCCGCCGGTAATTCACAATCCCGAGCCAGCCAAACCCCGCCCACACCGTCACGCCCAACAAGATCATGATCCACGATGCCGAGAAACTCATCGTATGACCTCGGCAGGTTGGCCGGCCGGTCGCGATTGCAAATCGCTCCTACGGGGCGCTTCCTTCGTCGCCATCGTTAACACCGCCTCGCCGATCAACGCGAACAACATCAACCACACGAACACGCGCCAAATCTCACCGGCCAGCTTGCCGGTCTGATCCTTCTCCTCAAACACGCGCACCTGCACCGACCCAAACAATGCTTTCACCAAATCTGGTTCAACAAACTCGCTCACATCCTCGCTCGCTGGTCGGTTCAATGCGACCAGCTCCGCACCGCGTTGATAAATGCCCGCCTCACCAGCGCCGGTCTCCTTGTCCACCCGGCGCGCCTCGCCAAGCGCTTCGACGCCGCACGTCTGCGCCACAACGGCACCGAGCCGGCGTCCGCCTTCCCGGAGAATGCGCTGCATCATCGGCACCAACACCGTGCCTTCGGTGAGCGACGACCATTGCTTCTCCGGCAAAGTCGCGCACGAATAGAGATAGCCTTTGCCGACTTGCTCGCGAGTCAGAAACGCCTTGCCGTCATCGAATGTCGCCAGCACCGTGCCCTTGCCGGGCAACGCTGCGCGCCGCGTGACCATCAACTCACGTACCGGCAACTCCTCGCCTTCGTCGGTGGACGCGAGCGGGCCTTCGTTGGCGCGCCAGTTGGTGATGTGCGTCTTGATCTCCTCGCCGGCATCTTTTGCAGGAAACACCAACGCCAAGCCGCCGCCTTCGACAAAGCCGCGAACGCGATCGGGATCGCCGGCTTGCCACACGACCAACGCCACGTCATTCATCTCGCGCAGCGGGAATTCGCTTGGGACGATGATGGCGCTCGATTGATTCAAAAGTTCCGGCGCTGGGGCCGCCGCGAGTGACAACACGCGGCCCACTTCCGCATCGCTCGCCGCGACTACCGAGCGAAGATGCCGTTCGCCGTCGAACACGAAGTAGCTCGTGTTGTCGCGCAGGTTCGCGTCCGATGGCAACTCGACCCAGCCCCAGCCGCGCGTTGTCCGGTCGCCGAGATCGATCTTGTGTTGAAAACGCAATGTGGGAGCGGCGTCCCCGCCGCGACCGGTGTTTTCGCCAGATCGCGGCGAGACGCCGCTCCCACCAGAAGTTTCAATCTTCACGTTCACAACCGAGCGCGCGCCTTCGATGACCACCGTCACCGGTATCTCTGTCGCCGTCGGGGAGGGCGAGGCTCCCGCCGAGACGTTTCGGGTCAATTCAATCGACAACACCAGTTCCGTCTTCGTCCCAACTTTCCGCCGCCGCGCTTCGACGACGTTCACTGCGACATTGTCTATCGAGCCGGCTTCACGCGCGGCCAATAATCTGACTCGGACATCCTGCGGCAACGCGCTGATCCTGGCAGAAACCTCGGCCCACCGCGCCGCGTTGTCCGGTTGCCAATCCGCTGACTGCAAATCTGATGCAAGCCAGAACTCCGTCCGCCCGCTCTGACTCGCCGCCACGTAATCCGCCGCTGCCTGCAACAAGTCCGGTATGTTCCCGCTCGCATCCGCCGGCTGCGTCTGCGGCAACTCCGCGAGGAACGACGGGCTGCTGACTTCGGTCGGTTTGCGAGTAGCGCTGTCGATCAAGACAAACCGGGTACGCCCTTCGAGTTCCCGCGCCGCCTCCGCTAGCCGGCGTACGACCGCGGCGCGTTTGCCATTCAACTCCATGCTCGGTGACCGGTCCAAGAGCAACACGACCGTATCCGGCGCCCCATGAAACGCCCACCCCAGCCACCCGCCCGCCAGCGGTCGCGCGAGAAAGATTAACAGGAAGAGCACCACCGCCACCCGGCAAATCAGCAGAAGGATTTCGCGAAGCTTCGCATGCCGGACCGATTGTCGGGTCGCCGCCAAAAGAAACATCATCGCCGCCCAAGCCACCGTCCGGTACCGCATCCGGTTGAGGAAGTGAATCAACACCGGCACCAGCACCAGCGGCAACGCCCACAAGATATATGGCTGCAGGAAGGTCATGCCGGATGCTTGTTAGATCGAGCGTAGGCGAGGGCGTTCACGCGCGCAACGTATCGTGAATTGACGGGCGAGGGAATAATCTTTTTGCTCGCAAGTCTTCCGGTAAGTCATTCCGAGCTTGTCGAGGAATCTCTGCTGGTCTTCGTCTCTTTGATGCGCTTGCGAAGTTCTTCCAAAGACAGCGCCTCGTTAGGGCGATGGATCATTGCATGACAATTGGGACAGATGGGAATCAAATCCTTTATCGGGTCAACGTTGTATTCTCTCTTGAGCTTTCCGACAGGAACGATGTGATGGACGTGAATATATCCAGCACCAAGTGCACCGAAGACACGGGCAAAGTCGAAGCCGCAGACCGCGCAAATATGGCCGTGATGCGCAATACAGGCGGCACGGGCTTTGGGATTTCGCTCATAGGCATTAATCGTGACTTTGGACTGTGCGCCTTCAGGATATAGCTCTGGCGTGATGAGTTCTTCAGGCAACGAGACGCCGACACTCGTATCTATTGCATACCAAGCGTGGCCACTGCTAGTCAGTTTCTTCTGTGAAAGCTGGGGTGTAAAGTCCGCAATCTTTGCCGTGGTGCTCCCACTGTCCTCGCCATGAGCCCGGGCATGCTGCATGGGAAACGTCATTAATCGGTAGCCAGCTTCTTCAACGAGACGAATATGTTCTCGCGCTTCGATGTATTTCTGATTCTTTCCACCAGAGCGATTTTTTCCCCAATCTTGGGAAAGAATCATGGCAGATTCGCCTCGCGTCTCCTTGTCCCATGCCCCGAAAATAATGAATTTCTCCGCTTTATTGATGAATGACCAACTGCTTCTCCAGTTCCTACATGTTGCACCATGGGATTCGATGAATTGCTTGCGACTCATATTGCATTCCTCATTTGGAAATCCATCTCGACGGACTCTGTTCCGTCACTTGCAAACCTATGTAATGTGCTGCTTCGCTCGCGCGATAGTCTCAGGACGGGTCGCCCTTCTTGATGCGGTCGCGTTCAGTCACAGCTTAACTCTTCGTCGACTTCCGCGAGCGGTACTTGGCCGGTGACTCGGCAACAGTTGTGTGCTGGTCAGGACGCGCTTTCAACATGTGAAACCATGCGCCGAGGACAGGATCGGCAAGGAGCTTCGCTTGCCGGCGTTGTTTTCGCTCCGCCAACGTCAGGCCGGCTTCGGTCTGTCGAAGCTGCTGCTGAAGTTCCGTTTTCATCTGCACGCAATCGAATGTTTGATTTTTCTTCATGGCGTCACCACCGCGTTTGGCGAGAAAACTTGCAGCGGTTTGTAGCCGTGCAACAGGTTTACGGCGTTAAAACCGGCGATCTTCTCGAAGTGAACGATATGTTTGAAGTTCCAACTTACCACCATGTCCACTTCAGCGACACTCGCGATAGCGATATGTTCGGCGTCTTCCCGGCTGGCACGCCCGACGACGCCCGCGGCGATGTAAGCGTCCCGCAGTTGCTCCGCTTCGGGGGAGAGTTCGACGAACTCGACATGCTGTGGTTTTAAGCTGACCAGTAGATTGCGGACACGGGGTGGGGCGGGCTGCAACTCAGCTACCAGCGTGTCGGAGATCACGACCTCGAACCGGCTCGCGCGAATCTCATCGAAGAGCCGGCAACTAACGGTGGCAAACTCCGGATCGAAGCAACCGCCAAACACCGAGGTGTCCAAGTAGATTCGCAGTTTCTTCATCGCAGTGTCTCAGATTGTTCCGGACTCTACTGCCGGCGGAGATGTTTCGACAAGCTCAAGATGACAAACTGCGTGCAAGCATTATTGGCCGTCCGGCTCCGGCGGCTGGCGCGCCTGCGCCGCGGGCTTCGACTGGATTCGCCTTGTTCCTTGAGGTCAAGCGAGGCCGAGTTTCTCGAACGTTGCGCGGAGGCGTTCGACCGGTAAGCCCATTACGTTGCTGAAACTGCCTTCGACCCGTTCGATGATCAGCTCGCCAAACTCCTGGGCTCCATACGCGCCGGATTTATCGAGGGGTGTTACTTTCGTGAAGTAATCGCGAATCTGCGCTGGCATCAACGGGCGCATGGTCACGCCGGTTCGCTCCGCAAAGGTGAGTTCTAGTTCCATCGGTAGGTGAATCACGCAGACGCCGGTAAACACGTCGTGCCGGCGTCCGGCCAGCTTTGCTAACATAGACTCCGCCGCGGCCAAGTCGGCTGGTTTGCCGAAGACGACGTCATCGAGAACGACTTCGGTATCGGCGCCGATGACGAGCGATTCCCGATGTTGCGCGGCGACGGCGCGGGCTTTTTGTTGGGCGTTGTGCATCACCAGCACGTCGGGCGCGAAGCCGTTCGTCGCTTCGGCCACGCCGGTCGGCTGGATAACTTTGAAAGCGAAACCCATCTCGCGCAGGAGCAGTTCTCGGCGCGGTGAGGCGCTGGCGAGGATGATTTCGGGTTTGTGAAGCATGCGGTGGCTCAGTATGGTGACGCCGAAGTATGCAAACCGGGTCACCGAAAGTCGAACACCTTTACGTCCACGTCCCATTCTGTGCGGCGAAGTGTCATTACTGCGCCTTCTACTCCGAAGCCGGTAGCGCGGAAAAGATGAGCGCGTATGTGGATGTGGTGATTGCGGAGTTGGCGGCATGGAGTGGTGTGGGAGCGGCGTCCCCGCCGCGATCTGTTCCAAATCCCAGTCGCGGCGGGGACGCCGCTCCCACAACACAAGCGCAATGGGTGATCGCCCCGAAAACGATTTTCTTTGGCGGTGGGACGCCGAGTCTGTTGCCGGCGCCATTGATGCGGCGAATCTTGGAGCAGGTCCCGGCGCGGCATGCCACTGAGTGGACGGTTGAATGTAATCCGGCCACGGTCTCGACGGAGAAGGCGAAACTGTTTCGTGAGTTTGGCGTGAACCGGATTTCAATGGGCGTGCAGGCGCTCGATGACGCGATGTTGGAAGTGCTGGGGCGCATTCACACGGAAGACTCGGCGGTGCGATCGTATGAGAAACTGCGCGCGGCCGGCTTCGAGAACATCAACCTCGATCTGATGTTCGGCTTGCCGGGGCAGACGGTGGCGCACTGGCAGGAGACGTTGCGCCGGGCGATTGCGTTGCAGCCGGAACATCTTTCCACGTATTGCCTGATTCTTGAAGAGGACACGGAATTCTGGCGGCTCTTCAAGGCCGGTCACATCAAGCCGAACGAAGAACAGGAACTGGTGATGTACGAGATGGCCATGGAGACGCTGGCCGCCGCGGGTTACCGGCAATATGAGATTAGTAATTTTGCCAAGCCCGGTCGGGAGTGCGCGCACAATATCGCGTACTGGGAAGGGAAGAATTATTTGGGCGTCGGCCCGAGCGCGTGTTCGACGGTCGGCGGCCGGCGGTGGCAGAACACGCCGGCGCTTGAAGGTTGGACAGCCGCGGCGGTGGAGACGATCACGCCGGAGTTGCGCGCGGCTGAGTGTGCGGCGTTCGGGATGCGGATGAATGCGGGCGTGCCGGCGGAGTTGGTGCGGGGCCGGTGGGATAAACAGGTGGCAGAACTGCTTTCCGCGGAGTTGGTCCAATGGCGGGGCAACCGGTTGCAGCCGACGCGCCGCGGCATCTTGTTTGCCGATGAAATTGCGGCGGAGTTTGTCTGACCTGAAAAATTCGCGTGAATTCGGGGGGATTCACGGTTAGTGGTTAGCGCTATGTTGAACATCGTCGAGAAATTAGTGGAGTCGTTTCGCAAGCACGGCGGGATCAATCATCTCGACGGGACGAATCTGCCATCGCGCGAAGCGGTGGTCGTGATCACGCGGGATTTGTTGCGGTTGGTGTTTCCTGGATTTTATGACCACGACCCGATTCACTCGAAGCAGATCGGCGTGTACACGACGGAGTTGGTGGCCGCGATCGCGCCGCGATTACAGAACGAGATTCACCGGAGCTTGGAGTACCGGCCTTGCGATGGTTGCGATAAAAATGATTTGGCGGGGACGGCGGCGCGGATCACGCGCGAGTTTTTGGCGGAGTTGCCGACGGTGCGGGCGATGTTGCAGACGGATGTGACGGCGGCTTACGAAGGCGACCCGGCCGCCATCAGCAATGAAGAGATCATTCTCGCTTATCCCGGCATTGAGGCGATCGCGGTGCAACGGATGGCGCATGTGTTGTACAAGCGGCACGTTGCGCTGATTCCAAGGATTATGACGGAGTGGGCGCACAATAAGACGGGGATTGATATTCATCCCGGCGCGCAGATCGGGACGCACTTTTTTATCGATCACGGGACCGGCGTCGTTATCGGCGAAACGACGATCATCGGCAAACGGGTGAAGATTTATCAGGGGGTCACACTCGGGGCGAAAAGTTTTCCGAAGGATGAACAAGGGCGCGCGGTGAAGGGCATCAAGCGGCACCCGAACATCGATGATGACGTGACGATTTATGCCGGCGCGACAATTCTGGGTAACGTCACGATTGGCAAAGGCTCGATCATTGGCGGGAATGTGTGGTTGCTGGAATCTGTGCCGGCGCACAACGTCGTGTACTCCGAGGGCGGCGAGACCAAGATGAAGTCCACCGCCAAGGAACGCGACAAGATGATCGGCCACAGTGACGGCTCCGGTATCTAAATGCGTCGCATCTACGCCGACTACAACGCCACCACGCCACTGAATCCGGCGGTGTTGGAAGCGATGTTGCCGTACCTCGGGGAAAAGTTTGGCAACGCTAGTAGCGTTCATATCTTCGGTCGGGATGCGCGCGCGGCAATTGACGATGCGCGGGTGCGCCTGGCGAAGTTGCTCGGCGCGCAGGAAGGCGAGATCATCTTTACCGGCGGTGGTACCGAGTCCGACAATAACGCGATCTTTGGGGTTCGCCCCGGTCACATCATCACCAGCGCGATGGAACACCACGCCGTGCTGCACGCGTGCCAGCATCGCCGCGATTGTGAGGTCACGTACTTGCCGGTGAGTGGTGATTGTCTCGTCGATCCGGACGATTTGCGGAAGGCGATCCGGTCGGACACGAGGCTGGTTTCAATCATGTCGGCGAACAACGAGACCGGTACGATTCAACCGATCAAAGAGTTTGCGGCGATTTGCCGGGAACGCGGTGTGCCGTTTCACACGGACGCGGTGCAGTCGATTGGCAAGGAGCCGGTCAACGTGAACGATTGGGGTGTGGATTTGCTCAGTCTGGCGGCGCACAAGTTTTACGGACCGAAAGGCGTTGGGCTGCTCTACATTCGCCGGGGCACAAAACTCGAACCGTTTCTCTTCGGCGGGAGTCATGAGAACGACCGGCGCGCTGGAACGGAGAATGTCGCCGGTATCGTGGGCATGGCGAAGGCAGCGGAGTTGGCGCGAGTAAACTTGTTCGAGTTGACTGAGAAGCTTGCGAGCGGCATCACGCAATCCATTACTGGTGTGCATCGAAACGGTCACGTCCGGCAGCGCGTTTCGAATACGGTGAACTTTAGTTTCGATGGTTGCCGGTTCGAAGGTTTGCTTCTCGGCCTTGATTTGGAAGGGATCGCGGTCAGTAGCGGTAGCGCGTGTGCGGTTGGTTCGCTCGAACCGTCGCACGTGCTCCTGGCGATGGGCGTTTCACGTGAGCTTGCCCGGGCGGCGGTCCGGTTTTCGTTCGGTGCCGGTAGCACAGAGGCGGATGTGGATTATATTCTCGTCGTGTTGCCGCGCGTCATTCACCGGCTGCGCACGCTCTCGTGACGCTCAATCGAAGAACCGGTAACGAAAAATAAACCAGAGGGCGGCGATGCCGTCTTTCCAGCCGATCTTTTTTCCTTCGGCGTAGTCGCGGCCGGAGTAGTTGATGCCGGTTTCGTAGAAGCGGTACCGGCGGCGGGCGAGTTTGGCGGTCAATTCGGGCTCGATGCCGAATCGTTCGGATGTGAGTTTCACATTGGCGATGCATTCCCGGCGGAATACTTTGTAGCAGGTTTCCATGTCGGTGAGATTGAGGTTGCAAACCATGTTGGAAAGTAGCGTGAGAAATTTGTTGGCCATGTAGTGCCAGAATAAAAGGACGCGATGGGTGCCGCCGCTAAAGCGGGAGCCGTAGACAACATCTGCGCGGCCATCAAGGATGGGGCGCAAAAGATTCGGATAGTCAGACGGATCGTATTCGAGGTCGGCGTCTTGAATGAGGAGGATTTCGCCGGTTGCGTGTTCGATCGCGGTGCGGATTGCGGCGCCTTTGCCGCGGTTGAGTGGATGCGAGTAGATGTGGAGATTGGTCGTGCCAGTCAGGCGTTTAAGCGTATCGCTGGTGCCGTCGGTGGAGGCGTCGTCGACGAGGATGATTTCTTTCGCGAGTCCGACGGAGTCAGCTGCCTGAACGCGGCGGATTATTTCTTCGACGGTCTTGGCTTCGTTGAAGACCGGAATGAGGATCGAAACAGTTTTGAATTGCGCAGGCATGGCGGAGAGTATAGGGAAAGTGGGGATTGGAACAACCGAAAACGCCTTGCCGGTCAGGGGTTTTGTAAGTGGGTAAAAAATATTGAAAATAGTTGTTGCAATGTTTCGGGTGCTTCAGTAGTTTGACCGCCCTCTCGCGGGGTAGCAATTTTTGCGAGAGGCTTGACAGTGCAGGCGAGCGCGAGTAAATGGTGCGCACGTGCGAGTAATGTAGGAAGTTCTTTCGGAGTGGATCCCGAAACGCGGAAGCGGCGGAGCTTTCCCGTGGGAATACGGGAGCAGTCAGCGGTTAGTCATCAGTGTTCAGTCTCATAAAGAGATTGAGCGTTGATCAACTGAAAGCAGATTGTGACGCCTCGATTTATATCGGGGCGTTCTGTTCCTTGAAAACTGAATATGTGCGATACGTGAGAGCCCACGTTTGTTCCGATGCGAATCGGAACAAACTTTGAGTGAAGTAAAGTTAGACCAATTGCTTAGCCGCGATTGGTCGGCTCAATGTGGGAACGATCGGGTCAGTTTACGAAGAAGCAATTCTGAGTAATAGGTCTGAAAGTTTTTTAACGGAGAGTTTGATTCTGGCTCAGAACGAACGCTGGCGGCGTGGATAAGACATGCAAGTCGAACGAAACACCTTGTGTAGCAATATATAAGGTGTTGAGTGGCGAAAGGGTGCGTAACACGTAGCTATCTACCTTGAAATGGGGGATAACGCCGAGAAATCGGTGCTAATACCGCATGTGACTGTGAGGTTAAAGCTGGGGATCGTAAGACCTGGCGTTTCAAGATGAGGCTGCGGCCTATCAGGTAGTTGGCGGGGTAAAAGCCCACCAAGCCTAAGACGGGTAGCTGGTCTGAGAGGACGACCAGCCACACTGGAACTGAGACACGGTCCAGACACCTACGGGTGGCAGCAGTCGAGGATTTTTCTCAATGGGGGAAACCCTGAAGGAGCGACGCCGCGTGAGGGATGAAGGTCTTCGGATTGTAAACCTCTGTCATCTGGGATCAAAGCTATTCACCTAACACGTGGATAGTTGATAGTACCGGAAGAGGAAGCAGTGGCTAACTCTGTGCCAGCAGCCGCGGTAATACAGAGACTGCAAGCGTTGTTCGGATTCATTGGGCGTAAAGGGTGCGCAGGCGGTCCGGTAAGTCGGATGTAAAATCTCGAGGCCTAACCTCGAACGGTCATTCGAAACTGCCGGGCTAGAGGATTGGAGAGGAGACTGGAATAGTTGGTGTAGCAGTGAAATGCGTAGAGATCAACTAGAACACCGGTGGCGAAGGCGAGTCTCTGGACAATTCCTGACGCTCAGGCACGAAAGCCAGGGGAGCAAACGGGATTAGATACCCCGGTAGTCCTGGCCCTAAACGGTGTTCACTTGGTGTGCGGGGAGTCGACCCCCTGCGTGCCGCAGCTAACGCGATAAGTGAACCGCCTGGGAAGTACGGTCGCAAGATTAAAACTCAAAGAAATTGACGGGGGCCCGCACAAGCGGTGGAGCATGTGGCTTAATTCGATGCAACGCGAAGAACCTTACCTGGCCTTGACATCTATCACGAAAATCGGTGAAAGCCGGTGACGGCCCGAAAGGGTGCAGGGGATAGACAGGTGCTGCATGGTTGTCGTCAGCTCGTGTCGTGAGATGTTGGCTTAAGTGCCGCAACGAGCGCAACCCCTGTGTTTAGTTACTCCGCAAGGAGGTCTCTAAACAGACTGCCTCGCTTTAAACGAGGAGGAAGGTGGGGATGACGTCAAATCAGTATGGCCCTTACGGCCAGGGCTGCACACGTGCTACAATGCTCGGTACAGAGGGACGCAAGACCGCGAGGTGGAGCCAATCCCAGAAAACCGAGCCCAGTTCAGATTGGAGTCTGCAACTCGACTCCATGAAGCCGGAATCGCTAGTAATGGCGTATCAGCTACGACGCCGTGAATACGTTCCCGGGCCTTGTACACACCGCCCGTCACATCATGGGAGTCGTTTGTACCCGAAGTACACGCG
>JBAXYB010000099.1:0-11538 GCA_037127585.1 Verrucomicrobiota bacterium
AGTTTCCTCGTGAATTGAACGACCCGCGCTTCGCAGAAGCGCGGCTACAACCGGAAAAGTTGTTTGGGCAACACGCCCCAGAGCTGTGACCGCTGGGCCGTTCCGTAAATCACCGGCGCCGACGCAAAATGAAAACACTCAGTGCCACCACCGTAATAACCGCGCAGCCGAGCACAAAGACATCGCCGTGTTGCGTGTAGAAGGTCGTCGGCAACTCGGTGGGGATGGCCAAGGTGTACCTCAGCCACGTGGGCTGGAAGGGGGCCGCCCGCGCGTGGACGAATCCGAACGGGCTGATCGTGCAAGTGACGCCGTTATTCGTGCAACGCACGAGCCAGCGGCGGGTTTCGACGGTGCGGAAAACGGCGTTGGCAAAATGCATCGCGGCCCCGGGCGAGTCTTTGAGCCACGCGTCGTTGGTCAGGTTAATCATGAACTCGGCGCCGGCCTTGACGAATTGCCGGTAGACGTCGGGGACCGTGTCTTCAAAACAGATCACCGTCCCGAAGTTCAGGCCGCGGACGTTGAAGATCGTGAATTCCTGGCCGCGTTCAAAACTCTCGCTGATGGGCGTGAGCCATTTCATGAACGGAAAGATTTTCCGCAAGGGCACGTACTCGCCGAACGGCACAAGATGCGTTTTCCGGTAAATCGTCGACACCGTGCCATCCGGCCGAATCAGCGCGGCGGCATTGAAGGACTCGACCGGCTCGGAGTGCGGTGTGAGATCGATGGTGCCGGTCAACAGATAGGCCGGGGCATTCGTGGCGGCACCGATGACGGTCTCGTAGGTTTCGCGGTCGTACCGGAAGGGTTCGGGGGTGGCGGTTTCCGGCCAGACGATGAGATCGACCGGCTCCATCGTCGCGACTTCCGTCAACGTCTGATACCGGTCAAGGATCATCGGTTTCTCGCGCTCGTCGAATTTCAGTGACTGCGGGATGTTGCCTTGGATGAGGGCGAGTCGCAACGGGCGCGCGTTCGAATTTGCCGGGACCGGTTTGATTTCACGGAAGCCGAACATCACCGCCGCACAAACCAAGCTCATCGCCACATAAAATTCCCAGCTCAAGCGGCGTCGGTCGCCGCTGCGGTAGACAAACCGGCGCACGGTACAGTAGAGGGCGTAGTTGAGCACAAACACCAGTGCCGACACGCCATAGACGCCGGTATAGCTCGCGATCTGGATCACCGGCACGGAAGAATGTTGCGTGACGCCCAGTCCGTTCCAGCCGAAACCGCCGAGCGGATAGTGGCCGCGAACCCATTCGAGGGTTACCCACCCCGCGGCCCCGATGAACGCGATGAGCAGATTGCGCCAGACAACATCCTCGCGATTTGTAGCCGCGAGCCTGCTCGCGGCACCGCCCTTCGCCGCGAGCAGGCTCGCGGCTACAATCTCCAGCCACGCGGTTGCCGCCCCGAAATACAAGGCGAGGAACGCGACGAGCGCGATCATGCCGGGGAGTGAGACGTGGATCAGCCACCACGTGGTCAAACCGTAGAATACGAGGCCGGCAATGTAGCCGCGCCGGAACGCTTCGCCGCGCGAGCAGCCTTCCATGGCGAAGAAAAGTGGAATCAGCGCAACCCAACCACATTGGCCTTGGTCAAACGGCGGCAGCGCGATGGCGAGCAGGAAGCCGGACAGGATCGGCAACAGCCAGCTTTTAATCGTAGGAGCGAATTTCATTCGCGACCGGTCGCGATTACCAATCGCTCCTACGCATTCTTGCCGCAGCAATTTTTGAACTTCTTGCCGGAGCCGCACGGGCACGGCTCGTTCCGACCAACCTTCGGCTCGTCGCGCTTCAGCGGCGTGGCTGCCGCTTGAATGGCATCGCCAACCATGTCGGACTTCGGCGCGGCCGGGGCTGGGCTCTGGCTCGGGGCTTGCGTGAAGGCGCTCGGAGCATTGAGGTCGGGGGCGGATAATTGTTGCGGCAAAGCGCGGAGGAAGTTTTCAAACGCCGCCAGGCTGCTCGCCGAACGGAAGACGTTGGCGGCTACTTCGCTTTTCACGCCGGTCATCATCTCCTGGAACATGGTGAACGCTTCGGCCTTGTACTCGACGAGCGGATCGCGCTGGCCATAGGCCCGGAGGCCGATGGCGTTGCGGAGCTGGTCCATATTGTAGAGGTGCTCCTGCCAGAGCCGGTCGAGGGCGCTGAGGACAACGAGGCGCTCGATGTGTTTGATCGCGTGTGGATCTTCGTTGGCGGCTTTGGCTTCGTAGGCGCGCCGGACTTTGTCGACGACGATTTGCCGGACTTCGTCCATTGACTTCATGGCGAGCTGATCTTGCCGGAGGCCAATCGGGAACGCGAGGTTCGCCCAACGCAACAAACCTTTGAAATCCCATTCGTCGGCCGGTTTGTCTTCGGGGCAGAATGTCGTGACTTGAATCTCGATCACTTCTTCGATGATGTCGAAAATGATGTGGCGCGGGTCGTCGCCTTGGATGACTTCGTTGCGGAATCCGTAGAGGACTTCGCGCTGCTTGTTCATCACATCGTCGTACTCGAGCGTCCGTTTGCGGATGGAGAAGTTGTGCTCTTCGACGCGGCGCTGGGCGGTTTCGATGGAGCGATTCAACAACGGATGCTCCAGTTCTTCGCCCTCTTTCATGCCGAGTCTTTCCATGATGCTGGCAATCTTGCCGGAGGCGAAGAGCCGCATCAGATCATCTTCAAGAGAGACGAAGAATCGCGAGCTACCGGCATCGCCTTGCCGGGCACAACGCCCACGCAACTGCCGGTCAATGCGCCGCGCTTCGTGGCGTTCGCTCCCGATCACATGGAGACCGCCCACGGCGGCAACTCCCTCCCCAAGTTTAATGTCGGTACCGCGGCCGGCCATGTTCGTGGCGATGGTCACGGCGCTCATGTGACCGGCGCGCGCGATAATCTCAGCTTCGGACTGGTGATATTTCGCATTGAGAACGTTGTGGACGATCCCCTTGCGCTTGAGCATCCGCGCGAGAACTTCACTCGCGTCCACGCTCGCCGTGCCGACCAGCACCGGCTGGCCTTTGCGGTGGCGCTGATCGATCTCATCCACGATCGCGTTGTATTTTTCACGCCGCGATTTGTAGACGACATCATTTTCGTCGTCCCGGATGCACGGCTGATTCGTCGGGATGACGAGCACGCCGAGCTTGTAAATGTTCTGAAACTCGGTGGCCTCCGTCTCCGCGGTGCCGGTCATGCCGGCGAGTTTGTTGTAGAGGCGGAAATAGTTTTGAATGGTGATGGTCGCCAGCGTTTGGGTTTCACGTTCGATGGTCACGCCTTCCTTGGCTTCGATCGCGCCATGCAACCCGTCGCTCCACCGCCGCCCCGGCATGAGCCGGCCGGTGAACTCGTCGACTATGAGGATCTTGCCCTCTTGGACGACGTACTCGACGTCCTTGTCGAAGAGGCAGTAGGCCCGGAGTAATTGGGCAATGTTGTGAATCTTTTCGCTGCGCTCCTCATACTGTTGCTGGATCCGTTGCCGGCGTTTTTCCTTTTCAGCATCTGGAATTTCCAGCGCGTCGACTTCCTGCAACGCAGTGACCAGGTCCGGGATAGTGAACGCTTCGGGGTCAGTCGGGTTGAGGTAGCGCCGGCCTTTCTCGGTCAGATCGCTCTCGTGCTGCTTTTCATCGATCGTGAAAAAGAGTTCCTCTTTGCGTTCGATCAATTCCTTCTTGCTCGAATCGGCGAGCGATTCGAGTTCAGCTTCGTCGAGCAGCTTCCGCTGTTCGGGTTCTTCCATCATTTTGGTCAGGAGGCGATTTTTCGGCATGCCGAGTTTGCCGAGGTGCAACAGGCGACCGGCCTGCGCTTCGATCTCAACAACCTTCTTGGTGTCCTTCAGGCCGGCCCGACTGTCGAGCAGTTGCTTCGCTTCGTTGATGTACCGGTTACAGAGCATCGTCTGCGAGCGAACCAGCTCGGCGACTTGCGGTTTGTATTTGTCGTATGAATGCGTCGCCACCGTGGACGGTCCGCTGATGATCAGTGGGGTGCGCGCTTCGTCGATGAGAATCGAGTCGACTTCGTCCACGATGGCGAAGAAATGCCCGCGCTTCACTTGCGTCTCGGCGCTCGTGGCCATGCCGTTGTCGCGGAGGTAATCGAAACCGAATTCAGCGTTCGTGCCGTAGGTGATGTCGCACGCGTATTGCGCGCGCCGCAACGGGGCCGGCTGGTCGTGCTGAATGCAGCCCACCGTCAGGCCGAGGAATTTGTAGATCTCGCCCATCCATTCAGCATCGCGCGCGGCTAGGTAATCGTTCACCGTGATGAGGTGGACATTATAACCTGACAACGCATTGAGGTAGAGTGGCGAGGTTGCGACGAGCGTCTTGCCTTCGCCGGTCGCCATTTCGGCAATGTTCCCCTTGTGCAATGCGATCCCGCCGAGCAACTGCACATCGAACGGCACCATTTCCCACTTGTACGGCCGGCCGCGCACCATCCACTCGCACCCGCACATCCGCCGGCAAGTATTCTTCACCGCCGCAAATGCTTCCGGCAGGATTTCGTCGAGGATTGCCTGCTCCTGCAGGAACGCCTGACGCCGCACCGGCTTCGCGTCCTCGGTGCGCATCTCGCCTTCCAACTTCCGCGCCTCAGCATACAACCCCGGCACGCCCCGGGTCTCCCGCGCCGAGGCGATACGCTGCTTGAACTCCGCGGTCTTCGCGCGCAACTGATCGTCGCTGAGCTTTTGATACTCGGCTTCAAACTCATTGATGCGCGGAATCAACGGCCAGAGTTTTTTCAATTCGCGCTGATTTTTCGAACCGACAATTTTTTTGAGAATCCAACCGACCATGTTAGCTTCCTGGTTTTACGACCGGCGTGCCTGCCTTGCAATACGGACAAACCGCCTGATCAAATGTTTCAATGTGCAACTTTAACAAACTTTCCAACGCCACGCCAAAATTCACTTTCCCCTCCGACCGATCCACGAGCGTGCCCAAGCCCACAACCTCGCCGCCTCGCTGCCGGACAATGTCGATGGTTTCCTGCACGCGTCCGCCCTTCGTCACGACATCCTCCACGACGAGCAACTTCTCGCCGCGTGCGATTTGAAAGTTTCGCCGCAACTCCAGCTTACCGGCCGCATCCTTCTCCGCAAAGATGTGGCGAATCCCCAGCGCCCGCCCGATTTCGTGCCCGATGAACAACCCGCCCATCGCTGGCGAAATCACCGTGACCGCCTGCTTACCAGCCAGTTTCCCGGCCAACGCCGCGCACAACCGTTCCGCCTGGCGCGGCCACTGCAACACCAGCGCGCACTGAAAGTATTGCCGGCTATGTAGCCCGGAGCGGAGCAGAAAATGCCCCTCCAACAGCGCGTTGGTCTCGCGGAAAATCTGTAATACAGCAGCGTCATTCATATGCGAAAAGCGCGCGGTTTATCGCACGTTTACCGGTCACCGACAACCATATAGTATCGCAACAACTGAGGCGCTTGCCTTCCCCGGTCTCCTCCGTATAATCCGCCGCGCTATGGCTACCACTCACAATCTTTTTAACTCACTGCAAACATTCGATCTCGGCAAAGGCCAGAAGGGACGATTTTACTCGTTACCAGCGCTGGAGGCGGCTGGCGTGGGCAAGATTTCGCGGTTGCCGGTTTCGATTCGAATCGTGCTCGAATCGGTGTTGCGCAACGTTGACGGGCAGAAGGTCAACGAACGCGATGTGAAGACGCTCGCGAACTGGAACGCGAAGGCGCCGGCCCAGGAGGAAATCCCGTTCATCGTCGCGCGGATTGTGTTGCAGGATTTTACCGGCGTGCCGTTGCTTGTCGATCTCGCGGCGATGCGGTCGGCGGTGGCGCGCATGGGCAAAGATCCGACGATGATTGAGCCGCTCGTGCCGGTCGATCTCGTCGTGGATCACTCGGTGCAGGTGGACTTCTTCGGGTCGGCGGATTCGATGCGGCAGAATCTTGAACTCGAATTCCAGCGCAACCGGGAACGCTATCAATTATTGAAGTGGGGACAGCAGGCGTTCAAGACGTTCAAGGTCGTGCCGCCGGGCATTGGCATCGTTCACCAGGTGAATCTCGAATATCTCGCGAAGGGCGTGCTGAATGCCGGTGATGTTTACTATCCTGACACACTCGTCGGCACGGACTCGCACACGACGATGATTAACGGGCTCGGCATTGTTGGCTGGGGCGTCGGCGGCATCGAAGCGGAAGCCGGCATGCTCGGGCAGCCGGTTTATTTTCTCACGCCGGAAGTCGTCGGCGTACACATGACCGGGGCGTTGCGCACGGGCGTGACGGCGACCGATCTCGCGTTGCATGTGACGCAGATGTTGCGCAAGGCGAAGGTCGTCGGGAAGTTTGTGGAGTTTTATGGCCCCGGTGCGACGAGCTTGCCAGTGGCGGATCGAGCGACGGTCGCGAACATGGCGCCGGAATACGGCGCGACGATGGGCTTCTTCCCGGTCGATGATGAGTCGCTGAATTATCTGCGCGCGACCGGCCGCACGAACGAGCAGGTCGTGGCGTTCGGCAACTATTTCAAGGCGCAAGGCATGTGGGGCATCCCGAAGAAAGGTCAGTGCGATTACAGCGTTGATATCGAACTCAATCTCGCCGACGTGACCCCAAGCGTGGCCGGACCGAAGCGTCCGCAGGACCGGATTGAGCTCAAAAATTTGAAGTCGAAGTTCAACGAACTGCTCGCGAAGCCGGCCCCCGATGGTTATGGCAAGACAGCCGCCACTACCGGCGAATTACGCCACGGCTCGGTCGTCATCGCGGCGATCACGAGTTGCACGAATACATCGAACCCGAGCGTAATGCTCGCCGCCGGTTTGCTCGCGCAGAAAGCGGTTGCGCTGGGCATGAAGATGCCGAGCTACGTGAAGACCTCGCTCGCTCCCGGCTCGCGGATCGTCACCGATTACCTCGCCAAGACCGGCCTGCAAGCGCCGCTCGATGCGCTCGGCTTCAACCTCGTCGGCTACGGCTGCACGACCTGCATCGGCAATTCCGGTCCCCTACCCGTTCCGATCGAAGAAGCCATCACGAAGAATGATCTCATCACCGCCAGCGTGTTGTCCGGCAATCGCAACTTCGAGGCGCGGGTGCATTCCAACGTGAAAGCCAACTTCCTCATGTCACCGCCCTTGGTCGTCGCGTTCGCGCTAGCTGGCCGGGCGGACATCGACCTGACGACTGAGCCGATCCAGAAAGACATTTACCTCTCCGACATATGGCCGACACTGGAAGAAATCCACGAAGCGATGGAGTCGGCGCTGAAGCCGGAAGTGTTCCGTGCGCTCTACAAGGACTTCGCCACGCTGAACCCGGCGTGGAACGAAATCCCGTCGTCGGTCGGTAACGTTTACAAGTGGGACGAGAAGAGCACCTACATTCAAGAGCCGCCGTTCTTCGTCAACTTTGGGATGTCGGCCGGTACAATCACCGAGATCAAAGGCGCGAAGGCTCTCGGCATTTTCGGCGACAGCGTGACGACCGATCACATCAGTCCCGCCGGCAACATCAAGAAGGATTCACCCGCCGGTAAGTTCCTCATCGCGAACGGCGTTCAGCCGGTCGACTTCAACAGCTACGGCGCGCGCCGCGGAAATGATCGCGTGATGACGCGCGGAACGTTTGCCAATGTTCGCATCAAGAATCTGATGGTGCCGGGCGTCGAGGGCGGCGTGACGAAGTTCAATGGGGAGACGTTGCCGATTTACGATGCGTCGATGAAGTATCAGCAAGCCGGTACGCCGTTGGTGATTTTTGCCGGGCAGGAGTACGGCACCGGCAGTTCGCGCGATTGGGCGGCGAAAGGGACGCGGTTGCTCGGCGTCAAAGCCGTGGTCGCGGTGAGTTTTGAGCGGATTCACCGGTCGAATCTCGTCGGCATGGGCGTGTTGCCGTGTCAGTTCAAGGAAGGCACGACGGCGCAGACGCTCGGGCTGACCGGCACGGAGACGTTTGACTTGATTGGACTCAGCGAAGACGTCAAGCCCCGGCAGGAACTGACGCTGGCGATCAACGGCGAGAAGCACGTGCCGGTTATCTGCCGCATCGATACGGCCATCGAAGTCGAGTACTACCGGCATGGTGGGATTTTGCCGTTCGTTCTGCGCCAACTCGTGGCGCGCGCTTGACAGAAACCCCTTGGCCGCTATAGTGAAACGGAAATCGGACAAAAGTTGTCCTGTTTAGTCGAAACGAGGTATATTTAGACATGGCTGACACTTTAGAGATCATTGATTTGCACGCCCGGATTGAGGAACGCGAGATTCTCAAGGGCTTGAACCTGACCATCCGCAAGGGCGAAGTCCACGCGATCATGGGGCCGAACGGCTCGGGTAAGAGCACGCTCGCCAACGCGATCATGGGCAACCCGAAGTACGAAGTCACCAGCGGCAAGATTCTCATGAAGGGCGAGGACATCCTCGGCATGGATGTCGATGAGCGCGCGCGCAAGGGGCTGTTCCTCGCGTTTCAATATCCGTGCGAAGTGCCGGGCGTCCGCACCTCCAACTTCCTCCGGCTCGCCTGCAACGCCCGAGCCGGCAAGGAACTCGACGTGATGGAGTTCTACGACAAGCTCGAATCGAAGATGAAGCACCTCGAGATTGATGACGCGTTCATGAAGCGTTACCTCAACGAAGGTTTCTCGGGCGGCGAGAAGAAGCGCAATGAGATTTTGCAGATGATGATGCTCGAACCCGAGTTCGCCGTGATGGACGAAACCGACTCCGGCCTCGACATTGATGCGCTCAAGATCGTCTCCGAAGGCGTGAACAAACTCCGCGGCCCCGGCCTCGGCGTGTTGATCATCACCCACTACGAACGCATCCTCCGGTACATCCAGCCGGACTTCATCCACATTCTCGTCGATGGCAAGATCGTGAAATCCGGTGGCGCTGATCTGGCCGCGCATCTGGAAGAACACGGCTACGACTGGATCACGAAAGACAAGGTGACCGCATGAGCACAGCGACCCAAGAAACCCTCTCGCCCGCCTACAAGGAAGGCTTCCACGACGACGCGATCAAGGCCAAGCACAAGGTGCCGAAAGGCGCTTCGCACGAAGTCATTGATTACATGTGCGACGTGAAAGGCGAACCGGACTGGATGCGCGCGTTCCGGCATCGCAGCCTCGACCTCTTTTTGAAAGCCGACCTGCCGGCGTGGATGCCGGGGTTGCGCGACATCGACTACGACGCGATCACCTATTACGCCAGCCCGATCGATAAATCCGCCAACAAGTGGGAAGACGTACCGCAAGAAATCCGCGACACGTACGACAAACTCGGTATCGCCAAAGAAGAACAAAAACTCCTCGGCGGCCTTGGCGCGCAAATCGACAGCGAGATGGCGTACCACAACATTCAGGAAACGCTTTCGAAAAAGGGCGTCGTGTTCCTGAGTTGCGACGAAGGCATGAAGCAGTACCCGGAAATCTTCAAAGAGCACTTCGCGAAATCCATTCCGCCTGAAGACAACAAATTTGCCGCGCTGAATTCCGCGTTCTGGAGCGGCGGCTCGTTCGTCTACATTCCGAAAGGCGTGAAGTGCGACGTACCGCTGAGCGTTTACTTTCGCATCAACGCCGAACAGTTCGGCCAGTTCGAACGCACGCTCATCGTGTGCGATGACGACAGCTTCTGTCATTACGTCGAAGGTTGCAGCGCCCCCGTCTACACCACGAACTCGTTGCACGCCGCCGTCGTGGAAATCTTTGTCAAGGAACGTGCCCGCTGCCGGTACACCACGATTCAAAACTGGAGCACCGACGTTTATAATCTCGTGACCAAACGCGCCTTCGTTTACGCCAAGGGCGTCATGGAATGGGTCGACGGCAATCTCGGCTCGAAACGCACGGTGAAATATCCGTCCGTCTACATGATGGGCGAAGGCGCACACGGCGAAGTCCTCAGCCTCGCCTCCGCCGACAAAGGCATGTGGCAGGATGCCGGCGCGAAGATGGTGTTCCTCGCGCCGAACTGCACCGCGCGCATCAACTCCAAATCCATCAGTGGCCACGGTGGCCGGGCGTCTTACCGGGGCCTCGTCCAAGTCAACCCGCAAGCCACTAATTGCCGGGTGCAAGTCAATTGCGATGCGCTCATCCTCGACGACCACAGCCGGTCCGACACCTATCCGGTCATGGAAGTCGATGGCGACCTCGCGACAGTCGAACACGAAGCCAGCGTCTCGAACGTCAGCGAAGAACAACTCTTTTACCTCACGAGCCGCGGCATCAAAAAAGAAGAAGCCGTCAGTATGATCGTCAACGGCTTCATCGAACCGATCGTGAAAGAATTGCCGATGGAATTTGCCGTCGAGATCAACCGGCTCATCAATCTCCAGATGGAAGGTTCGGTTGGATGAACGCACCGGCATGGCTGGAACAGCAACGTACGATCGCGCGGCAGACATTCGACCGTCTCCCCCTGCCCTCGCGCCGGGATGTCGATTGGCAGCGGTTCGACATTCGCAAACTTAATCTCGATAAAGTCGCCGCGCCGGCCCTAACCGAGAAACTTTCCCAGTCGCCCGGCAACGGCGTCATCTTCTGCGACATGGCCACCGCCCTGGCGAAACACGGCGACCTCGTCCGCGAATATCTCGGCAAAGGTATTACCCCCGACGAGCCGAGCAAGTTTGGCGCGCTCCACGCGTCCCGCTGGAATACCGGCGCGTTCCTGTACGTCCCCCGCGACGTAAAGATCGCCTTACCGCTTGAGATTCTTTACACCCTGACCGGCGCGAGTGGTTTTCCGCACACGCTCGTCGTGATCGAACCGGGCGCAGAAGCGACGCTCATTCAAAAGTTTGTCGGCGGCGGCGACACCATGAGCGTTCACGCCTCCGGTACGGAAGTCTTCGTCAAGGAAGGCGGCCACCTCCATTACATCAGCTACCAGAATTTCAATCCGAACGTTTACGACTTCACCTTGAAGCGCGCCCACGTCGGCCGCGACGCGGAGATCGACTGGGTCATCGGCATGTTCGGCGCGAGCTTCCAACGGTACGACATCGAGTGCATCATGGAAGGCGAAGGCGGTAACAGTTTCATGTACGGCGTCTGCTTCGCCGAACACAACCAGCAGTTCGGCCAGTTCACGAAACAGCACCACAAGACCGGCAACACCACCAGCGACCTACTCTTCAAAAACGTCCTCCGCGACTCCGCCGTGACGAACTACTCCGGCGTGATCAAAGTCGACAAGAACGCCAACGGCACGAACGCCTACCAGTCCAACAAGAACCTCGTCCTCAGCGACAAGGCCAAGTGCGACACCAAGCCGATTCTCGAAATCGAATCCAATAAACTCCGTTGCACACACGGCGCAACCGTCGGCCGGCTCGAAGACCAACACCTTTACTATCTCCGCGCCCGCGGCCTCCGCGAGGAACAAGCCCGGGAAGTCCTCCTCGAGGCGTTCCTCGAACCTGTCCTGGCACGCATCAAAGTCGAAGCCGTCTACAAAGAATTCAGCAACCTGATCCACAACAAAGTCGTCCGCAAATGAGAGAGCTTCTCGATGCCGT
>JBAXYB010000100.1:0-11020 GCA_037127585.1 Verrucomicrobiota bacterium
CTTGTTGAAACTACAGAACCGTTACCGGTTAGTAACGGCCGCCGCCGCCGCCACGTTCGCTGCGACCGCCGCCGAATCCGCCGCCGCCGCTGCGACCGCCGCCGAATCCACCGCCGCCGCCACCGCCACGGGGGCGATCTTCACGGGGCTTGGCTTCGTTGACGGTGAGGGCGCGACCATCCAATTCCTTACCATTGAAATCGCCGATGGCCTTGGTCGCCTCTTCCTGCGTGCCCATGGTCACAAACGCGAAACCGCGGGACTTGCTCGTGAACTTATCCACGATCAGTTCGCAGCTGGAGACTGTGCCAGCGCCTTTGAAAAGGTCGAGAATGTCGCCTTCGGTAGTGTTGAATGACAGGTTTCCTACGAATAGCTTGGTAGCCATTATGTTTATTCTTTCCGCCGCGGTTAGGAGGTCTCAGTGACTGTTCTCGAAGGATTCGAGTTTAGGATCATCACCGAGCTGCGAGGCCTGACTGAAGATCTACCAATCTCACTGCAACTGCTTCTATCTGCTAGCGGAGCGACAATAGTTGATGGCCCGGGAATAGCAACAACTATTTTAGAACCCGCCGGTCGGCATCAATTCCGGCGCGAGCCTAAACCACGTCAGCTCATGCCGGTTGTGATGCAGATGCAGCACCCGCGACCCCGGTATCGCGGCGAACGCTCGCGCCGTCGCGTGATCGGTCGCGCCCTTGAATTTCAGCGTGCAGACTATATTCGGCGCGACCGGTAACCAGCGTTCCACCAACTTTAGCAAGCGGGCCGGCTCGCAGATGACATCACTGAACAGCCAGTCCGTCGGCTCCGGCTTCAGGCCGAATGCGCTTTCTTGCCGGCATTCGACCAACCGCGCGATGCGTGGGGCGAGGGGCGCTTTGTCCACGGCCACGACTTTCGCGCCGAGTCCCTGCAACACCCAAGTCCACCCACCGGGACACGCGCCAAGATCGAGACAGCGCTGACCGGCTTGCGGCCAGACTTTGAGTCGGGAGAAAAGTTCCCAGAGTTTCAAGTACGCGCGGCTGGGTGGGTCTGTGTGATTTTCGATGAAGTTGATCTCGCCGAGCGGGAAGGGGCAACTCCGGTGCGGTGCGGCGATGAGCGTATGTTCGTCAATCAACGCCCAACCGCCGATGGCCACGCGCGGGGCTGGGGCCGGGAAGGCTGTGGGTTCGACCGGCATGGAACGCGTTTGGTCGGCAATCAACTGCGCGCGCCGGTGTAAGTGAAACGAGTAATGCGCCCAGTAGCTGTGCCGGGCACGCAGCGCTTTACCGGCATCCACGATGGACTTGATGGCAATGCGCTCGGGGTTCAGCCACACGTCCGCCGCCCACGCGGCCGGTCGCGGTGGCCCATCCGCGATGACCAGCCGGTCATGCACGGCGGAGACGGTCCCGAGTTCAGCTACCAATTCCGCGAGAAACCCGTCCGCCGCGAGGTAACCGGTCATAGCCGGCGGTGCCGACGCGCGCTCATTTGCCGGTAACTTCCTTGAGCCAAGCTTGCGCCATCAGTTGATGTCCCGCCGCGCTCGGATGCACGCCGTCGCCCGCCCAATATTCCGGTAGTGCGAGTTTCTGCGCGGCATCGAACATGGTTTGAAACGGAACAAACACGGTGCTGAATTTCTGAGAAAGTTTCTTCACGACAGCGCGGCGTTCATCCATCTCGGCGACCCAATCCTTCGTGACCACGCCGCACGGCAGCACGAACGGTTCGCACAAGACGAGTTTGATGTCCGGCAGCGCCGCTTCCACTTCGATCAAGAAATCGGTGTAGATGCGTTCGTACTTCGGCACCGGCACGCCGTTCTGGCTGCCGAACTCATGCCACGTGTCGTTGACGCCGATTAGGACGGAGAGGACGGCCGGCTTCAGGTTGATGACATCAGATTTGATGCGGGCGTAAAGGTCGACGATCCGGTTGCCGCTGATGCCGCGATTCAGAATTTTGAGTTTGTCCGCCGGTCGGCTCGCGAGCAATGTCGCCGCCGTCATGAGCGCGTAGCCGGTGCCGAGGCCGGCATTTGGCCCGGCTTGATTGCGGTCGCGCCCCGCGTCGGTGATCGAGTCGCCTTGGAAGAGAATGGTCGAGTTGGCTGGAATCATGCCGGGCAGAGTAGGAAGACACAGTGACCGGCGCAATCAGAATTGCAAAACCCTCCCGCCGGTCGTCTAATGGCGGTGCCGATGAGCAAACGCACTCGAATTCTCGATACGAAACATTTTCTGGTCGGCGTCACGCTCAACCGCCCGGCAGTGAAGTCGTTCAAAGTCTACCCTTTCTCCTTGCCGGCGGTGCGGCAGTTGCGGCGGCTGGAGTTTCATCCGGCCGTCACGTTTCTGGTCGGCGAGAACGGCTCCGGTAAGTCCACGTTGCTCGAAGCCTTGGCCGTCGCCTGGGGTTTCAATGCCGAGGGCGGGTCGCTGAATCACCGGTTTGCGACGCGCGCCTCGCATTCGCCGTTGCATGAGTTCCTCAAGATCGAGCGCGGCCTGCGCCGGCCGCGCGACGGCTGGTTCTTGCGCGCGGAGAGCTTCTTCAACGTGGCGACCAACCTCGAGGAACTTGATGCAATAGCCGCTGCTATTCCCAAGTTGACAGCTCCGCCTCTTATTCGCTCTTACGGCGGTAACTCACTGCACGAACAATCCCACGGCGAATCCTTCATGCGTCTATTGAATGACCGGTTCGGCGGTCACGGCCTTTACCTGCTCGACGAACCGGAGGCCGCGCTCTCGCCGACCCGTCAACTCGGCTTGCTGACGCGCTTGCATGATTTGGTGGAGCAGGGGGCGCAATTCATCATCGCGACACATTCGCCGATCATCATGGCTTTTCCCAACGCCAGCATCCTGCAACTCACCGAAGCCGGAATTCGCCCGGTCAAATACACCGAAACCGAGCACTATGCGATCACGCGGATGTTCCTGAACAACCACGAGCGCATGCTCCGGGAACTCACCAAGAACAGCGACTGATTCCGCGCGTTATGCCGGTGCGTCGCCCCAATCGGGCACGGTGAGTGTCTCGCCGTCTTTCAACGCCGACTTGTGTGCCATCACACCCATCGCCATGTAGCGGGCGGCTTCCCAGATGTTGATGGCCGGTTGCCGGCCGTGAGCGACGGCGTCCACGAATTCATGCACCAGATACGCGTGCGAACCGCCGTGCCCACCGTACACGTCCGATTCCAGACTATGCTTCTTAAACTCGGCATAGACCTCGGGGGGCAGTGGGTCGCGCATGTCCGCGATCGTCAACTTCTTGTTCGTCAGCGGTTTGGCGTCCGTCGGACTCGTGCGCTGATTTTCCTTCCAATGGTTTTCGCAGAACGAACCGCGCGTGCCGAGAATCCGGAACGTCTCGCTCTCATCCGCAATTCCGCCGGCGACTTCGCGGAATTCGCAGATGCGCACGGTCGCGCCGTTGCTCATTTGGAAGAGCGCGGTCTCGTTGCTGAAGGCGTAGCCGTTGAAGAATGGATCGTGGTTCTGATTCCGGTAACCATAGCCCGTGGCCTTGAGCGCGTGGGCGTTCATCACGCAGACCGGGCCGCTCGTGGAATGCGTCGGATAATGCATCGGTCCGCTTTGGATGCCCTTGGCCCGGTAGGTCTGCGCGATGGCGCGGCCTTCCTGCCCAGCTTTGCCGGTGGCGCGACGTTTCTCGACTTCGCGCAGGCTGCAGCGCTCGTCGACGTCGTGAAAATATTCGCCCTCGGCGTAGATGAAATTGCCGAACGCTCCGTCCGCCGCTTTACGACGGCAAAACATCGTCTGCGGCCGGTAATAGGTGGTCTCGCCGAGCATGTAGGACAAGCCGGTCTTGCGACACGTGTTCACGAGCCGGTCGCACCACATCAAGATCTCGTCCCCGTCCGGAATCGAAATGATTGGCACCGCGCTATACACATGCTTGCCGGCTTCAAGGGCTTGTACGCATTGCGACGCATGCAGCCACGGCTGCGTGATGATGACCAGCGCATCCACATCGCTCCGGCAAATCGCCTCCAGCGAATCGTATGCGTCGCGCGGATGAAACTTGTCCTGCCACGAAGGTTTATCTGCGAATTTCTTGATCCGTTCCGTTTCCAAGTCACAGAGCGCGACACGGCTGACCAGCGGATGACTCTTGAACAAATCCGCAAAACAACTCCCAAATCCGCCCAATCCAACCAACCCGATACTGATGCCCATGATCTGCTATGCCTTCCCTTGTTGTGCAATCGCCAAGGCGGTCTTGGTCAACGCGGTGATCTCGCCCCACTTCTTCTCGGCGATGAGTTTCTTGTCCACGATCCACGAACCGCCGATGGCGGCGACGATGGGTAACGCGAGATACTCGCTCATGTTTTGCGCGTTCACACCGCCAAGCGGGATGAATTTGACTCCGGTATGCGCGTACGGCCCGGCAAACGCCTTGAGCAATTTCACGCCGCCGAGAACGTCGGCCGGAAAGAGTTTCTGAATCTTGCAGCCGAGTTCGAGGCCGCGTTCGACATCGCTCGCCGTCGCGACGCCCGGCACGAACGGCATGCCGGCGGCGAGGGAGGCTTGCACGATGGTGGGATTGAGGCCGGGCGCGACGCCAAACTTCGCGCCGGCATCCTTGGCTTGCCGGACCTGATTCACGTCGAGCAACGTCCCGGCACCGACCAGCATGCCGGGGTGCGCTTTGGTGATCGCGCGAATGGCGTCGGGTGCGGCGGCAGTGCGGAAAGTAACTTCGATGACGTCGAGCCCGGCGGCCAACAGCGCATCCGCGAGCGGGACGGCATCTTCGACTTCATCAATGACAGCGACAGGGACGACGCGTTTCTGCAAAATCTGATTCATGGATTGTCAAACTCCTCACGGGCATGCTAGGAAACTCATAGCGAATCCGCCAGCATGAAGATTAACTCCCGACTCACGCCAGCCAGCTTATCGCGAAAAATCACGCGGCTCTGGGAACTTTCCGCGCAGAAGATCACCGACCTCGAACGGAATTACGACGTGAAGAAAGGGTCACCGGTCTTCACCGTCCGCGGCAAGTACACCACGCGCGGTTGGACGGAGTGGACGCAAGGGTTTCAATACGGCAACGCGATTTTGCAGTTCGACGCGACGGGTGATGCCGGGATGCTGGAGATCGGGCGGCGCAACACGGTGTCGAAGATGGCCCCGCACGTCAGCCACTTCGGCGTCCACGACCACGGGTTCAACAACGTCTCGACCTACGGCAACCTTCTCCGCTTGATGAACGAAGGCCGCTTGCCGGAGAATGAGTGGGAGCGCAATTTCTACGAACTCGCGCTCAAACTGTCCGGTGCCGCTCAAGCCCGGCGGTGGTCGGGTAGCTACATCTATTCGTTCAACGGTCCGCATTCGCTGTTTGTGGACACGATTCGTTCCCTGCGCGCTCTCGCGATGGCGCACAAACTCGGCCACGTCGGCATGGAAGAGAACGACCGGAAAATCTCGCTGCTTGACCGGCTCATCCAACACGGTCTCACGACGGCGAAATACTCGGTGTTCTACGGCGAAGGCCGGGATGCATACGATCTCTGGGGCCGTACGACCCATGAAGCCATCTTCAATATCAACGACGGCAATTACCGGTGTCCGAATTCGCAACAGGGCTACTCGCCATTTAGCACATGGACGCGCGGTCTCGCGTGGGCGATGGTAGGCTTCCCGGAACAAATCGAGTTTCTCAAAGACGGTGCCCCGCCGGAATTCCTCAAAGCGGCGAAAGCCACTTGCGATTTCTACATCGACCAAGCCACCGCCGCCGACGGCATCCCATACTGGGATACCGGCGCGCCGTTGTTGCACAAGCTCGGCAACTGGCAGTCCCGCCGGTCCGACCCATATAATCTGTATGAGCCGGTCGACAGCAGTGCCGCCGCGATTGCCGCGCAAGGGTTGCTACGCCTTGGCCGGTATTTAAACAGTGGCGCGGGCGTCTCGCCCGTGTCGGGAAGACCGCGGAGAAACGGGCGGGACGCCCGCGCTACTACCGCCGGCAATCGCTACTGGCAAGCCGGCCTGACCGTGCTCGACACGCTCCTCGACGAGCCGTACTTGAGCACGAACGCGAAGCATCAGGGCCTCTTGCTCCACAGCGTCTATCACCGGCCCAACGGCTGGGATTACATTCCGCCCGGTCACAAAGTCCCCTGCGGCGAATCGAGCATGTGGGGCGACTACCATCTCCGGGAAGCCGCGCTCTACGTTCAGCGCATCGCCGTCAACGACCCGTATTTGACATTTTACGGGCAGCAATAAAAATGAATTTACAGTTTGCCGACTCATCAGGCCTGCCCAATCTGCTGGCCGGTAACTTGCATTATCGCCGGTTTCTTGTTTCAACTATCCCAGCATGAACAACAATCAGGTCGGTGCGATCATCACCACCGGAGCAACGGACTGGCAGATTTTCCAGCAGGACGCCCGCGGTCACGGCACGATTTCCCTCGTGGGGCGCTGGGTGCATGACGCAAACGGTCAGGTGGAGGTGCGGGTTGTTGACCAAGCCACCGGCGTCGCTCTCAACACCCAACTGGATTGGCACCCCGCCACCACTGCCCGCGATGGAACGTGGCAAACGACGCTGACTGAAATCCCCGTCGGCGGACTGTACCGGCTGGAAACCCGGTACCGGCCCACGAATGTGCCCACCGGCGAATGGGCACCCCGCGGTGATATGCGACACTTTCTCGGCGTGGGCGATCTCTGGGTCATTGCCGGCCAAAGTAACTCCGCCGGCTACGGGCGCGGCCCCTATCACGACGCGCCCGAGCTGGGGCTGCATCTGTTTCGCAACAGCGAGACCTGGGCGTTGGCCACGCATCCGCTGAATGATTCGACGGACACGAAACATCCCTGCAACCGGGAAGGCAGCAACTCCGCGCACTCGCCGTATCTGCATTTCGCCCGCATCCTGAAACAGGAACTCGGTTATCCCATTGGCTTGGTGCCAACCGCCTTGGGCGGCTCGGCACTCGCGGCCTGGAATCCGGTTGAGAATCCCACCGCCGTGCTCTGCGAGAACATGCTCCACAGTATCGCGTTAGTCGGCGGGCGGATTCGCGGCATCGTCTGGTATCAGGGCGAAAGCGATACCGGTAATGAACCGACCGCCACCTCCTATGCCCGCCGCTTCATGGAGGCCGTGACTGCTTGGCGACAGGCGCTCCGGCAACCCGCATTACCGGTCCTCACAGTCCAACTTAACCGCGCCTACAGTCCGGCGGACGAAACGGCGCACCGCAATTGGTCGCGTGTGCGGGAATGTCAGCGCCAAGTCGCCCGGCAACTCGCCGGGGTGACGGTCGTCCCGAGTTTCGACCTCCCGTTGTGCGACCTGGTCCATATCAGCCCGGCCGGCAACCTATTGCTCGGGGATCGCCTGGCGCGCGCCGCTTTGGCGACGGTCAACCGGCACGCCGCCTATCAGCCAGCACCCGATCTGCAATCCGCTCGGGCCAGCGGCGACGGGACGGTCATCGAACTGAACTTCTCCCCGGTGACCAGCCGGATTGATAACATGAATGCTTCCGCCAACCCATTTCACGTCGAGGATGCCGGCGGCGCGGTTCCGATCACCAAAGTGGGTTACCCACACAACGCCACAGTGCAACTCACGCTCGGTCGTCCACTCACCGGTCGGGCCGTCGTGCATGGTGGCCTTGGTCGCAATCCTGACACGATGCCGATGGATTTTGAACGGTTTATGCCGATCCTCGGATTTCACAATGTTGAGGTTACCCGGTGAAATCCTTGTCAGGCGCGCTGGCAATCACTACAAAGGCGATCGTTCGATGAGCTTCACCCAAATCACCCGCATCCCGAGCCTGAAAACGCCGCAAGCATTTCGCGAGTACTGCGCGAAGATCGGCGCGGACTTGCAGATCGAAGATAGTATCGTTACCGGCAGCACGTCGCCGTTGGCGAAGTCGCTGAATTGGAATGGCCGGACCATCGGCAACAGTTTCTGCATTCATCCGATGGAAGGCTGGGACGGGACGACGACCGGCGGCGCGACGGAGCCGATGATTCGCCGGTGGCAGCGTTTCGGTGAGAGCGGCGCGAAGATCATCTTCGGCGGCGAAGCGATGGCGGTACGCCCTGACGGACGGGCGAATCCGAATCAACTCATTTGCATCGAGCAAAACAAGCAAGACCTCGCATTGCTCCGAGAGACCGCCATCAAGGCGCACCCCGGCAAGACTGACGATCTCGTCATTGGTTTTCAGCTCACGCACTCCGGTCGGTTCTGCAAGCCGAACGATAAAAAGCGCTTTGAATCCCGGGTCGCCTACCGGCATCCGATTCTCGACAAGAAGTTCGGCATCACGAGCGATGCGCAGGTGTTCACCGACGACGAGTTGAAGCGCCTCATCGAAGACTACGGTCGCGCTGCGAAGATCGCGTACGACGTCGGCGCGGACTTCGTGGACATCAAACATTGCCACGGCTATCTGCTCCACGAATTGCTCGGCGCCCACGCGCGGCCCGGCCTGTTTGGCGGTTCGCTGGAGAACCGGACGCGCATGCTCCGGGAAATCGTCGCGCTCATCCGCAGTACGGTGCCCAAACTCGGCCTTGCCGTGCGCGTGAGTATTTTCGACCTCGTGCCATACAAACCCGACCCGGCTTTGAGTGAACCCGGTAAGCTCGGCCCCGGCATCCCTGAAGACTTTTCTCAGTGCCTCCCGTACCGGTACGGCTTCGGCGTCAACCAGCAGAACCCGACCGAGTACGATCTCACTGAGCCAATCGAGTTCCTGAAAATCTGCGAATCGCTCGGCGTCACGCTCATCAACATTTCCGGTGGCAGTCCGTACTACAACCCGCACGTCTCGCGCCCGGCCGCCTACCCGCCGAGCGACGGCTACCAACCGCCCGAAGAACCGCTCATCGGCGTGGCGCGCCACATTAACGTCGTCAAGCAGCTCAAGGCGAAGTTCCCGAAACTCATCCTCATCGGCACGGCCTACACGTATTTGCAGGAATACCTCCCGCACGTCGCGCAGTATTACCTCCGGCACGGCCACGTTGACAGCATTGGCCTCGGTCGCGTCGTGCTCAGCTACCCGCGCATTCTGGCCGACGCGGTGGAGAAGGGCGACACCGAGCGCAAACTGATTTGCCGGACGTTCAGCGATTGCACGACCGCGCCGCGGAATGGACTGCGGTCCGGTTGCTATCCGCTCGATGAGTACTACAAGAAGTTACCGGAGGCGGCGCAGGTGAAGCAATTCAAACTCACGATGGGTGCGAAATGAAAAAAGTTGCGTTAGTTACCGGCGGCAGCCGCGGTATCGGGCTTGGCATCGCGCAGGCGTTGCTCAAGGACGGCTTTGAAGTCGCCATCTGCGGCATGCGGCCAACGTGCGACTTGAAAGAGTTTTTCTACGTCCCGTGCGACGTCAGTGATGCCGGGGCACGGGCGAAGATGCTCGCCGCCATCCGGGAACGGTTCGGCCGGCTCGACGTGCTCGTGAACAACGCCGGTATCGCGCCGAAAGTCCGCGCCGACATTCTCGAAGCCGGCGAGGAAAGTTTCGAGCAACTCATCCGCACGAATTTGCAAGGCCCATACTTTCTTACGCAAGCGGTCGCGAAGTGGATGATTGAACGGAAGACCGGCTGCATCATTAACGTCTCCTCGATTTCTGCGAGCGTGGCTTCCGTGAATCGCGGTGACTACTGCATCTCGAAAGCTGGCGTCGCGATGGCCACGCAGTTGTGGGCGACGCGGTTGGGTGAATTCAACATACCGGTTTACGAAGTCCGCCCCGGTATCATCAAAACCGACATGACCGCCGGCGTGACCGAGAAGTACGACAAGTTGCTGGCCGGTGGGCTAGCGATTCAGTCGCGCTGGGGAATGCCGGAAGATGTCGGCAAGGCAGTGGCCTCTTTGGCGCGAGGTGATTTTTCATATTCCACCGGACAAGTCATCATGGTAGACGGTGGATTGACAGTTCAACGACTTTAAGGAGAGACAATGCCTATCAAAGTAGCTTTCATTGGAGCCGGCAGTGTTGGGTTTACGCGGACTTTGTTCCGCGACATCCTCACCGTACCGGAACTGCAGGACACGAAGTTTTCGTTCACGGACATTTCGCGGGAGAACCTCGGGCGCATCACCCAGATCTGCGAAAAGGATCTGCGCGCGAACAAACTGCCGGCCACCATCGCTAGCACGACCGACCGGCGCCGGGCACTCGAAGGCGCGGACTACATCATCAATTGCACGCGCATCGGCGGTCTGGAAGCGTTTGCGACCGACATCGACATCCCGTTGAAGTACGGCGTCGATCAATGCGTCGGCGACACGCTCTGCATCGGCGGCATCATGTATGGCCAGCGCAACATCGTGCAGGTTCTCAACTTTTGTCGCGACATCCAGGAAGTCAGCAAGCCCGGCGCTCTCTTTCTGAATTACGCCAACCCGATGGCGATGAATACCTGGGCCGCGTCTGACTACGGGAACGTCAATGTCGTCGGTCTGTGTCACGGCATTGAAGGCGGTTGGGCGCAAATCGACATGGCGTTGGCACGATTGCATGGCGATCCCGAGTTTGGCTGGCATGACACGGCGCGTTGGCAGGAACGCACCGAGATCATCTGCGCCGGTATCAATCACCAGACGTGGTACACGTCGATCCGGTACAAGAACCGGCCGGTCTCTGGCGCTGAATTGTTAAAGGCTTTCGAGAGTCATCCGACGTACCGGCAGACCGAAAAAGTCCGCATCGATGTGCTCCGCCGGTTTGGCTACTACAGCACGGAGAGCAATGGCCACCTCAGCGAATACGTCCCGTGGTACCGCAAAGACCCTAAAAAAATTCGCAACTGGATCGATCTCTCCTCGTGGATCAACGGTGAGACCGGCGGTTATCTCCGTGTCTGCACGGAAGGTCGCAATTGGTTCAAGACGGATTTCCCCAAATGGCTTGCCGAAGCCGGCGAGCCAATTACTGCGGCTAAGCGCAGTGCCGAGCGTGGCAGTT
>JBAXYB010000101.1:0-10921 GCA_037127585.1 Verrucomicrobiota bacterium
GGCTTAAATCGAAAACGGTGATCTCGGGTGGAGTCTTGCCGGCCCACAAAGCGAGGCCGAGCAGGGGGGCCGCCGCGAGCACCAGCCACTTGCGCCGGTGCGTGAGCAACAGCGCCAGCCAACTGTAATACCCGACCACCCACCAATCGGGCGGTGTTAGCACAAACCAATAGCCCGCCGGCAACCGCCCCAGCCATTCCACACACCGAATCAACGCCGCGAGAAAAAAGAAATTCGCGTTGTTCAACGTCAACGTCAGCCAGTTCCACCAGCCGAACGCCGCCCCGGCCAGCATGCCCAACCACGTGATTACTCCCAACACCGGGATCACCACCACGTTGGCCAACACGCTGACCGGCGAAAACAAATTGAAATACACCGCCATCAACGGCAGCAACCCCACCCACGCCGCCAGCGAACCACTCACCGCCCGCGCCACCATCTGAGCTGCGCCCACCGCACCCCGTTGCCACCCGGTCGTCAACACGGCCGGGCGCAACGGGTCGAGCTTGATCCAACTCAGGAGCCGTTCCTCAATCGGCGGCGTCAGCACCACCAACGCCGTCACCGCCCCAAACGAAAGAATGAAACCGCCATCAAACAACTGCAACGGATCCAGCACCAGAATCACCAGCGCCGCCGCCGCCAAACTATTGCGCAAATCCACCGGTCGCACCAACGCCCAGCCCACCAACAACACACTCGCCATCACCAGCGTCCGCACCGCCCCCGAGAGTGCGCCGGTCGCCAACACGTACAGCGCCAGCGCCGGGATGCACGCCAACCCGCTCCACCGGCGCGGCACGCGCAACCCCCGCAACACGCCCAGCACCACCACGCCGACCAGTGTCACGTTCAGACCTGAAACCGAGAAAATGTGAAACACACCTGTCCGCTGAAACGCCGCGTACGTGTCCGGTGGGATTTCCGCCCGTTCCCCGATCACCATCCCGGCCAACACCCCGGCCAGCTTTGGTTCGTTCTCCAATCCTTTGTGCAGCGCCTTTTCAAAACGATCCCGCAACCGTAACGACAGCGCCCAGAGCGGATTCCCCCGGTCGCTCTCCAGCACCACACACGTGTCCGATTCGTTAATGGCGGCGGTATGATAAATCCGGCGCCGCCCCAGCCAGCGCGCCCAATCCAGCGATCCCGGATTGCGCGGCGCAGTCGGGGTGCGGAGGAACGCTGAAAACTCGATCCGGTCACCGTATTGAAGACGGTGGGCTGCGGCCGGCGCCGTGGCGCGCACAAACACAAACACCCGGCCTTCCGCCACCTGCCAGACCGTCCCTGTCCGGACCGCTTCCACTTCCAATTCAAAACTGCGCCGCCCGGCCGTGTCACACCGCACCACCCCGCGCAGTCCGACCGGCTGCGCTGCTCGGCCCAACAAATTCAACACATGCCGGGGCGACGTTTCCGTCTGGAACGACCGGCACATGAAAATCCCCGTCACAAAGACCGCCACAAACAACAGCGGCAACCGGCCCCAAAAGAAAAACGCGACGAGCAAACTCGTCGCGCCAACCAACCACCACCCCAGCGGCCCGGTGACCCATGTGCCCAACCCGATGCCGGCCGCGTACAGGATCGCCAGTCCGATCAATGGCCGTTTCATATCTTCAACGCGCGATACCGGCCCACATGAATGGCTTCCCGTAAGGCGTGGGAGATCAACCGGCGCGCCCGCCGGATCGAGTCCACCAAATTAAAACCGCGCGCGAGATTCGCCGTGATAGCGGCCGACAAGGTGCAGCCCGCCCCATGCGGCCGAATGCCGCGCACTTGCCGGGCGCGAAACTCGTGAAGCTCCCGGCCATCACAAAACACATCCACCACCCATCCACCCGCCGGTACATGTCCGCCCTTCGCCAGAAAAGGAACGCCATAGCGCCGCACCAACTCCGGTGCCGCCGCGCGTAAATCGCGGACACTTTTCCCCAACAAAACTTCCACCTCGGCATGATTTGGCGTCACCAATGCCGCCAGAGGAAACAATTTCGCCGTCAACGCCGCGACCGCGTCCCGCTTCAGCAAGCGGGCACCGCTGGTCGCCACCATGACCGGATCGACGACTAGGTTCTGTAATTTCTGGCGCCGAAATCCAGCCGCCACCGCCGTAATGATGGCCGTATCGAACAACATCCCTGTTTTCGCCGCCGCCACCGGGAAGGCTTCAAACACCCGGTCCATCTGCGCCGCGACAAGGGCCGGCCGGCAAGCTTGCACCGCGCTGACCCGGCGCGGATTTTGGGCGGTGATGCACGTGATGGCGGTTGTGCCGAAGACGCCGCAGGCGTGAAATGTTTTCAGGTCGGCCTGAATGCCGGCGCCGCCGCCGCTGTCGGAGCCGGCCACGGTCAGTGCGACCGGCGTGTTCATAGCCGGGCGAGCACTCCGCGATTGACCTCGGCGACTTTGGCGGGGCCACAGAGGATTTCGACGAGCTTGAACGCAAACTCCATGGCGGTACCGGCGGATTGGCTGGTGATGATCGGGCCGTCCACGACGACGCGGTCGTCACTGATCTGGCCGGCCTTGAGTTCGGCGCGAACGCTCGGATGACTCGTCGCAGTGCGGCCCATCAGCAGACCCGCGTCGGATAGCACGGTGGGCCCGGCGCAGATGGCGGCAACGAGGGGGATTGTTGTCACGAGGCGTTGGATGCGCGGATCGTTGCGTAAATGGGTTGTGCCCGGTAATCCGCCCGGGAGGACGAGCATGTCGAAGTCTTCGCCACGAACTTCATCGAGCGTGCAATCGGCGACGTGTTTGGTTTGGCGCGAGGCTTCGATGATGCCAGGTTGGGTGCCGGCGACGGTGACGTCGATGCCGGCGCGGCGGAGGATGTCGATGATGGTGATGGCTTCGATCTCTTCGAAGCCCGGGGCGAGCGGGACGAGGACCCGCTTCATTTGGCTTTGTCCACCATGTTGTCGCTGGTTGGGTGCGCAATTTTGAGGCGCCGGATGAGGGCTTGGCCGGTGGCGTTGGTGTAGTAGTTGAGTTTGACCGGGTCGCCGAGCTTGAGTTGGTCGAAGCTGAGTTTTTCCGGGCCGTTCAGTAGATAGGTCTGGTCGGTGACGATGAAGTGGCTGGTGTTGGTGCCGGTCTGAACGGTGACTTGTTTGGTCGCGGCATCGAGGTGAACGATGGCGCCACCGGCGAAGGGATAGTTATCGGCGGCGAGAGCCAGCCCCGCGAGAAAGAATAACAATGAGACGAAGCGCTTCAAAGTTTGGCGACCGGCGGCGGTGGAATCTTGACCGGGATCGTCGTCTTCAATTCGCTGGTGGGCGGAACGCCGGATTGCGGCGCGGGCGTGATGATTTGCCGGGGCGCGGTCGCGGCAGGGACTTGCCGGAGGATGCCGGTGCCGGCGGCGGTGTCAATTTCGAAGAGTAATGAGGCGTTGCCGACTTGAATCCGGTCGCCAGTGGCGAGGTTGCACTCGTAGACTCGGGCGCCGTTGCGATAGGTGCCGTTGGTCGAGCCGAGATCTTTGAGCACGAAGGCTTCGTTGGCGTAGCTAATGCCGGCGTGAACGCGGGAGATGAAGGCTTCGCGCACTTGCAGCTCCGATTCCGGCAAGCGGCCGATGATCAGGGGTTTGCTTCCGAATTCGAGACGTTTCTCGGTGCCGTCGAGTTGTTTATAAACGAGCGTTGGCATAGGCTCCTAGAATTTCACTAAGTTCGTCGCGTTGGTGGTCGAAGGCGGCATCGGACAGAACAGGAGTCACGTCGCCCGCCAGGGCGTGCTCGAGCACAACCCAGCTTTTGCAGCCGCCAAAGGATTCTTGGATGGGGACGGTGACCGGCGCGGCGAGCCGGTAAATCCGCGTGAGGAGCGCATGCAGACCGGGTTCGCGGCCAAAATCAAAGCGTTGTTGGAGGACGTGCTCAGCCCAGATGTGCTGGCCCTGGAGTTGGCTCAGCAACGCGCGGTCGGTGATATTGATGACCGGATCCACCTGGGCAAAATATTGCACGGCAACTGAGTCGGGCTTCGCGGTGGCGGCGATTTCCCGGAGCGCGGGGCGCTTGGAGGGAATGACCGACTGCGCGGCTTCGTGAAATTGGGTTGGGAAAAGCCAGAACTGCTGGTGGTCGAGACTGAACTCGCCGCCGGGTTCGCGGAGGCCGCCTTTGCGGAGGATGAGAATCTGCTCGCCACGCCCGAGAGCATCGACAACGATGGCCCATTCCTTAAATGCAATATTCGTAACCGCGCGCATGGCTGGAATGTTATGTAGCCGATTTGCTGAAAACTGTCCATCGGCAAAATCGCCCGTTGACGCAATGCCATGCGATTGCTAGAAGTGCGGCTCGCCGGGCGGAACTAACCGACCGAAAGGAACACATAAAATACCTAATTTTGAGCCTCATCGTTGCGAGCACATTGTCCGGAATTTCGTGTCAGCAACCCGCCGCGCCAGCACCGGCTCCCGCCACGCCCGCCGCCGCGGCCCATCCCGAAAACGGCCGCTATCAAGTTGTCGTCAGCAATGAAGGCGACCGTGGCGCTGTATTGTTCCTCCTCGATACCCGCGATGGTGGCACTTGGATCTACCGGCCACCGACGCCGCCGGCGTTCAATGGTTTTTGGAGCGACATTCCGCGTTTGACCTATCCCCCGGAAACCTGGCAGCAGGTTTTCCAGACGATGGTTCAACAAGCGCAACAGACGACGCAACAGCCCGTCGCTCCCGGTGCGGCCACACGTCCGCCCGCCGCGAAATAGTCGGGACTAACTCCGGTTAGGTCGGGACGGCTTCAGGAAGTTGGCCAGTGCCTGCTTCCCCTCCGTGGCAATTGGCTCACCGTGGCCAAATGTCAGGACTTGGAAATCGAATTCCAGCAGCTTCTGCAATGATTGGCGAGCCAGTTTCTTATCGGCGATGAATTGATCCGGTAAGAGTTCCAACCCTTGGCCGGGCGTGTTGAGAATTGCGTCCCCGATCAGCATCACCCCAGCCACCGCGAACAACGCCATCTCGCTCGGACTGACGCCCGGCAAGAAGATCGCCTTCAACCCGCCAGGTAGCTTTTCACCGTCCACCACCGGCACGTCAATTTTCGTATCACAATCCGCAGCCGCCTGTTCGTGGGCGTAGATTTGAACTTCGTAATGTTTGCGAAACCAATCCGCATCCCGGCAATGATGGGCGTTCGTCAAGATGATGGCGGAAATTTCACCGAGCGTTTCGAGTTGTTTGAGCGCGGCGGGGGCCGGTTGGGTTGGATCAACAAGTACCACGCCGGTCGGAGTCTGGTAGGCGTAACTGTTGAAGAAAACTTTCCACTCCGTCTGCAACGCTGCCCAGCCGTGAAGCGTAGCCGTGACGGCGGTAAGCTTCGTGGCCGGCTTCATCGGGCTCAGGCTTTGACCGGCACCGTGGGCTGTTCACTGATTGCTTGCGCCGTGATGCAGACCACATTGCCCAAGACCTGACACTGACAACTGAGCCGGTAGTTCGCCGGTTTGCCGCGGAGCTTGAAATTATTACGTTCCCGCAGATTCTTCGGCGAAAGATTCTCCGCGCCTTCCACGACTTCCATGACGCATTCGCCGCACAACCCATTCCCCCGGCAATTGGTCACTTGCGCGATTCCCTTGTAAACCTCGACATCATGCAAGACCGCGACCTTGCGCAGATTCGCGAATTGACCACAGGGTATTTTCTTGCCGGCATCCAAAAATTCAACGGTAGGCATGCGTCGTTCTATACGAGAAACGCGGCCGGTTTGCAACTAGCGGATACATGCCGCTGGATTACCGGCGCCGCAAAATGAACTGACGCCGGCGAATCTCCACCAGTTCGACCAACCCGCCGGCCGCAAACTCGTCGACGGCCCGCGTGACGCCCCCGTTCCACCAGCCGTTGACTCCGTAATCATCCCCGGCGATCAGCCCGCCGCGTCGCACCTTGGGGCAGTACCGGGTCAGATCGCTGAACACGCATGCATATGTGTGATTGCCGTCGAGGTAGACCCAGTCGAAGTAGTCATCCGCGAAGGTTGCGCTCGCCGCTTCAGATGATTGGCGATGGAGCTGAACTTGGCCGCGCGCGATCTCCTCCTGAAAGCTGGCGACCACCCCCGCGTAACGCTGGTCGAGACGGAGTTGATCGCCGCCGCGTTTCCCGCCATACAGGGAGTGGCGATATTCGCTGGCGTCTTCGTAGGCCCACGGATCCACGAGATGCAACCGGCGCGGCTGGATGAGTTGGAGAATCCGGCGCGAGAAGTCGCCTTCATGGACGCCGATTTCGGCCCCGATGGAGCCGGGCGGCAGCCGGTCCAAAAGAAAATCCTGCCCCAAGATTCCCCGCGGAAGACCGGCGATCACCCGATGCCGGAGCGCCAGCGGCAACCGGCGCAGGGCGCGTTTGAGTCGCAGGCGATCACCGAGAGCGCTCACGGGTGGGTTCCGTTTCTCATTTCCGGAAGCGATTCTAAGATTTACGCAGTCGAAGTCAACTTGACACGCCAAAACGTTCTCCCTACTCTGCATTTGTGGCGCAGGCGGAATCCCAACAAATCCTGATTGAAAATCAGCCGGACGGCAGTCCGACATTTTCAATCCTGGTTGAAGCCGAAAATCTTTCCACCACGGAGATTAGTAAGCTGCACGATTCTCTCGACACCTTGGCCGCGCAAGGCGACTCACTCAAAACTGCCGACGCCGTGCTGCTGATTGACAGTGGGCAACTCACCGACGAAACACGCAAAGAACTCAACCGCCGGTATCCCTGGCTGACCATCCGGCGCGTGGACGCGGCCGTGAGCTACGGCGGAATGAAGGGCCGCAGCGCCGGGTTGGTGACATCGGATGTGATCGTTCTCAGCGATTCGGATTGCCGCTACCAACCGGATTGGCTGCGCCAGATTCTGGCCCCGTTTCAGAATCACCCCGACGTGCATATCGTGGGTGGGGAAACCACGACGCCAATCCATGGCCCGTACAGTTTGGCCATCGCGTTAACGTTTGTGTTTCCGCGCTTTTCCGGGGGCCAGACGATTGCGCCGTCACGGACTTACTGGGCCAACAACGTGGCCGTGCGCCGTGTTCTGCTGGAAAGCATGCCGGTTCCCGACCCGCGCCAATTGTATCGCGGGCAAAATATCGTCCACAGTCAGGCGGCTTCAGCGGCCGGTTACACCATCTGGCGGCAACCGCGTGCCCGGGCTTTGCATGCCTTGCCGCTGCCCGCCGAGTATTCGCGCCGGTATTACCGGATGGGGCGCGACTCCGTCCATATTGCCCGGCTTGCCCGCGACGAGTCCGGCCAATCCTATCGCGGCGACATGGAACCCGATTGCCAAACGGGTGGCCGATTCCACAAATTGGCCGGCCGCCTCCGTTTAATCCGCGCGGAAAACCCCCGGGCCTTGTGGTCCCTGCCCTTGGCCTTGCCGGTCTTGTTTCTCGGGGCGCTTTGTTATTACGCGGGGCGCTTGACCGCTTCGCTCACCGCCTCGCCGGCACCCACCAACTAGAAACCGGCTTGTGAATCGCAACCCCAGTCTCTCGGTGGTGATTCCCGTTTATAATGGCGGGCGCGATTTGGAGCGTTGCTTGGCGGCGGTATTGTCCCAAACATACGGGGGCGACAACTATGAGGTGATTGTGGTGGATAATGGCTCGACCGATGATTCGGTTGCCATCGCGCGCCGGCATCCGCAAGTCACACTACTCACGGAATCCGAACGCGGCCCCTATGCGGCGCGGAACCGGGGCATTGCTGCCGCCCGTGGTGCCGTGATCGCGTTCACGGATCCCGACTGCATTCCGAACCGTGATTGGATTGAGCAATTAGTGGCGGCCATGAAGGACCCGGTCGTCGGCATTGTTTTGGGACGCCGCAGCCTCGCGGCAGTTTCGCCGACGTTGGCACGGTTGGGAGCCTACGAGATCGCCAAAGACGAGTACGTTTTGAACAGCCGCATCCCGACTCTCTACTACGGGTACACCAACAATATGGCCGTCCGCAAAAGCGTGCTCACCGCCCTGGGTTCGTTTGTCCTCCGCCCGCGCGGGGCGGATACAATTTTTGTGCGGCAGGTTGTGGACGCGTATTCTGTGGATGCGGTCCGCTACACGCCCGCCGCGGTGGTCACGCATTTGGAACTGACCAGCCTCGCGGTGTATTACCGAAAGATTTTCCTCTATGGTCGGCATCGTCAGGCGAACAACCAGATCACCTTCGCGGCGGCGCTGAACACGCGGCAACGAATGGAAATATTTCGGCGCGCCGTTCGCAAAGAAAACTTATCGCGCCTGTGTGCCGCCCAACTACTGGGCGCGTTGTTTCTCGGTGCCGGGGTGTGGCATTGGGCCAGCGTCTGGAGCCGACTCCGCCTGCTATTCCGCGCGCTTCCACGGTAAATACGACAACGCCAGCCGGCGTTCCCGCGCGCTAAACTCCCCGAGAAGCACGAATCCACCGGCAACCAAAAGCGCCCCCGCCCCTAATTTGAGCACCACCCAGCATCCCGGCAACTGCTCCACACTGGCTCCGCCATACGCCAACCCCGCCAGCAACACACTGCGGAACACCGAAGCCAGCGCCGGCGCAATTTTCCAACACCGGTACACCAGCGCCACGATGGCCACTGCCCCTAGCAGCGCGACCGTCATAGTGACCGTCGCCGCACCCACCGCGCCAAACCGCGGGATGGTCCACCACAGCCCGCCTGCCGCCAGCGCGACCATTGGCAGCGTGACTAGGACCGGCCAACGCGGCTTACCGGCGGCGATGAGAATGGATGTGCCCACGGAAATCATGACCAACGCAAGCGCCGCAAAAATCAACCGCTCCATTACCGGGGCCGCGCCGGCAAACGGCGCGCCCATAATCAACCGTGCGATCTCGGGGGCCGTGGCGGCCACTAATCCGCCAAACGGCAGCAACAAAATCACCAGCCGTAACGAATCACGCGCCATGGCTTTGGCGTGTGGCTCGTCACCGTCACGCAACAACCGCGTCAGCGAGGAAAGCAAGAGGGGCGAAAACGATAAGGCGAACAACCCGGGCACCACCGACAAACTCTGGGCGGCATTGTACACGCCTGCCGCGGCGGCGGTTTCTCCGAGCGCTTTGAGCATGAACAAATCGAGTTTATCGAGCAACCTCAGGCAGAGCGCCGACACCACCAGCGTGCCGGCATATTCCCATAGCCGGCGCGCCGACACGCCGGGGCGACTCCACCATCGCGGTCGCACATAATGCCGGGCCAATCCCAGTTCCACCAGGGATGCCGCAATGTTACCGAGAATGGCACCGGTCACCGATAACCCGCCCGCCACAAACGCAGTAATCAACCCCAGCCGCGCGATCCACCGGATCGCGCTGAGTATGGCCCGCGCGCGATAGTTGCCCAGCCCGACCAAGATATGCCGGTGCGCTTGTGCGAGGCCAAACAGCGGGATGTCCAATGCAAACAAGACCAGCAGCATGGCCAGCGCCGGTTCGCCCAGCAATGTGGCAATCGGTTTTGCTAGAATCGCCAATAACCCGGCCGCGGCCAGGCTGATGACAAAATTCAACTGCACAATCTTGGCGGCCAGCGGCTGCCAATCGGTTGTTTCGCCGATGCACTTGAATGTCGCCCGCGAAAACAGCGCGTTGATGCCCCACTCCACCCAGCCCACCACAGTGACAGCCAACGCAAAAATGCCGTATTGTGTCGCGCCCAATTGCCGGGTGAGAACCGCCAACAAAACCAGCCCGGTCGGCATCACCAGCGCTTCCGCCAAAAACAGCCGGGCCGTACCGGTCAAAATTTGGCGACCGGCTTCGGGTTGTCGTTCCTGTCGCGGTTCACTCATGGCCATTGCCATTCTGGAAAAGACTGCCCGGTGTGGTTCATCAATCGGGCGAGGTCCGGTTGGAAAAACGCCGTCATCCGCCGCCGCAAAGATTCGTCCAGCACCGGGCGGGAGATCTTCTCGGAAAAAGGATAGGTCATCCACCGCTCCAGCACTGAGTGTAACGGCGGGGAAAACTCCCGGAGGCGCAGGCTCAGAAGCCCGCTGGCCAAAACGTGCCCCACCCGGTTCTTGCGGCGCTTTTCGGCGCTGCTGTGTTTCTGCCGGTTCCACGCCAGTGACTGAAACGAATCGTCCACTCCGAGAAAACGAAAAACCTTGGCCAGCGTCGGCTGCCGGTTCTGCAGTAATTCTTCCTGCGTGATGATCAGAATATTTCGGAGCGGGAAATACGGCAAATACTGTTCCAATTGCATCCCGTAGAGACTGCGCAGTACGTACGGGTTGTTGTCCAAGTCAGCCAGCGCCTCCGGCAGCGGGCGCTGTTCACGGCCATCGTCCACCTGATGAATATATTGGGCGATGATACGCTCAATGGGGTGGCGCAGCAGATAGATGAGTTTGGCCTCCGGTATGAGTGCGTGCATGCGCTGCGGCACACCGGCAAAAGTCGGATGAAAGGTGTAATGCGGTGAGGCTTCGCCGCGAATCGGGCGGCGAGAGTCAAACTGCGACTCGTACCAGGCGACGCCCTTATGCCAGTTGCCCTCGACGCTAAAAAACTTCAACTCTTTGAGCCGCGACATCGCAATCTGCGGATGCCGCCCCAGGTAGTAATGCAAACTGGTCGTGCCGCATTTCTGCGCGCCGATGATAATCAAGTTGGGCAACATGAGAAGTGACGCAGCCGGACCAGATGCGTTTCAGCGCGTCCGGCAGCCGACAATCCGATTGTAAATCCAGGCAATGATCCACCCAGCCATGTAGCCGGTTACGAACCCATAAAACAGGCCGACGAAACTCCCGGGCCACGTCACGGTGTAGCCGATGAAGAATTGGTTCAGCAGTTGGAGGTGCTGACCGACATGTGGCCCGCCTTTCACGACGAGCACGACGGTGGCAACGAAGATCGTCAAGCCGCTCA
>JBAXYB010000102.1:0-10806 GCA_037127585.1 Verrucomicrobiota bacterium
TGGCATTCGCTTCATAGCATCGGCTTGTTTCACGTGCGAAAGACGTTGGCGGGTGGCGGGTGGGGAGCTGCAGCTTGGAATGTGTTTTTTGCGGGGTTGTATTCATTTAATGGCCTCTTGCTCGGTGTCGTCGCTCTGCTTGGGGCGTTGGTTCAGAGCCGTGGGAAGTATCCTGAAGCGATCCGTGTCATTTTGTGGTGGATTCTGCCGGTGTTTCTGTTGGCGACGATGGTTGGTTATACGGAAGCGCCGGGACATGTTTTCACTTATCTGCCCGCGTTGATTTTACTGGCGGCTGTTTTTGCGGGAGGATTGCGGAGGCGTCCGGTGTTGGTGGCGATTGTTGTGGTCAATTTATTGGCGTTTTGGGTTTGGCCGGCTCGGTGGGATGGTGTTTTGTGGGGAACACTGCGGACTCGCCGCGAATTGCAGGAGCACGATCAACAATTGTGTAACTCGGCTCAGGTTGTGCGTGAACATTTTCGTCCGGATGAGACAATTTTGTGCCACTGGAACGGGGATTTGCTGTTTGGGATGCGGCATTTTCAATTTTGCCTGCCGGAGTTTGCGAATATCCGCTTGGATCCAGATCTCGCCATGGTTAAGCCTCCCGGCCGGGAGCTGATGATGGTGAAGGGGGGCAAGACCGATTTTGTTAGCCAGATTGATTTAAGCCGGTATCGACAGGTGGTTTTTGTCGTGCCGGCGCACTTGGCGGGCTCGCAGTTGGCGAAACTTGGTGAGTTGAAAGATCGCGCGAAACGGTTTGCGCTCGGGAAAGTTGACTTATATGTCGTGCCGGGGACTGATTTGTTGCTGAGGCAATTTGGTTTGGATCAACAGCCAAAGCCTGAATAATCAGGACAGAGTGTTCAGCAACTGGACAACTCGAAAGCACATGTTCAGGCGGTCTGGCATTTTTGAGGATTGTCTTTCTCGATTCCCGTAGTGACTTGATAATTAGTCGGTGTGATTTAATCGGATGTAGTTGTTTGTGGATGAGTTGATTGTGATTAATTTTGTTGTTGTTTAAAGTAGTTTTGTTTGTGTCGAAACAGGGCGTGGCACCAAAGTTGCCATTAGGTGAATTGCTTAAACTTAAATCGTGGTAGAAGTTTTAACTAAGTAATAGAAAAAGGAGGTGAAATTAAGATGACAAAGCGTTTTCAAAAACTCTTCCGTCGCGTTCAGAAGCGATCGGCCCAGAGCTTGGTGGAGTATGCGTTGATTCTCGCGCTGATCTCCGTCGTGGCGATTCTGGTCCTGAAGGGTATCGGTAGTGGCGTCAACACTAAGTTGGGCTCAGTTAACGGCAACCTCAACTAGTTTGCCTCATTCCAGTGTGCCCCGGGGAGAGTGAGACGGGAAGTCCTCACTCTCTCCGGCATGCTGCTGGAGGGGATAGCTCGTTCCGATCTGACAGCCAATCCCTTCGAGTGATTTCGGCTCGACGATGTTCGCAACGGTTTCTTTAGTTAGCCAGTGTTTGCGATCCTTCAATTGAAGTTCTACAAATTTTCTCAGAGATGGATTGAGCGGTACAATGAATGCTTCCTATGTGTTGGCTGGAGTAAGTAGACGAATGCGGATACATTTTTAGCGGAGCAATATTCTAGTAGTCAAATCGCAGGAACATCATTCATAATGGCGAACAAGGAGGAGTAAATGGCAAGAAAACCAGGGGTAAGCGGAATTATAATGGCGGCAGTCGTCTTAGGTGTTGTGACGGCTGTTTTAATTTGGAAGTACATGCGGGGTCGCGAAGACCTCGATAAGGCGAATTGGGTCCCGGTCGTCGTGGCGGCCGTCGATATCAAGCCTCGGACTAAGATTACCCGTGAGATGATTCGATTTGAATCGTTTCCGAAGGAACTGGTTTCGGAGGTAGCTCTTCGGCGGGTTGAAGATGTGGTGGATCGCACGACCCAGATGGATATCTCGAATAAGGAGCAAATCCGTTCCACGAGTCTGCTGGCCCCGGGCCAATCTTTTGGTCTCTCGCTCAAGGTTCCGGATGGGATGCGGGCGATTGCGATCGGTGCCAGTGAAATCAGCGCCGTCGGCACCAGTGTGCAGCCGGGCGACCATGTTGACATTATCGCCACCTATTTTGATCCTCGGACCAAGCAGGATGTTACGAAGATCATTATGCAGAATCTGCTCGTCTTGGCGGTGAACCGCGGGGATACCGAAGCCGGCTCGAAAGGCGGTGGCGCCCAGAGTTCCATGACGCTAGCCGTTAAACCGGATCAAACCGAATTGCTCAAGGCCGCGGAACGCTCCGGGACGATGTCGGTCACTCTTCGTTCATACAAAGACAAAGAAATCATTCAGCCGACCGGCGTTACGCCCCGTGACTTGGCGTCCGGTGTTGGTCAAGGTGACGAGGCGCCGGTCGTTGAAACCAACGATAGCCGTTCGACTCCTGTAATCTTTGTCAATCCGCAGTCGCGGAATGCGCCGCAGAAGGAAACCGAAATTAAAGTTTTCCGCGGTACCGATGAACGCTCAACCGTTATCGGTAAGTAGTCAATCTCAGCCCAAACCAACGCCACATGATCGAAAGGACGAAATGAGTATGAAGCAAACAAACAAAAACACGGGATACCGTGGGATGGTGACCATCATCATGACCGTGATGGTTGCTTGGTCGTTGGGGTCAAGTTTACAGGCCCAATCCGAGAATGCGATTCGGGTGAATTCCGGCGAGGCCGTCACGCTGGCGGCGGAAAGCGTCACCAAATTGGCGATTGCGGATCCGAGCATTGCCGACGTCGTGGCCCTCTCCGATAAAGAAATCAGCATCATCGGCAAGAAGATTGGCGGCACCACCTTGACGATTGTTCGTCAGGATAAACCGACCCAAGTCTACCGAATTGAGGTTGGCAACGATATGACAGCGACTCTCATTCGCAAAATGGTCGGGTCTTCGACCATCGTGGTGCGTAATGTGGGCGACACCGTCATTCTCGACGGCTATGTCAACGACGAGATCGAAGCCCAACGCGCCGCGCAGATTGCCGGTGCGGTTAAAGGTCAGCAAGTCGTCAACCTCATCGAAGTCCGCAAGCCCCGGCAGATTCGCATCCGTACGCGGGTCGTTGAAGTTAACAGCGATGCCGTCAAGAATGTCGGCTTCCGTTGGAATGGCGCGGCTGGCGAAGTCGAATATGCCCTCGATTACACCACTGGCGGCTCGATCATCAGTGGCCTAACCCAACCGCTCAGCAGCGGTGTTCAACCGACCACTCCGAATGCACTGGATATCGGGGCGAGTGTCGTCATGCAATTGCTGGTTGAGAAAGGGTACGCTAAACTTCTTTCTGAGCCGACGTTGACGACTCTGAGCGGCAAGGAAGCCAGCTTCCTCGTGGGTGATGAAATCCCGATCGTCCAGCAGCTCCCCAATTCGTACACAGTTGAATTCAAAGAAGTCGGCGTGCGGATGAAGATCAAGCCGACCGCGGATAGTCAGAACCAGATCAACACCGTGATCCATGCGGAAGTCAGTCAGATCGTTGGTCCTGGCGCGAATGGCATCCCGATTATCGGCACCAAGAAAGCCGACACGACTCTCCAAGCCAAAGATGGTCAGACCATCGTCATCGGTGGTCTCCTCGAAAACCAGATCAACCGCGACTACCTCCGCAAGGTGCCGTGGCTCGCGGACATTCCGATCTTCGGGTTCCTCTTCCGGCATAAAGAATTTGGCCAGAAGCAGCGGGAAGTGATCTTCTTCATGACGCCCGAAATCGTCAAGGACGATGCCGCGGACGTTGCGGCCGCCGCCAAGACACCGGCCATGAAGGATTGGAATAAAGTCATGATGGACAATATCCTCGATGTGCCGAAGAAAGGTTCCGATTGGGGCATGCAAGACTTTAAAAACTTCGGCTTCCCGGAGTCGGACTCGAAGGCCGCCGCACCAGCGAAGACGCCCGCCAGCACCAGTGCGACGCAACCAGCCAGCGCCGCTACGCCTGCCACCGCAGTGCCAGCGGCGGTTGAACCGACCAACAACTTCACGCCAGCGCGTCCAACAGGGCAATAGTCAATGGGCGACACGATCAGCATAATTATCGCCGACAATGAAGTCTCCGAACGCGAGAAGCTCAAGAGCATGCTCGCGGATGAACCGGACTTTCAGGTCGTCGGTGAAGCCCGGGACGGTCGCGAATGCGCTGATCTGGTGCGTCGCGAACGTCCGCGGATCTTGTTGATCAAGGAAGACCTCCCCGTCATCAACGGTTTGGCCGTGGCCGAGCAGTTGGCCGCGGACCTACCGGAGGTGGGCATCATTCTGATACTCACCGGCTCGGAAGGTGAAGAAGTTTGGCACAAAATGCTGCGGGCCGGGATTCGCGAATTCATGACGCGCCCCATCACAGCCGACCGGCTTGGCGAGGAAATTCGCAAAGTCGCCCGCTTGCAGGAAAAACAAGGACGCAAGGCCGGGCCAACGCCCGGTGTCATTGCTGAACCCGCCGGTCCGAAACATCAGATTGTTACGGTGACCGGCCCTCGCGGTGGTTGCGGGAAGACGGTGATCGCGACGAATCTGGCGGTCGCCCTTTCGTCCTTGAGCGACAAGGTTTCGATTGTGGATTTGAACCTGTGGGGCGGCGACATCGCGATGTTGTTGGATATGACGCCCCGCCGGTCGCTCGGTGATTTGTTGCCGGGGTTTGGCGGGATTGACTACGACGTGGTCGATAGCGTGATGGGCAAACATGCCTGTGGCGTGTCGTTGTTGGCGGCGCCGCTGACCGGCACGTTCGACGGCTCAACACTCTCGCGCTACATGGTGCAAGGCATTCTCGAAGCCTTGCGCGAACACTACGAATGCACGCTGGTCGATACCGGGTATGCGAATCTGGAGTCGACCCTGGCGGCCATGGATTACTCGGACATCATTCTCGTGGTGATCGGCATGGACTTGCCGCGGTTGCGCGATGGGAAGCTCTACTTGAAGAATCTGTTGGCGGCCAATTATCCGAAAGAAAAAATTCGCGTCATCGTCAATCGGGCCGGTGGCTCGAAGGAAATACCCGGGAGCGAGGTCGAGTCGATTCTGGAATTCCCGGTCTTGGCGCAATTGCCGAATGACGAGGCGTTGGTCGGATCGTCGGTGAATCTTGGTCAGCCGTTCGTGACCGGTAGTCCGCATAAGCCGTTGTCGCGGGCCATCCAAACATTGGCGGAAAGCCTCTCGCCGGTGGCCTTGGCGCCAGCCGGCAAGAAGCGGAGTGGGATGCGCTGGTTTTCACTCATGCAATGACCGAAGGGAACATTTTAGGATATGCCGCCCACAACTGAAATCAGCACGCAGCTTTACCTCGAATCCAAAAATGCCATCCTTGGCTATCTGATCCAGAACATCGATCAGAAGCTTCTGGAAAAAGGCGACGAAGCGCTGTTGCGCCGCCGGGTCGAAGAGTTGGTGGACGAGAAACTGCGCGCCGACCGGCTGCCTTATCCCCGGCAAATCCGGAACCGCCTGGTTTCGGATATGGCCGATGAAATTCTCGGCTACGGGCCGATCGAACCGTTGCTGCGCGATCCGACTGTCACGGAAGTCATGGTCAACCGCGCTGACCAAGTCTATTGCGAACGCTTCGGTAAGATCGAACTGGCCGATGTTCAATTTCGCGATAACGACCACATCCGGCACGTCATCGACAAGATCGTGACCCCGCTCGGCCGGCGCGTCGATGAATCCAGTCCGATGGTGGATGCGCGCTTGCCGGATGGTTCGCGCGTTAACGCCATCATCCCCCCGCTGTCGCTAAACGGGCCGGTGATCACGATCCGAAAATTCTCCGTCGACCCGTACACGATTGAAGATCTCATCGGGTTCGGCACCGTAACGCAGGCCATGGCGGCGTTCTTGGCGGCCTGCGTGAAAGTTAAACTCAACATCATCGTCTCCGGCGGCACCGGCTCCGGTAAAACGACGTTCCTCAACGTTTTGTCGTCGTTCATTCCGGAAGGTGACCGGATCGTCACCGTTGAAGATGCGGCGGAATTGAAGCTGCATCAACAGCACGTGGTCCGGTTGGAATCCCGGCCGTGCAACATCGAGGGCGAAGGCGAAGTCAATATTCGCGACCTCGTCCGCAATTGTCTGCGTATGCGCCCCGACCGGATTATCGTCGGCGAAGTTCGCGGCGGCGAAGCGTTGGACATGTTGCAGGCGATGAATACTGGCCACGACGGTTCGATTTCGACGGTTCACGCCAACACGCCGCGCGATGCGTTATCCCGGTTGGAAACGTTGGTGATGATGTCCGGCATGGATTTGCCGTCCCGCGCGATTCGCGAGCAAGTGGCGTCCGCCGTGCATCTGATTGTCCAGATTGGCCGACTAAGCGATGGCAGTCGCAAAGTGCTCAACGTGTCGGAAGTGCAGGGCATGGAAGGCAATGTCATCGTGTTGCAGGATTTGTTTTCCTACTCGCAAAAGGGCGTCGGCGAGGGCGGGAAAGTTCTCGGCTCGATGCAGGCGACCGGAATGGTGCCGAAATTTATGGAGCGTTTCAACTCTGCCGGCTGTCATTTACCGGCGGACATGTTCAAACGCTCGGGAGAAGTTCGCTAAGTCATGGATACGATTTGGATCATCGTTATTGCGGGAGCCGGCACGGTTGCCTTGTTGATCTATGGGCTCTCGTCGATGTTCGGGCGCAACCGCGCGATTTTGGCGGAGCGGCTCGAGACTTATGCCGGCATCGAAGCCGAAGCTGCGCTTGCGACCGATGTCGAGATGCAACCGGTCGGCGGGCTCCAAGGTGCCGTCAACACGGTGATGGGCCGCGGCTATCTCAAGAAAATTGAAGACGGTCTGGTTCAAGCCGATGTGCCGATGAAGGCGTTTGAGTATGTTTTAGCGCGCTTGGTGCTCGGTGGATTGGGCGTGATTGTCAGCTTGTTCCTCTTACCGGATCCACATAATCCGACGATTCAACTCTTGCGCACGGTTGCAATCGGCTCCCTGGGGTTCTTCACGCCGGCAATATGGGTTAAATTTCACAAGCGGCGCCGCCGGAATAAGTTCGTCTCCCAGCTCGCCGACGCGCTGATGTTGCTGACGAATTCATTGCGCTCGGGCTACGGTTTCTTGAAGGGATTAGAATTGGTCGCCAAGGAAATGAGCGATCCGATCTCCAAAGAACTCAACCGCATGTTGCGTGAGATCAACCTCGGCGCAACGGTTGAACAAGCCCTGCTCAATCTGGGCCGGCGCGTCAACAGTCAGGATCTCGACATCGTCATCAGCGCGTACCTGATTCAGAAGGACGTCGGCGGTAACCTGACGGAAATCATGGAGAAAGTTGCCGAAACAATTCGCGAACGAATCAAGATCCACGGTGATATCCGTGTTTTGACTGCCCAAGGTCGTTTGTCCGGGTTGATCGTGGGATTACTCCCGGTCGCCTTGTTCATCTTCTTCCTCTTCAACACGCCGGACTATTTCGCCCCGATGTTTTTGCCGCCCAATTTCGAAATTCTGCCCCACATCGAACTGCCGGTCGGGGTGCTGTGGTTGTTGGGGGCCGCCATCTGGCAAATGATCGGCGGTTACGTCATCTACCGAGTGATCGATATTAAGGTTTAACCATGCTGATCATCGCTCTCATTTTAATGGTCGTCACATTCCTCCTGTTGGGAATCGGACTCTACCGGAGCTCATCCCGGTTTGCGGTTGAGAAACGAATTGAGCAGGTTCGCGAAGCCGATGGTCAGACCGCCGAAGAAGAACTCAGTAAGCCCTTCTTTCAGCGGATCGCGTTGCCACTCGGCGAGAGCGTTGCCGGCATGTTTCGCAAGTACACCCCGGGCGAAATCGCGGACCGGACCCACAAGCGGTTGGTCATGGCCGGTCTCTATCCGCGGGTTACCGCCACACAGCTCTTGGGGTTGTGCTGGTTGTGCGCGGGCGGCTGTTTCCTGTTGGTTGTCTTCCTCCTCGCGACAATGGGCAGCAAGGGCGGCTCGCTTAACACGAGTGATCCACTCAACTTGCTGTACCTGATCTTGGCCCCGGCCGCGGGCTATATCATCCCGCAATTCTTTCTCGGCAAACGCGTCCGCGAACGGCAAGAGACCATCCTCCTCGCGCTGCCGTATGCCATCGACATTCTATCCATCAGCGTGGAAGCCGGTATGGGCTTCGATGCCGGCGTTGGCTACACGATGAAGAAAATCAAAGGCCCGCTCGCCGAAGAATTTTCCAAAACCCTCAACGAAATCCGCCTCGGCAAACCGCGCTTGGATGCCCTCGATGACCTCGGCAACCGGACCGGCGTCGACGAATTCAAAGCTTTCATTACTGCGGTTGTGCATGCGAGCCGGCTCGGTGGCAGCATCACCAACACGCTCCGCATTCAGGCCGATTCGATGCGGGTCCGTCGCCGGCAACGCGCCCAAGAGAAGGCCATGAAGGCGCCCGTCAAGATGGTCTTTCCGCTCGTGCTCTTCATCTTCCCGGCGCTGTTCGTCGTTATTCTCGGCCCAGCCGGCTTGGCGATTTACCGGCAGCTGTTGCAATAGTCGTCCGCCCGGTGAAATATCATGGTTCTGTTCAACGCTACCAAAAAGAAAACCCTCGCGGATCGGTGTCGGTTTGCGAACTCCGTTTTCAAGCGGATGATTGGACTCCTGAACCGCGCGTCCTTAGCGCCCGGGGAAGGCCTCTTGCTGGATCGCTGTTACGGCATCCACACGATCGGCATGCGCTTTGCCATTGACGTTTTGTTTCTCGATCGCGATTTGCATGTGATGCGGGCGGTGTCCGCATTGCCTCCCTTTCGCACCTGTGTGGTCCGGCAAGCGGTGTACGTTTTAGAATTGCCGGTCGGCGCGATTGCCGAGTCGGGCACCGAGACCGGCGACCAGATTCAAATGCGAACCGTCGGGGCTGAGACAACGACCACCACGCGCAGCGCTCACGGCGCGCTTCAATAATTCGCCGCCACCCGGCAATATTTCTCCGCCCACGCCTTGATTGCCCCGCGCTCGGTTGCTCCCAACTGGCTGATCACTTTTGCCGGTGACCCATAAACTAATGAGCCGGGCGGCACCTGCAGTCCTTTCGTCAACAACGCGCCCGCGCCGATGATGCTCTGCTCGCCGACCACCACGCCGTCCATCACGATCGCTCCCATCCCCACCAACACTTCGTCGCCGATCGTGCACGCGTGCAGAATGGCCCGGTGGCCAACAGTGACGAAGTTGCCGACCACGCACGCGAAGTTGTCTGCGACGTGGCACAGCGTCAGGTCTTGAATGTTTGTGTGATGCCCAATGACCACGCGGTTGATGTCGCCGCGCAAGACCGAATGAAACCAAATACTCGACTGTTCGCCGACCGTCACGTCGCCAATTAACTCCGCGCCATCCGCCAGATAGACGCGCGGTCCGACTTGCGGTTTTTTCCCGAGATAATGGTGAATGCTCATTGCGATTGATTTTGTCCCCATTCGTCGTCAAATTCAAAGCCCATTTACCAAATGACAGAAAAACCTCAATGGATTGTGGCGCGGCTCGGCGAAGACTTCAACTGGTGGCTTGAAGACACCAGCCCGGATGCGCCGCCGTCCACCAGCAACCACTCGGTTCTCGATCCCCGACAACTGACGCATCTCGTCCAATTGCTGGAGGAATACCGGCCGCACGGGTTGCGCCGGGAACAAATGGAGGCCGCCTTCACTTTGTTCACCCTGGACGCCGAAACCGAAGAAGGGTGCGTCCGTTTATCGCTGGCCGAAAGCGAGAAGTTGGGCGACGGCGGCGAGTTGTTTGCCTTGCCGGCGATTGATGCGGACGGCGACGGGAGCTACTTCGATTTCTTGGACGCGGTCATTGCCGCCCGGGTTCGCAAACTCAATGCAACCCATGGCACCGTGGTTGATTGTACCGCCGATGAAATGACCACCGAACTCGAAGCGATTGATGCCGGGCGCTATTTCAGTGACGACTCCCGGCATTGCTTCGATGAGATCAATGAGATTCTCGTATGGGAACCCGCCGGATGGGACGACCCCTCGGAATCTTGATCTTGGTTGCGCTCACGGCGGCCAGTCACGCTGACTGGGAGCGCTTTCAAGAAACGATCACCCGCGCTGAATTCGATTCGCTTCTGACCAACGTCTATTGTCCCAGCGGCGCGATTGATCTCACCTACGGCACCAATTCCGTTGTCATCAGTACCAACTTCACCCTCCGGTTCGGCTCATCCTTCATCCCTCATCCTTCATCCTTCAAAAAAATCGTCCTCGACCCCGGTCACATCGGTGGCGAATGGGCGCGGCTGGAAGAACGGTTCTTCGTCCGCGGCAAAGACCGGCCCATCCAAGAGGCGGAACTCAACCTCATCGTCGCCAACCTGCTCCAGTCCCGTCTCACCAACGCCGGCATCGCCGTCTCGCTCACCAAAACCAACTACCAACCCGTCACCACCGAACGCCCCGAGAACTTCCGCGCTCAAGCCGAGTATGATGTACCGGCTTCCGCTGACGTGGCGGTCCGCGCCGACACTGTTCGGCGCCGGCAGGAAATCCTTTTCTATCGCTCTGCCGAAATCGCCGCACGCGCCAAGCTCGTCAACGAAATCCTCCAGCCCGACCTAACGATCTGCATCCACTTCAATGCCGTCGAATGGGACGAATGCCGGTCGCTCGTCGCCGACAACCGGCTCCTCTTCTTTGTCCACGGCAACTACCTGCCGGCGGAAGCGGCAGACCCCCGGCTCTTCGAAAAACTTCTGGAGCGGTCGTACGCCGTCGAGTTGGCCGTCGCCGAATCCAT
>JBAXYB010000103.1:0-10525 GCA_037127585.1 Verrucomicrobiota bacterium
TGGCGCGGTCGTTGGTGAAAAGATAGAGCGCCAGCGGCGCCGGTCGGTCACGAAGTTGCGCGAGGGCGTCAGCGAGATTCTCGAACTCCAAGACCGGCAGGATCGGCCCAAAGATTTCTTCCTGCATGACCGGCGACTCCCACGACACCTCGGTGAGGATTGTGGGCGGGATGTAGAGGTCTTCGGCAATGCCGCTCGCAAAGACGCTTAGCCGGTCGAAGTGGTGGCGGTTCACGATGCGGCCGTAATCGGGACTGAGCTGCGGGTTGTCGCCGTAGAACTCGCGGACGGCCTGCTTGAGCGCGTCCACCAGCGGTTGCCGGATGCGGCGATCCACGAGGACAAAGTCCGGCGCGACGCAGGTCTGGCCGGCATTCATGAATTTGCCCCACGCGATGCGCCGGGCGGTGACGGCAAGCGGGGCGTCAGCACAGACGATGGCCGGGCATTTGCCGCCGAGTTCGAGCGTTACCGGCGTGAGATGCCGGGAGGCAGCAGTCATGACGGCGCGACCGACTTTGGTGCTGCCGGTGAAGAAGATGGTGTCGAACTTTTCACGGAGCAAAGACTCCGCTGCTGACCGGTCGCCTTCGACGACGGTGATGTACTCGGCCGGGAACGTATCGGCGATCAGTTTGGCGATGACGGCGGCGGTGTGAGGTGCGAACTCAGACGGCTTGAGGACGACGCAGTTGCCGGCCGCGATTGCGCCGACGAGCGGCGCGAACAGGAGTTGGAGCGGATAATTCCACGGTCCGATGATGAGGGCGACGCCGAATGGTTCCGTGTGGACGGCGGCGCGGCCCGGCCACGCCATGAGGGGCAAGCCACGCCGTTGGGGCGTTATCCAGTCTGGCAGATGTTTGAGCGCGTGGCTGAGGTCGCTCAGGATGAAACCGATCTCGGACGTGTAGGCTTCGTGCGGAGATTTGTGGAGATCGGCGTGGAGCGCGTCGAGTAGCGCCGCTTCGCGGGATTCGATGGCGGCTTGCAGCCGGCGGAGTTGTTCCTGCCGGTAGGCCAGCGGGCGCGTGGCGCCGGTTTGGAAATACTGGCGTTGCCGGGCGATGAGTGGGGCGCAGTCCATTTTTGTCAGGTGAATTGTCGGCGGCTTTGTGTATCATCGTCAAGTGATGATTTGGCGACTCTTCATAGTGGGGCTGGTCCTTCCGCTCGCGGCCCAGGCGGAGGACACGGCCATTAGTTTGGTGAAAACCGGTATCGTCGAATTCACGGCGGCGTATGACGCCTGGGATGCGGCGCAGTTTGCGCAGGCGGCCGGGACGTTTGCCCAGGCGTGCGCCAAGCAGCCCGGTGCCGGCACAAATTACTATTGGAAAGGCGTGGCGGAGTTTCACCGGCTGCTGCAATTGCACGGCGCGCCCGAGTCGCCAACGAACCGGGTTCAGACGACCGTCGCGTTGAAGACAGTCCTCGACACGCTGACGACGGCGGTGAAGTTGGACGGCTGCAATGCGGAGAATCACGCGTTGCTCGGGACGGTTTACGGGATGAGCATTGCCGAGAATCCGTTGCGAGCCATGTGGCTCGGGCCGCGGGTGATGAACGAGCAGGAGAAGTCGTTGCAGTTCGGGGCGACCAACCCCCGCGTGCAGTATTTGCTCGGGATGAGTCATTATCACGCGCCGAAGATGTGGGGCGGCAAGACCGAGGCGCTGGCGTGTTTGTTGAAAGCAGAGAAGTTGTTTACCGCCGAAGCCGAGCAGCCCGCCGGGCCGGTCGCGCCGCGGTGGGGCCGGAGTAATTGCCTCGCCTTCATCGGCAAAACGTACGACGCACTTGGCAAACCGGTGGAGGCTGAGCAATATTTCCGCAAAGCGCTCGCCGTGAATCCGCACGACAAACTCGCGCGGGAGGAATTGGAGAAACGGAAGAAATGAAGAAGAAAGTCATCGTCATCGGCGCCGGACTGGGCGGGCTTTCCGCCGCGATCTCGCTGCGGCAGGAAGGTTACGACGTCACGATCCACGAGAAGAACGCGCAGATCGGCGGCAAGCTCAATGTGCTCAAGGAACGGGGTTACACGTTCGACCTCGGGCCGTCGATCCTGACGTTGCCGCACATCTTCGAGCGATTGTTCGAGCGGTCGGGCAAAAAGATGAGCGATTACATTCCGATCCGCACGCTCCGGCCGCACTGGCGTAACTTTTTCGAGGATGGCAAAGTTGTGGACCTCGATCCTGATCCCGCCGTCATGGCTGCCGAAGCGCGCAAGGTCGGCGAAGACCCGGCCAACGTGCAGCGTTTCCTCGATTATTCTGGCCGGCTTTACGACCTCGTCAATGCCGGCTACTTCGAGCAGGGACTCGACACCTCCGACGATTTCGCGAAGTTTTACGGTTTGAAAAAATTTCCGCAATTCGACCTGTTCCGCACGATGCACGGCGGCGTGAAACGTTTTCTCAAGACGCCGCAGATGCGGGACATCTTCGATTACTTCATCAAATACGTCGGCTCATCGGCCTACCGCGCGCCCGCGTTTATGAACTGCATGCCGACGATTCAGTTCCGCTTCGATCTCTGGTACGTGGACGGCGGCCTCTACGGCATCGCGCTCGGTCTGAAGCGTCTCATCGAGGAACTCGGCATCACCGTCCACCTCAATAGTGAGATCTCCGAAGTGCGCAACAACGCCGGCCGGGTCACCGGCATCGTCACCAAGGGCGGCGCATTCCACGCCGCCGACATCATCGTCTCCAACATGGAAGTCATCCCCGCTTACCGGGAACTGCTCAAGGAAGACTCCGCATTCGTCGGCAAGCTGGAGAAGAAATATGAGCCCGCCTGCTCCGGTCTCGTGCTCGACCTCGGACTCGACTGCAAATACCCGCAACTGGCGCACCACAACTTCTTCTTCTCCGGCCACCAGCGCGAACATTTCAAAACCGTGTTCCAAAAACACCAACTCCCGCCCGACCCGACCATCTACCTCGTCGCCGCGTCGAAGACCGACCCGACCGTCGCGCCACCCGGCTGCGATTGCCTCAAAATCCTTCCGCACATCCCGTACATCAACGACGAACACCCGCTCACACGCGACGACTACCTCGCGTTCAAGGAACGTATCGTGGACAAGCTCGAACGCATGGGCCTCAAAGATCTGCGCAAACACACCGTGTACGAGCACGTCTGGACGCCGCTCGACATCCAGAAGCAGTACTACTCCAACAAAGGATCGATCTACGGTGTCGTCACCGACCGGTGGAAGAACCTCGCCTTCAAAGCCCCGAAGCAGAGCGAGAAGTACGAAAACCTGTTTTTCGTGGGCGGCACCGTCAACCCCGGCGGCGGCATGCCGATGGTGGTGTTGTGCGGCCAAAACGTCGCCAAGAAAGTCGTCGCGTGGGATCGTCGCTGACAATCATCATCCCAGCACGGAATGAAGAACACAACTTGCCGGTCTTGCTGCGTTCAATCAACGCGCAGTCATCCCGCCCGCTGGAAGTCCTCGTCGTGGATGATGGCTCGACTGACTGCACAGCGGCCGTCGCTCGCGAATTCGGCGCGACAGTAATTGCGTCGCAGTCGTTACCGGACGGTTGGCGCGGAAAGACGTGGGCGTGCCATCAAGGAGCGCAGGCGGCGCGCGGCGAACTGCTGTTGTTTCTCGACGCCGACGCTTGGTTCGAGTCGGACGGGCTGGCGAAGGTTCTCGCCAACTACACCGACGGGGCGTTCTCAGTCGGGCCGTATCACGCAGTGCGCAAACCTTACGAACAGCTCTCAGCCTTTTTCAATCTGGTGATGACGGCGAGCACGGTACCGGGCGGCTTGTTCGGGGCGATGTTACTGGTGGATAGCGAGAGTTACCGGCGCGTCGGCGGACATGCGGCAGTGCAAGGGCGGACGCTGGAGAATTTCTTTCTCGCGGCGTTATTTCGCAAGGCCGGTATTCCTGCGCGCAGCGTGACCGGCAAGAGGATGTTGGCGTTTCGGATGTACCCGAACGGACTGCGCGAATTGGTTGAGGGCTGGACGAAAGGGTTTGCGTCAGGCGCCGGGCAGACACCAAAACCGCGGTTGCTGTTGCTAGTGGTGTGGATGATTGTGCTGATGTTGCCGGTGGTGTTGCTACCGTTCACGGTTTGGGCGGCGGTGGCGTATCTGTTTTGCGCAGCGCACGTGGCGTGGGTGAGCCGGCGAGTGGGCGCGTTTCGGTGGTACACGGCGGCGCTGTATCCGATACCGCTGATTTTTTTCTTCGTGGTGTTCGCCCGGTCGGCGCTGCGGTCGGGGAAACAGGTGACGTGGAAAGGCCGGGCGATCCGTGCTGATTGAATTGCCCATCGTGTGGATCATTGTCCTGAACGTGACCGGCTGGCTGGTCATTCAACTCGGCTTCGCGTGGGTCTTCACGCGGCTGCCGGCGGAACGATTCAATCCCGGCCCTCCGTACGCCTGGGAGCGCCGCGGTCATTTCTACAAGAAATTTTTCGGCATCCACCACTGGAAAAACCGGCTGCCGGATGCCGCCGGTTGGTTTGCCGGCGGGTTTGCGAAGAGCACGCTGACCGATCAAGGCGCGGCTTACTGGCAGCGCTTCATCCGCGAGACGTGGCGCGGGGAGTTGTGCCACTGGTGCGCGCTGGCCTGCGCGCCGGTTTTCTTCCTCTGGAATCCGTGGTGGGGCGACCTGATCATCGTCGGATACGCCGTGGCGTGGAATCTACCCTGCATCCTCGCGCAACGCTACAATCGCGCCCGGATGGAAAAATTACTCGGCCGTCAGTGCCGGCCAGACTGAAGCGCAGCCAACGCGCGTAGCCGGGCGCTGGCGTGATCGAGAATTGGCGGCACCGGCTGCGGCACCCACCGTCGCACGTACTCGCCGCGCGGATCAAATCGCTCCGCCTGCGCCGTCGGATTGAAAATCCGAAAGAACGGCGCCGCATCCGCCCCACAACCGGCCACCCACTGCCAACCCAGCGTGTTGTTCGCGAGATCCGCGTCCACGAGCGTATCCCAAAACCAGCGCGCCCCTTCCTGCCACGGGATCAGCAAATCTTTCACCAGAAACGACGCCGCCACCATCCGCACCCGGTTATGCATCCAGCCGGTCGTCCACAATTCCTTCATCCCGGCATCAACGATTGGAAATCCCGTCTCCCCGCGCTGCCACGCCCGCAAGCCTTTCGCATCTTTGCGCCAAGGAAACTTCTCGAATTGCGGTTTCAATGGTTTATCCGTCGTCGCCGGGAAGTGGTAGAGCAGATGATGCGCAAACTCGCGCCAGATCAACTGCCGCCGGTAATCCTCATTGCCGGCTTCCCACGCTTGCCGGGGCGAAATCTCGCCGAAATGCAAATGCGGCGACAACCGCGATGTCCCCGTAATCGCCGGTAAGTCGCGCTTCTCCAGGTAACCCTTCGGCGAGAACGCGGCGAGTTGCTTGCGCGCCCCGGCTTCACCCGGTTGCCAGTTGAAACCTTTGGCCCAATCCAATTTTGGCAGCAAATCCAGTTCGACTGAAGGTGGGAGCGGCCTCAGCGCCGCGACTCTGTACGGTCGGGGCATTGAAGCCCCTCCCACCTTCTTCTTCAAACACGCCCGGTAAAACGGCGTAAAGACTTTATACGGCCCACCGGCGCCAGTCTTGATCTCCCACGGCTCAAACAACAGCGCCGAATTAAAACTCTCCACCGTCAACCCATCCGCAAGCAACGCCTGCTTCACCCGCGTATCACGCGCGATGAGCGCTGGCTCATACCGGCGATTCCAGAATACCGCTGTCGCGCCGGTTTCTTTTACGAGTTGCCGGAGCGCATCCAGCGATGGCCCGCGCCGAATTACCAACCCGCCCAGATCTTTCGCCAACGCCTTCAGCGAATGATGCAACCACCACCGGCTCGCTGCGCCGGGCGGCCAAGCGCCCTCTTCCTCCGGCGCCCAAATGAACACCGGCACGACTTGGCCTAGCTTGGCCGCAGCAGCCAAGGCCGGGTTATCCGCCAACCGCAAATCGAGTCGAAACCAAACGATCGAAGTCACGGCAGTTTCAAATACTCCTCCGGCACATCCGTGAAACCCCACGCTTTCAATTGCCGGGCCCAGACGCCGAGGTTCTCTTTACTCACGCGCACCAACTCCATCTTGTTCATCACGGGCACATCTTTCTTGAGCACAATCTTGTCCACGATCTTTTCAACGCCGACGTATCCCCAGAGGTAGCACGATTGCGCGAGCAGCACCGGCGCGATGCCCTTTTCGATGTATGGCAACTCGGCGGAGAGCGCATCCACAGCAACAATCTTCACTTTATTCGGGTCGAGGTCAGTGAGCAGCGTCTTGGTGAACAGCGGCCAACCGCCGATCATCGCCCACGCGTTGATCTCGGGATTGGCCTGCATCGCGCGCAACACTTCGGCGGCGGCATCCTGCGGCGTCTCGATGTGGTTGAACACGCCGACGATTTTGATGCCGGGATATTTCGCGGCTTCCTTTTTCACGCCATCGACGCGCTTGCGGAGGTTCGGCGCGTTCTGGTTGCCGGCGAGAATCGCGACGTGGCCTTTGCCGTCGAGTTGTTTCGCCAACTCCGCCATCGTCCGTTCACCGGTCGCCACATCATCCACGCCGTAGAATGCAAACCGCTTCGACTGCGGCGCGTCGCTGTCGAACGTCATCACTGGTACGCCCCGCGCCACGGCGTCGTTGATCGCCCCGGTAACTTTGCCGGCATCGGAGCACGACAGCAGGACGGCGTCCACGCCTTCGTTGACGGCTTGCGCGAGGCGTTGCGCTTGAATCTGGCCGTCTTCCGTCGGCGGCGTGCGCCAATCGATGACGATGTCGACGCCGAGTTTGGCGGATAATTCATTCGCGGCGGCTTCCGCGCCGGTCCGCGCGGAGAGAAAGACCGGGTTGGTCGAACTCTTCGCGATCATCGCGATCTTCACGGTTTTTTTGTCCGCGCCAAACGCGAGCGTTGCGACACCACACATAACTGCGATCCATTTGTTCATGACTTGCCTCCTGAGGTTAACCGCCGGGTTGTCAGCCGCGCGCTCGCCTGGTCGAGCACGACTGCGATGATGATCGCGCAGCCGATGATGATCCATTCGTAGTTCTGGTCGAAATGCAATTGCCGGATGGCGACTCGGATAATGATGATGAGCAACGCGCCGAGCATCGCGTTGATCGCGCTGCCCTTGCCACCGCTCAAACTCGCGCCGCCGACCACCGCCGCCGCGATCACGTAAAGCTCGTAGCCGGTCGCGTCGCCGCAGGACGCCGAACCGTAATAACTCGTCCCGATGAACGCCGCGATGCCGGCGGTCAGTCCGCTCAATACATACACGCCGACGAGAATCCGGTTGACCCGCAGGCCGGAGAACTTGGCGGCATTCACATTACAGCCCACCGCGTAGATGTACCGGCCCGGCACCGTTCTACCCAGATAAACCGCGCCCACCGTCGTCACCAGCAGCATCAACAGCATCGGCACCGGATACAATGCCTCGCCCAACCCGAGATTCGCCTTCGCGACCTGCGTCAACGAATCCGGCACGAGGATGCTCTCCGCCTGCGACGCCACAAACGCAATCCCGCGCAACACCCACATCGTCCCGAGCGTGATGATGAACGGATGCACCTTCAAGCCGGTCACCATCAACCCATTCACCAGTCCGCTCGCCAGCCCGATGCCGACGCAAATCGCCAGCGAAAGCCAAACTGAGTCCGTCGCAAACTTCCGCATCATCAACGCCATCGTCACTCCAGCCAGCGCGTAGATCGAGCCGACCGACAAATCCACCCCACCCGAAATGATGACCATCGTCGCCCCGACCGCCATGATCGCAAAGAACGACGCATCGGTAGCCGTCTGCATCAAGGTGTACGAGTTCAGGAAATTGTTCACCGACTTGCCGGTGAGTCGATCGGTATGTGACCCGGCAAAGATCGAGAGCACCGCGCTGAGAACCAAGATGACCAGCACCAAGCCGGTCTGCTGCGAGTTGAAGAGCTTGCGAAGCATGCGGTCTGGAATTTCTAGCATGCTGCTGCGGACTTGCCAAGCGCGCTCCCGCCCGGTATCACTTCGCCATGAATTCAAAACTTCGCGTCACCGTCTGGGGTGAAAACGTCCACGAAAAGAAAAACCCGGTCGTCGCTCAAGTCTATCCAACCGGCATGCACACCTGCATCGCCGACGCCCTCCGGCAAGACTGCGACGTCCGCACCGCCACACTCGACCAACCGGAACACGGCTTGACCGACGCCGTCCTCGATGCGACCGACGTGCTCACGTGGTGGGGCCATGCCGCCCACGGCCAAGTGCAGGATGCCATTGTGGATCGCGTCCAGAAACGCGTGCTCGAAGGCATGGGCTTGATCGTCCTGCATTCCGGTCACTATGCGAAAATCTTCAGGCGTCTCCTCGGTACCACGTGCAGTCTGACGTGGCGCGAAGCCGGCGAGAAGGAACGTATCTGGGTCTGCAACCCCGGCCACCCCATCGCCCAAGGCATCGACAAGTATTTCGAAATCGAGAACGAAGAAATGTACGGCGAACCGTTCGCGATTCCGAATCCGGATGAGGTCGTTTTTCTCTCGTGGTTTCAAGGTGGCGAAGTTTTCCGCAGCGGCTGCACTTTCAAACGCGGCAACGGCAAAATTTTCTACTTCCGCCCCGGCCATGAAGTTTATCCGACCTACCATCATCCAATGGTGCAACGCGTGATCGCCAACGCCGTCCGCTGGGCGGCACCCGAAGGCGCGCGCTGGATCGATACCTGCCCGAACGTGCCGGTGGAAAAAGCTCCCGAGAAAATCTCCACGCGTGGCCCGGCCCTGCACAAGCCCGGCGAAGCAGGACTCCGATGAAACCCATCAAACTCGGCATCGTTGGCACCGGCGGCATGGCCAACCATCATGCCGGCCAGTTCAACAAAATTACCGGGGTCGAACTCACCAGTTGCCTCGACGTCGTCCCGGGGCGCGCGGAAGAGTTCGCCAAGAAACACGGCGTCAAACACGCCACCAAAGACATCGCCCAAATGTTGGATCAGGTCGATGCCGTCGCGGTCGTCACACCGGACCAGTTTCACCGCGAACCCGCCCTCGCCGTCCTGAAAGCCGGCAAACATTTACTCTGCGAGAAACCGCTCTGCCCCACCCTCGCCGAAGCCAAGCAAGTCGCCAAGGCCGCGAAGAAGGCCGGCGCAATCCACATGATCAATTTCAGCTACCGGGCTTCCGCCGCCTTCCAGCACGCCATTCAGATTGCCCAGACCGGCAAACTCGGCGAACTCCGGCATGTTCACAGCCATTACCTTCAATCCTGGCTTTCGTCCGACATGTGGGGCAACTGGACCAATGAAGGTTTCCTCTGGCGGCTCGCCACTGCCAGCGGCTCCGGCGGTGTGCTCGGCGACATCGGCTGCCATATCCTCGATCTCACTACCGCGGTCGGCGGCGAAGTCGCGCGCGCCCGGTGCGACCTCCGCACGTTCGCGAAGATCACGCCCGACGGTAAGGCCGTCACCGAATGGGCCGGCAAGAAACTTGACGCGAACGACACCGCCATCATCGAACTCGAATTCACGACCGGCGCCGTCGGTATCGTTCACGCCACGCGCTGGGCGACCGGCCACGCGAACTCACTCCGCCTCGAAGCCCACGGCACCGACGGCGCGCTGATGTTTGACCTCGACCGCGATTACCACAAACTCGATCTCTGCCTCGGTGCCGCGAAACAAAAAGCCGAGTGGAAGACCGAAACGCTCACGCCGACGCCCAGCAACTACGAGCGATTCATCACCGCCATTCGCACCGGCAAGGCTGACCAACCGGACATCGTCCGCGGCGCGCAAATCCAAGCCTACCTCGACGCTTGTGAACGCTCCGCCAAGTCCGGCCAGTGGGAAAAAGTCCGCGCGTGGGAGTAGCTTCCGGATCAGCGCTTTGACTTGGCTACTTCTTTTGCGCGTTGGGCGGCGGCTTTATCGGCGGCCATGACGCTGGCTTCTTTCGCCTTGCGCAACTCGGCCACGGTCTTCGTCTTGAGGCGGGCCGAACCTTTCCACTTGAGCAGCTTGACGCGCTTACAAGTTGCGAGCCGCTTCTTCGCGGCGGCAATTGAGCCGTTGGCCCGGTATTGCGGCAACCACGGCGCTTGCGCGACGAGCATCTCGTCCACCATCTGCCAGATCTGTTCGGGGTCGCAGATCGCCGCAGTCAATGGATCGTGCAAGACTGCCTGCTTTAACAACGTCACGTCGCCGGTCACGGCCGCGCGCACGCTCATGCGTTGGACGTTGATGCTCGCTTCGCAGGTCGCGGCGCAGGCCAGCGGCAGGTCGCCGACCGGCGTGAGATGGATCCCGAACTTGTCCACATAGCCGGGCGCTTCAATGATCGAGTCGGACGCAAGATTCGTGATGCAGGCGTGATTACGCAGATTAAAGTGCCCACGATAAACGCGGCCGGTTTCCTGCGCTTCGATGATGTAACTGCCACGCTCGGCACTGCGCTTAGCCGCAGTAATTGGCTCGCCGGCTTCGGC
>JBAXYB010000104.1:0-10518 GCA_037127585.1 Verrucomicrobiota bacterium
GCGATCAACTTGTAAGACGTGACGATCTTCGCTTGGCCGATGCGGTGGGCGCGCGCGGTGGCTTGTTCCTCGACGGCGGGATTCCACCACGGGTCGAGATGAATCACCGTATCCGCGCCGGTCAGATTCAAGCCCGTGCCGCCCGCCTTCAAGCTGATGAGAAACACCGGGATCTTCGATTCCTGAAACCGCCGAATCTCGCCCGCGCGGTCCACCGTGCTGCCGTCGAGATAGCAGTACTCAACCGGCAACGCTTCCTGCACCAGCTTGAGCAACTTCACAAACTGACTAAACACCAACACCCGGTGATTCCCGTCCACTGCCTCCTCGATCAATTCCAAAAACGTTGCCAGTTTCGCCGACGGCTCTTTCCACACGTGTTCGCCCGGCAAGAGCCCGAGATGACAAGACGCTTGGCGGAGGCGCAGCAACGTCGTCAAGACCGCCATTCGACGTTGTGATTCCTTGGTCTTCTCAAACACCTCGCGTCGCCCCTGCGTGAGAATCGATTGGTAAACCGACTTCTGTTCGTCCGTCAACTCGCACCACGTGATCTGCTCGATTTTTGCAGGCAACTCCTTCGCGACCTCGCTCTTCAACCGCCGCAGCACAAACGGCCGGAGCCGCTGCCGCAATCGCTTCATCGTCGCCTCGTCCGACTGCTTCTCATACCGGTCGCGAAACTCCGTTGCCGGCCCGAGATACCCCGGCATCAGAAAATCAAAGATCGACCACAAATCGCCGAGCGAATTCTCCACCGGCGTCCCCGTCAACACGAGCCGGTGTTTCGCCCGCAGTTCCTTCACCGCCTGCGCAATCTGGCTGAACCGATTCTTGATATGCTGCGCCTCGTCGAGCACGACCGCCTGCCAGGAAATCTTTTGGTGCTCCACAATATCTCGACGGAGCAGCGCATACGACGTGATCACCAAGTCATACTCCTTCAGCCCCTCGAACTCCCGGTCCGCCCCGTGCAACACGAGCGTCTTCAACTCCGGCGTGAACCGCGCGACCTCCGTCTGCCAGTTCGTCAGCAAACTCGTCGGACAAACCACCAGCATCGGTTTCGCCTTCAACGACGCCAACCAAAACAACGCCTGCACCGTCTTCCCCAACCCCATCTCGTCGGCCAGAATGCCGGCCAAATTATTCTGCGACAGATGATGCAACCAGTTCACGCCATCTTTTTGATACGGACGCAGCAACCCCGGCAGTTCCAACGGCTGCACCGTCCGCACCTCCGCCGGCACCTGCCACTTCGTCTGCAGCGAACTCTCGCGCAAAGCTTCCGCCAGATACGGCGCGAACTTCCGCTCCACACGCAACCCGGTCTTCGACTGCTCTGCCTGACAATCGAAAATCACATCCTGAAATCCCGCGACCGCCTCACTCGGCACAAGCGCGATGCGCCCATTAGCCTGCCGGTGGTGCGCCGCACCTTTCTGCAACATCCGCTGCACGTCGGCGTTGGTGAGAACAGCCGTATCACTCTTGTACGACACATCCACCGCCAACCAGTCATTGCCGGCCGCTCGCACCGCGATCTCCGGCTCAATCCGGTCACACAGCCACAGAAACCGCGTGAACTGCGGCCCGTACTCGACTTGCCATCCGTCTTCCCACTCCGGCAGGATATTCGCGATAAACTTCCCGACGCGATTCTCCGACGCCAACCGGAAACCTTTCCCCATCTGCTCAAACCCCGCCCGCAAAATCTCCGCGTTCGCCACGATATAATAGCGCCAATACCGGAACGGATTCTCCGGATCCGGCGTCCAATCCGTCTCCGCCGGCACGTGCAGCTCCAGATTCAACCCGGTCAACCCGCCATCAATCGTCACCCGCGTCGGCGCCGCCTTCGCTTCGAACTCCAACAAATCAAACTCCGGCGAAAACTCCACCTCCGCCATCTTCTCCCAAGCCGGCAACTCCTGTTGATAAAACTTCGCGAACTCCACCCGCGACAACCGCCGTTCGCCCGCCGTGTACATCGCCGGTAACCGGCAAGTCCGCGTGAGCGTCTTCCCGTCGAACCGCCAATTCCCAAAGTCCGGCGTCCCGCCCGCGCTCAACAACAGCCGCAGCTCGCCGGTCTTTTCCAGCGTCAATTTGAGGGAAGGGCGCACCTCCGCACCGCGCACTTCAATGCGTGTCTTCTTCCCAAGCCAAACGCGCGGATGATCCGTCAACGCATCGAAAAAAGCGTCCGCATCGTCTCGCGAGAGCATCCAAACGCCCGGCATGTGTCCGGCATGGATCCGTTCGACCTCTGTCAACAGCACCTCATCGGCTTCACTCACCGCGTACGGTGCCGCCGTTTGTTTTGGAATCACATCGAACGGCGTGAACGCCCCCCCGGCCACGCGACCTTCGATGATGATCCGCAGTTCGCCGGTCTTCCACGCCCGCGGCAAATCCAGTGGCAACAAAACCATCAACTCCAACGATTGATTCTCGTCGCCAGCTTCTTCCAACGGGACATGCTTCAATCCCGGTTCGCGGACCTTTGGTCGTGCGCTGACCGCCGGCACCTGTGGCCCGGCTGGTTTTGCCGGTAAAATCGTTGCGTACACCAACGCCATCACATGCGGGCAAATCCGCCCCTTATCCCGAGCTTGCCGGCAGACGCAGAGATTTTCGACTTCGAAAGCGCGCGCCCCGAGTTTGATCTTCGCGGTGATTGTCGTGCCGCCGCCGGTACGGACGGTACCACTCAGGAACGGTGGCTGATAGTCCCACTGCAACACATTGCCGGCGGCGGCAAGTGCCCGGCCTTCCTTTTCGGTGCGCCAATCCGCGAGTTCCTTGAGCAATTCTCTGGTGATGACCGGTCGATTTATGTTTTCCGCCATTGCGGCGCATCATGGCCGGTTGTCGCGAGGGTTTCAAGGACGAGGGCGTAAGCGCTAGCGCGTTGGGGGTGAAGTTGGTATTCTGTAGTCATGTTTCTGACGATTGGAGTTGTGCTAATTCTGGCAGGAGTGGCGATTGCCATTTATTGGCTTCTGACCGGGAAGCGTAATAAGCCGCTTTTCCGGTTTGTTTGTCTGCTTACGGTGGTCACTGGCTTTCTACTAATCGTGAAAGATAGAATCATTGAGGTTACGCTCAAAGACGTATTCTCGGTTAAGACAGTAGTCGACCAAGCTAAAGCTGACGCTGGTGAGATAAGCTCCATAAAGAAACGTGTGCAGGATCAAAGTGCGACAATTGATCTTGTCGCGAATGAAGCTCTCACTGCGAAACATCTTGCAGAGGAAGTCGCAAAAGAGATCACCTCGGCCAGCGTCCAACTGGGCGATCTTTCGAACACTTTGACGAAGGCGAACGTCATATTGTCCAATGTGACGATACGGGCTGAATTTGCCGATCTCATGGTGAAGATTGAAAACGATGACCGCCATGCATTCGAAGCAATTGGCAGAATTGGATCCATTGAGGGCCATCCCTACCGTGATGTTGCCGAGAGCGCATATCTACGCGCAATCAAACGGGCAGTAGCGATTCGCGACGAACCCGACGACCATTTGACAGCGCGCGAGTTGTTGGAATTGGAGAATTGGGATGATGAACAAGAGAAGCGCGCAAAAGAGAAAAAGATATTGGACGTGTTTGGGTCTCTGCCCTCGACAATATCAGACAGTCAGTTCTTCAAGGTTAAGATCCAGACCGCCATCGATGATAGACCGAGATTATTCAAAGTCCTTTGGAACCGCTGTTCCGCTATTCCCGAATATTATAAACTGAACACACTCATGGTTGAGATGGAGAGAACGCCAAGCACTAAAGTCCTTGCCACGGTTTGTGCCCTTGTGGAGCAAAAGGCAAAAATCGGTGCGAGTTTCTTAGAACCAGAAAAATATGTTGATTGGTGGGAGCACGCACGAAGTACCTATCCAGAGGACAAAGCCTACCAATCTGCACAAGAGTACTATTCATCAATGCTCAGTGCCTGGCGGAAACTGTATCCTGACCAGAGCACAAACAAAGTCATCCGTTACACGTCAGAGTTCGTGCGCGATTTCAATATTCAGTGGAACCAAGAGCATCCAACCAATCAAATCCTGAATGTCTTTACAAACGCTCCCGCAAAACCACCGTTAGTAGACCAGTCGTCAACGAGCTCAACAAAGTGACTGGCTTGTTCAATGAACCTGTCAGCGGCATACACCTGCACAAAGACTCATTGAACATCCAACAGCTCAGCCGGTAAGCCTCCGTCGTTGCGCGCCGGGAAGTTTCTGTTACATTCGGCGCTCCCATGTCGATCCAGTCTGAAATCGCCCAGCGGCGCACGTTCGCCATCATCTCGCATCCGGATGCCGGGAAGACGACGATGACGGAGAAGTTGTTGCTTTACGGCGGCGCGGTGCAGTTGGCGGGGTCGGTCACGGCGCGCAAGAATCAGCGGGCGTCTACCTCCGACTGGATGGAATTGGAACGGCAACGCGGGATCTCGATCAGTTCGACGGCGCTGCAGTTCGAGTACGACGGTTACAAGATCAACTTGCTCGACACGCCGGGCCACAAGGATTTCTCGGAGGACACGTACCGGGTGCTGACGGCGGTGGACGCGGTGGTGATGATCATCGACGCGGCGAAAGGCATCGAGAGTCAGACGCGAAAACTGTTCGAGGTGTGCCATCAGCGCGGCGTGCCGATTTTCACGTTCATGAACAAGTGCGACCGGCCGACGCGCGATCCGTTGGCGTTGATCGATGAACTGGAGAACGTGCTCCAACTCGGCGCGTTTCCCGTCAACTGGCCGATTGGGACGGGCGTGGAATTCAAAGGCATCTACGATCGGCTGACGAAGCAGGTGCATCTGTTCGAGCGGACCGACGGCGGCGTGTATCGCTCACCGGTCGCAATTGGCGATTTGTCTGACCCGGTAATCCGCGAACGCATCGATGACGCTACGTACGCGCGAGTCACCGAGGAACTCGCGATGCTCGAGGCGGCCGGCGAGTCGTTCGATGAGAAGGCGGTGCTGGCCGGATACACAACGCCGGTATTCTTCGGTAGCGCGTCGAACAATTTCGGCGTGCAACTGTTGTTGGATGGTTTTCTCAAGCATTCCACGGCACCGACAGCGCGGAAGGTGAACGACCGGCTTATCGAACCGTTGTATCCCGAGTTCTCGGCGTTCATTTTCAAAATCCAGGCGAACATGGATCCGCGCCACCGGGACCGAATCGCGTTTCTGCGGATCGTGTCCGGTAAGTTTGAGCGCGACATGATCGCGACGCACACGCGCACCGGCAAGAAGGTGCGGCTGTCGAGTTCGCACAAGCTCTTTGCCAACGAACGCGAGACGGTGAACGAGGCGTTCCCCGGCGACATCATCGGTTTGGTTGGCCACGCGGAGTTCGGCATCGGCGACACGTTGACGACCGATCCGACGATTGTGTACCGGGAGATCCCGCGTTTCCCGCCTGAGAGTTTTTCCTACCTTCGCAATCCGAGCACCGCGAAGTACAAACAATTCCGCAAGGGACTTGACCAACTCCTGCAAGAAGGCGTCATCCAACTCCTGCGCTTGAAGGATGCGACGTCGAACACACCCTTGCTAGCCGCCGTCGGCCCGCTGCAATTTGAAGTGGTGCAATACCGGCTTGAAAGTGAGTACGGCGCCGAGTCAAAGCTCGAAGCCACGCCGTGGATCACCATCCGGTGGCTACCTAAAGACGTGAAGGAAGAACATTGGGGTCGCGGTCTGCCGACCGGCGCGAAGCTTGCCTACGATTCTGACGAGAATCCGGTTGTGCTCTTCGTCAACGAATGGTCAGTAAATTACTTCTGCGAGATCAACCCCAAGATCCCGCTCGATAAGTTGCCACCCGCCCGTGAAGTCAATCCAGTCGCCGTGTAGATAACGTTATCACACTTGGCCGGTGTGCAGCACGTTCTCCAGCTTGGCCAAATCTTTCGGTAGCGCTGCTGTCCACGACATTTGTAGACCCGGCTTAAGTGGGTGCTCCAGACTCAGAATCTCGGCATGCAAGGCCTGACGTTCAAATTCGATGCGCGGCTTACGCTCGGCGTCGACATGATACTTCGGGTGATACGTCCGGTCGCCGACCAATGGCACACCGGCAAACGCGGCTTGCGCTCGGATCTGATGTTTGCGGCCGGTCTCTAGCCGCAAGCGGAGCTTGGTCACGCCGGCTTTGGGGAATTCTGTGACGACTTCATAATGCGTGATGGCTTCTTGTGTGTCGTCATCTGGTGCCGGAACGATGAACTGCCGCAATTCGTCTTCGCTCAACTTTAGCCAATTCGTCCACGTCCCTTTGGGTTGCGCCAATTTACCTTCGACGTAGGCCACGTACTCGCGCCGCATCGTGTGCGCTTTCAACTGCTCGATCAAATGCTGGCGCGCGACCGGCGTCATTCCCATGCAAAACACGCCGCTCGTGTACTGGTCGAGCCGGTGGACCGGCAACGGCGTCAACTGCCGGTAGGCCGGCGGTAATGTCCGGCCGACGATGCCGCGATCATAGGCGCGGAGTTTGCCGCCCAGAAAATCGGCCAAAATACTGAGCGCCGAGAGTTCGTCCGGCGCGGACGGCACCGAGAGCAAGCCCGGTCCTTTGTTCACAACGGCGAGCGCCGAGTCGAGATAGAGCAAGTTGACGCGCGGATGAATCTGCCAGCCGGTGGGGCCGCATTCGAGGGTAGTGGAATGCTGGTTGAGGAGCTGCAGCGCACCGCCGGGATCGGTCATCAATTCATGCGGCTTGCGGATGATGACGCCATTAACGCTGACGCGGCCTGCCGTGATCCATTGCTTCGCGCGCTTCTTCGGCGTTTCTGGAAACTTCTTTAAAAGCCAGTCGAGTAATGGCTGATTGTTTGGGGCGATGATCATTTTTCCAATTCCGCCCAACGGGCGTACAAGCGGGCGACTTGAGCTTTAGCCTTCTCCAACTCCGCGGCAAGGCTGACGGTTTCCTTGGCGCGTGTCGAGTAGAAGTTCGGATCGTTCAGCGTGGTTTCGATTTCTGTCACTTGGGTTTCGCCGTCGAGAATGGCGGCTTCCATGCCTTCGAGTTCGCGCTGCTCTTTGAAACTCAGTTTACGCGTGCGAGCTGGTTTCGCCGGCGGCGGCGCAGGTTCTTTTGGAGTTGTTACCGGTGGGGTGGGGCGGCGGCGTTCGCGCTCTTTGCGTTTTTCTAGGTAGTACGAGTAGTTGCCGGGCTGGACGATGACGCCGGCATCCTCGAAGGCGACGATTTGATCGCAGATGCGGTCGAGGAAATACCGGTCATGACTGACGACGAGGACGGCACCGTCGAAATCGGCGAGTGCTTCTTCCAGCATCCGAAGGCTCGATAAATCGAGGTCGTTGGTCGGTTCGTCGAGGACGAGGACGTTGCCGCCGGTTTTGAGGACTTTGGCCAATAAGAGCCGGGCGCGTTCGCCGCCGGACAAACGCGAGACGGGCTCGCGGAGGCGTTCGTCGGGGAATAGGAAACGGAGGAGATACGAGCGCGCACTGAGTGTCTCGTTGCCGAACATGATCGTGTCGCCACCACCAGCGATTTCTTGAATCACGGTGTTCGCGGGGTTGAGTTGCAGGCGCGACTGGTCAACGTAGTTGAAGATCACTTTCTTGCCGATCGTGACGGTGCCGGTATCCGGCTGGCGTTCACCGAGGCAGAGACGGAGGAGCGTTGTTTTGCCGACGCCGTTGCGACCGACGACTCCGGTACACTGGCCGGGCTTGAGCGCAAAACTCAGATTGCGAAAGAGACTGCGGTCGCCAAATTGTGCGCCGGCATTTTCGAGTTCGACGGCGGTGTTGCCGAGTTCGGGCGCGGGTGGGATGAGGAGATCCATCTCACGTTCTTCGGGTGGCGCTTCCATGCCGGCGAGCTGGTAGTAGGCGCGCATCCGGTGCTGCGCTTTCGTTCGTTGCGCGCGCGCGCCGGACCGGACCCATTCCAGTTCAAACTTCAAGAATCGCTGCCGGCGGCGTTCGGACTGTTCGGCGATCTGTTGCCGGGCGGCTTTTGATTCGAGATAGGCACTGTAGTTACCGGGATGTGAGAAGCACCGGCCGTCGGCCAACTCGATGATGCGGGTGGCGATGACATTGAGGAAATACCGGTCGTGTGTGACAAAGATCACTGCGCCGGGAAACTTCTGGAGATAGTCTTCGAGCCAGCGGATCGACTCGGCATCGAGGTGGTTCGTTGGTTCGTCCAAGAGTAGTAAGTCCGGCTGGGCGACCAACGCTCGGCACAGCGCGACGCGGCGCTTCTCGCCACCGGAGAGCGGTCCGACCAACGAATCGAGCGGCGGTGCATCCAACGCGGTCACGCTCGCGATGATTCGCGTCTCAAGGTTCCAGCCGTCGGCTTGTTCGATGTCGTGGAGGAGTTCGTCACCGTCTTCACCGGCTTCGTAGCGCGCGATCCAATCGAGCAAGTCGGCCGCACCGGCTTCGATGTTTTGCCGGACTGTTTTTGTGCCATCGAGTTCGAATTCCTGGGGGAGGTAGCCGACGCGAAGGCCGCGGCGGCGTGAGATTTCGCCGGCATCCGCAGGTTGGGCGCCGGCAAGAATTTTGAGGAGACTAGTCTTGCCGGAGCCGTTGCGACCGACGAGGCCGACTTTTTCGCCGGGCGTGACGGAGAGCGTGACGCCGTCGAGCAGCTTTTGCCAACCGTAGGCGAGGACAAGTTCGTTGGCGGAGAGTAAACTCATTTGTGCCGGAGCTTTAAGAGGCGTTCGCCGGCAGCGTCGAGCGTTTCGGTCTTTTTGGCGAAGTGGAGCCGGATGAGGTTTTTTACCGGTTCGCGGAAGAAACTGGAGCCGGGGACGGCGGCGACGCCGATGTCTTTGGCGAGCCATTCGCAGAACGTGACGTCGTCTTTCGCGTTGAAGTCGCTGATATCGATCATCACGTAGTATGCGCCGTTGGGTTTGGTGTACTTGAGGCCGGCGGCGTCGAGGTGGTTGAGGAAACGGGTGCGTTTGTCGGTGTAGGTGGTTTGGAGTTCTTTGTAATAGCTGTCCGGCAATTCGAGCGCGGTGACGGCGGCTTCCTGGAGCGGGGCGGCGGCGCCGACGGTGAGGAAGTCGTGGACTTTGCGGGCTTGGTTGATGATGGCGGGCGGGGCGATGACGTAGCCGAGTCGCCAGCCGGTGATGGAGTAGGTTTTGGAGAGGGAACTGCACGAGATGGTGCGGTCGAACATGCCGGGGAGCGCGGCGAAGTAGACGTGTTCGGCGGGGGCGTAGACAATGTGTTCGTAGACTTCGTCGGTGATGACGAACGTGTCGTGTTCTTCGGCGAGTTGGGCAATGAAGAGGAGTTCGTCGCGAGTGAAAACTTTTCCCGAGGGGTTGGCCGGGTTGCAGAGGACGAGCGCTTTTGGTTTTTGGGCGAAGGCGCGCCGGAGTTCGTCGGGATCGAAACTGAAATCGGGTGGATGGAGCGGGACGTAGATCGGTTGGGCGCCGGTGAGGATCGTGTCGGCGACGTAGTTTTCGTAGAACGGGGAGAATATGATGACTTTGTCGCCGGGATCACAGGCGGTCATCATCGCGACCATCATCGCTTCGGTGCTGCCGCAGGTGACGACGAAGTTGGTGTTGGGGTCGAGCGGGAGGCCCATGAACCGGGATTGCTTGCGGGCGAGGGCTTGCCGGAAGTTGAGCGCACCCCAGGTAATGGCGTATTGGTGCGGGCCGCGCCGGGCCGTTTTCTCCAACGCACTCAGGAGAATCTCCGGCGGATCGAAGTCCGGGAAGCCTTGGGAAAGATTGATTGCCCCGTGCGCGTTGGCCACCCGCGTCATGTGACGGATGACCGACTCGGTGAAATGGTGGAGGCGTTGGCTGGTTTTGGGCATAGGGCAAAAGGGCGTCCCGGGATTACCGGGACGCCCTCGGGGTGAAACGGTTAATTACTTCAACGTCGCGAGGCAGGCTTTGATCGCGTCGAAGTTCGGCAAGTCGCCGGCGCTTTCCTTGATCTCGGCGTACCGGATGACGCCACCTTTGTCGACGACGAACGCGCTGCGTTTCGGCACGCCGCCCATCGGGAGGTTCTTGGCCGGCAGGAAGCTGTCGTAGGCGCAGCCGTATGCCGCCGCGACTTTGTGCTCGTAGTCGGAGAGCAGGGGCAACTGGATCTTTTCTTTCTGCGCCCATTGTTCTTGGGCGAACGGACTGTCGCCGCTGATGCCTAGGACGGAAGCATTCAGCGCGGTGTACGCCGAGAGGCCGGCCGTGACATCGCAGAATTCCTTGGTGCAGACGCCCGTGAACGCCATTGGGACGAAGAGCAAAAGGGTGTTTGTTTTGCCGAAATTGTCACTGAGTTTGATAAGTTTGATCCCGTCCGCCTGTTTGGAGGATAGGGTGAAGTCGGGTGCTTTATCGCCAATTTTAAGGGCCATTCTGTCTCCTGGTTGTTTGTTTTTTGAAATGGTGGACGATACAGGACTTGAACCTGTGACCTCTTCCATGTCAAGGAAGCGCTCTAGCCAACTGAGCTAATCGTCC
>JBAXYB010000105.1:0-10218 GCA_037127585.1 Verrucomicrobiota bacterium
CGCGCGACGCTGGGAACGGTCCGCCGGGTTATCAGCCGAAAACTCTACCGCCCACTGCAACTGGATCCGCGCTCCGCCGTCGCTGTCAAACCACCACAGGTGATCACCGAATGCCAAATCAATTGAAAAAAACTATTCTCCTCTTGGGCGGGACCGGCTACGTCGGGTCGGCGTTCCGCGCTTACTTTGAAAAGACCGGCATTGCTTATCGCAATCTGACGCGCGCGGAGCTGGACTACACCAGCTTGCCGGTGCTCACGAAGTTTCTCAACGAGAGCCGCCCGGAGTTCGTCATCAACTGTGCCGGCTATACCGGCAAACCGAATGTCGATGCTTGTGAGATTCACAAGACCGAGTGTCTGTTCGGCAACGCGGTGTTGCCGGGGATCGTGCGCACGGCGTGCGAGCGGGCGGCGGTACCGTGGGGACAGGTGTCGTCCGGGTGCATTTACACCGGCAGCCGACCGGATGGACACGGCTTCGCGGAGACCGATCCCCCGAATTTTTCGTTCCGGCAAAACAATTGCAGCTTTTACAGCGGCACCAAGGCGCTCGGGGAAGAAGTGCTGGCCGACGCGCCGAATTGTTACGTCTGGCGGCTGCGTATTCCTTTCAATGAAGTGGACTCGCCGCGGAATTATCTGACCAAAGTGCTCCGGTATGACCGGCTGCTGGAGGCGCGCAATTCATTGTCGCAATTGGATGAGTTTGTGCGCGCGGCTTTCGCCTGCTGGCAGCAGCGCGTGCCGTTCGGCTTGTACAACGTGACCAACCCCGGGGAAGTCACCACGCACGAGGTTGTCGACTTAATCAAACGCAGCGGCGTCAGCCAGAAAGAATTTCAATTCTTTACCGATGAGACGGAATTCATGCGCTTGGCCGCCAAGACGCCGCGGTCAAATTGTGTGCTCGATACCGGCAAACTCCAGCGCGCCGGTATTCAACTGACCGAAGTTCATGCGGCCATCGAGCAAGCGCTGCGAAAGTGGAAAACATTATGAAGACAATCCTCGTCACGGGTGGGGCCGGCTTTATTGGCTCGAACTTCGTCCGGTATCTGTTGCGCGTGGAGCCGACGGTGAAAATCATCAATCTCGATGCGTTGACTTACGCCGGCAGTCGCGAGAACTTGCGCGGGTTGCCGGATGAATCCCGGCATATCTTCGTCCAGGGCGACATTGGTGACCGCGCGCTGGTTGAGAAACTCTTGCGCGAGCATGCGGTGGATGTCGTGGCGCATTTTGCTGCCGAATCGCATGTGGACCGGTCCATCCACGGGCCGGGACTGTTCGTGCAAACGAACATCGTCGGCACTCAGGTGCTGTTGGATGCGGTCCGGCAAGTCTGGCTGGTGGATCAAGTCGTCCCGCCGGCCACGGTGCGGTTTCATCATGTTTCGACGGATGAGGTGTTTGGTTCGCTGCGGGCGAGTGACCCGGCCTTTACCGAGACCACACCGTATGATCCAAGTTCGCCGTATTCCGCCTCGAAGGCCGCCAGCGATCATTTGGTGCGCGCCTATGCGCGGACGTACGGCTTGCCGGTCACGATTACCAACTGCTCGAACAATTACGGGCCGCACCAGTTTCCGGAAAAGCTAATTCCGCTGATGATCCTGAACGGCCTCAATGGGCGGGCGTTGCCGGTCTACGGGGACGGTCAGCAGATTCGCGATTGGCTGCACGTGGAGGATCACTGCGAAGCCATCCGTTGCATTTTGAAAGCCGGCAAGCTGGGCGAGACGTACAACGTGGGCGGCGATAACCAACCGCCGAATCTGGAGATCGTCCAGAGCATCTGTGCGTTGCTGGACGAGTTGCGGCCACAGTCGCCGCACCGGCCACACGTCGGGTTGATCAAGTACGTCGCGGATCGCCCCGGCCACGATCGCCGGTATGCGATGAACATTTCCAAGATTCACGCTGAGTTGGGCTGGAAACCACGGCATACGTTGGCCACCGGTTTGCGGGCGACAGTGCAATGGTATCTGGAGCACCCCGACTGGGTCGCCGCGCTACAGCAGCAGGGCGGCTATCAGGATTGGATTAAACAAAACTACACAAAACGAGGGAACTAAGACCATGAAGGGAATTATTTTGGCGGGCGGCAAAGGGACTCGGCTCTATCCGATAACCATGGCCGTGAGCAAACAGGTGTTGCCGGTGTATGACAAGCCGATGATTTACTATCCGTTGTCGTGTCTGCTCCTGGCGGGGATTCGCGAGATTCTCGTGATCAGCACGCCAGACGATCTGCCGGGTTTTCGCCGGTTACTCGCCGATGGCCGGCAATGGGGCTTGTCGTTTAGTTACGCCGAACAAAGTGAGCCGCGCGGATTGGCGGACGCTTTCCGGGTCGGGGCCAAGTTCATTGGCGGGGACACGGTATGCCTGATTCTGGGTGACAATATTTTCTACGGTCACGGTCTAACGGAAACATTGCGCGCTGGCGCCGGGACGACGGATGGAGCCACCATCTTTGCCTATCCGGTGCGCGACCCCGAGCGGTACGGCGTGGTTGATTTCGATGCCAACGGGGCTGCGCTCACGATTGAGGAAAAACCCAAGCAACCGCGCTCGAACTACGCGATCCCCGGTGTGTACTTTTACGACCGCCAAGTGGTGGAGATTGCCCGGGAACTCAAACCGTCGCCGCGTGGCGAACTGGAGATCACTGATCTGAACCGGGTTTATCTGCAGCAACGGAAACTGCGGGTGCAACAGTTGGGACGCGGCATTGCGTGGCTGGATGCCGGCACGCATGAATCCCTGCTCCAAGCGGCGAATTTTGTGCAAGCCGTCCAAGACCGGCAAGGCCTGATGATTGCCAGCCCCGAAGAAATTGCGTATCGCGCCGGCTTCATCAATGCGGAACAACTACACCAACTGGGGCGCGCCATTCCCAACAGCTACGGTGAGTATCTCGGCCGCGTGGCCGCCGGCAAGTAGCCCAATTCCTGGTCGACATGCTCAACACTGAATCAATTCGGAATCAGGTCTACTACGCGCTCAAGCCGTTGCTGCCTTCGCGGCTGCGCTTGGCACTGCGCCGAGTGAATGCGCGCTATGTTCTGAAGCAAAGTTCTGACATCTGGCCGATTTATGAGCCGGCTGGAAAACCACCCGTCGGTTGGCCCGGTTGGCCCGCCGGTAAACAATTTGCGTTTGTCCTTTCGCACGATGTCGAAGGTCAGCGCGGTTTGGAGCGGTGCCGGCGTCTCGCCGAGATTGAGATGGAATATGGGTTCCGGTCTTCGTTCCATTTCATCCCACAAGGCGAATATGAGGTGCCGGAAGATTTACTGGAATGGCTTCGCCAAAACGGGTTTGAAGTCGCCGTCCATGATCTGCGCCATGATGGGCGGTTGTACAAGTCGCGGGATTCGTTTGAACGGGATGCCACGGCAATCAACCGCCAAGCCGGTGCCTGGCGCGCGGTCGGCTTTCGCGCCGGTTTTATGTTGCACAAGCTCGATTGGCTGCATGCACTGAATATCGATTACGACGCTTCGACTTTCGATGTTGATCCGCTTGAAGCGCAGCCGGATGGCGCCCAGACGGTTTTCCCGTTCTGGGTAAAACGACCAGATCCTGAGGCGGATGCCTTTCACAAGATTGCGCCCTCCACGGTCCCGGCCGCGTCTGCCGGTTACATCGAGCTGCCCTACACTCTGATTCAGGATTACAATTTGTTTGTCGTACTTCAGGAGCAGGGGATTGATTTTTGGCGGCGAAAAATACGTTGGCTGGCCGAGAAGGGTGGCATGGCGTTGCTCGATAGCCATCCAGATTATATGGCGCTGCCGGAGCAAGAACGGACCCGGTTTGAATATCCGGTCCAGTATTACCGGGACTTCCTCGAGCATGTGCGGACCGAATATGCGGGCCGCTACTGGCACGCGTTACCGCGGGAAGTGGCGGCGTATTGTCGGCCGCTTCGTCCCCAGCAAGCCCGGCCGCCTCGGCGAGTGGTCATGCTCACCTACAGCCACTACAAATCCGACAACCGCGTCCGCCGGTATGCCGAGACCCTCGCTCGGCGCGGCGATCATGTGCGCGTGTTCTGTTTGGGGACGGAAGAACAAGTTCGCTCCCGGGAGTGGGAAACGTTCAACGGCGTGGAAATCCAACGCCTCCAGTCCCGCGAGACCCGCGAGTCGGGCAAGCTCAGCTATGCTTGGCGTCTCACCCGGTTCTTCTTCCGCGCCCTCGCCCGCCTGAGTCCGCAGAAACTGCCCGGTGGATGCGACTTGCTTCATGTCCATAACATCCCGGACTTTCTGGTGTTCGCGGGCTTCCGGCTCAAGCTCCGGAACACAGCCATCCTTCTCGACATTCACGACATCGTCCCCGAGCTGTATACGTCGAAGTTTGAGGCTGATCACCGGTCGCTGCTGGCGGATGGGTTGCGCCAGATTGAAAAGTGGTCCTGCCGGTTCGCCGACCAGGTGATTATCGCCAACCATATCTGGAAGACGACGATCTTGGGCCGGTCCGCGCCGGTGGCCAAGGTGACCGCGTTAGTTAACAATGTGGATCTTGATCTTTTCGCGCGGCGGCCTCGCACGCGGACGGATGACCGCATCATCCTGCTTTATCCGGGTAGTTTGAATTATCACCAAGGGTTGGACATCGCCATTCAAGCGATGCCGGCGCTGATTCGCGAATTCCCGCAAATTGAACTGCACATCTATGGGCATGGCCCGGCTTTACCGGAGCTGATTGAACAAGCCCGGCAGTTGAAATTAGCCAATAGCGTTCAGTTTTTCTCCGGCGTCTTGATCGACGAGGTACCGGCGTTGATGGCCAACGCGGATATCGGGATTGTCACCAAACGGGCTGAGGGTTTCGGCGACCAAGCTTACAGCACCAAGATCATGGAGTTCATGTCACAAGGAATCCCGGTTGTTCTTTCGCGGACCCGGATCGACAGCCTGTACTTCGACGATTCGGTCGTCGCGTTTTTTGAATCGGGCAACCCGGATGATTTCGCCCGCGCCGTACTCAAGGTCATTCGGAGTCCGGAATACCGGCAGCAACTGGCCCAGCGCGGTCTCGCTTATGCGCAGGCGAATTCCTGGGAAACGATGAAACACGTCTATCTGGACCTCGTGGATCGACTGACCATGACGGGCGTACCGCGGGTCGAATAGGCGGGATTCATTTTCATTAACAACACCGGCGCGGCTCGGGAATATCCACTTGCTGAATGGCCATTATTGGTTTATAGAAGCCGATGATTAGCAGGCATTACAGACCGTGAAACAATTGTGACGAAGATTACACATAACTTGATGGTGGTGGCGCTTGGGCTGGCCTTGGGGCTGTCAGCCAAAGCCGGGACGATCACTTTCGAAGGGATCCCGCTTCAATATCGCGGTGTGAGCGGCTTGAATCTTGGTGACTACTACGACGGAGTTACTTTTGGGCCAACCGCAACCGCCTTTGAAAGCAACGAATATAATAGTACTTTGTTGCCCCCGCACAGCGGTACTGCCATTCTTTTCGCAGGCCTTACCAATGATTTCATTCGCGCTGTTTTTGACGCGCCGGTGGACAGCGTTTCGGTCTGGTGCTCAGGGATCCACGGTTTGACATTAGAAGCTTATAATAGCGCTGATCAGATCATTGACACCATGACCGGCCCCGCGAACACGTCCACCACTTCGCAGTTGAGTGTCACGAATGCCTCATCGGCCATTGCCTATATCATCGTGCGGGATCCAAACGGCATCCCCAACAGTTACAATATTGATGACCTCTCTTCGCCAGGAGTTTCAGGTGCGATCCGGCCGATTCCTGAACCGTCTACCATCGCCCTTGTCGGACTAAGCCTGCTGTCGATCATCGGCATGCAGTGGCGCAAGCGTCAATAGACCCGGCTAGCTGGGCTGCCGGATTGTCAATCCTCTCTTCACCAGAATGAGTTTTCATGGTGCGCAACGACCGCAATGAGATGTTTGTGAAAACGTTACTATCGCTGGTTACTGTTGTGTGCCTGGGGTTATCCTCGGCTTTGGGTGCCGCCGCGCCGCATCAAATTACGGCCATTGACCGGCCGGACTCCCAGCAGGTCCGGCTGAGTTTGGCGGGCGGTTTGGCTACCGAGTACCAAGAGTACTACGATATTTTCCCTTTGGAAACCTCCGCCGACCAGAAGAACTGGGCGGTGACAGCCACGCTGTTCCGCACAAACTCAGTCGCGGGTCCGATTCTATCCTTTCAGCCAAGCACCAACCGGGTTGGTTTTTTTCGCATCCCCACGAACGGCTGTCCGACGGCGTTTCCGAAGCCCACCGGGCCGTATCAAGTCGGCACCGTTTCCCGACTTTTTGCCAGCGCGACTCGCAACACGACGGTAGTCGGTCCGAATCGGAAGTTCATGGTCAGCCTGTTTTACCCTGCCGCGCCGGCGGTCTGGCGCCCGCCGCAATTCGTGTTTGAGCCGATTTACGGACCGGTTCTTTTTAGTTCTGAATTCCTGACGAATCCCCGGTCAGTGGACGTGATCACGAACCTGCTCAGCCATGCCTGGCCTGGGCTGCCGGTGGTGGCGGGCACAAACTCATTTCCCGTGTTGGTCTACAGTCACGGCTCCGGATATTTTCGCCGGGATAATATTCACAAGTTCAGCGAACTGGCGAGTCACGGCTACATCGTCGTCGCGGCTGATGACTACGACTCCGCCTACAGCTATTTGCCTGACGGCACCCTCGTGACGGGCACTGGTAAAATCAATGGCGGGGAGGCTTACAGCGTTGCGGACAACCAGTTCCTCATCGACGAACTCGAGCGGATGAACATCTCAGACCCGATGTTTGCCGGCCGCTTCGATTTGTCCAAGATCGGCGCGCTGGGTTGGTCCGTTGGCGGCGCTGTGGCCGGTGACCTGTGTCGGCTGGATGCGCGGGTGAAAGCCGCCGTCCTTTATGATGCCGCGTTTTGGATCGCCCCGGAACTCTCGCAAAACGGGTTAAACAAACCGTTCCTCTGCATCAACGCCACCACCGAGCTTCAAGCGGGCTGGGCGGCCGCGGCAATCGCCTTGTTCAATCAGGCAACTCACGACGCCCTGTTCTTCCAAATCAATGGGACCTACCACGCCGAGTTCTCAGATATCATCTTGATGGACTATCCCGGCACCACTGAATTGCAACAGACGGCTCTAATCGTCAACTACACGCGTGCCTTCTTTAATCATTACTTGCGCGGCACCACCGAGCCGTTACTTAACGCGCCAACTTCCAACGGCGCGACAATCGTCAATTGGATGAAGAAGTAGGACTACGACACGAACCCCAAGCTCGAATCCCTAATTACCAAAGTTACTGGGCCGCTCTTCCAGCCGCTCCGCTTTGTGTATTTGTTGGTAGATGACATCGGCTCATGGCGCTCCTTTCCAAAATGGTTTCGGTCGTTTCGCCGCGGATACTTACCCTTAAACGATGGAACACCGTGGCTTCCGTATCGCGCCACGACATGGCTGAGCTCGTATCTTCGTCGCGATATGAAGGTTTTCGAATACGGGTCTGGCGGATCGACGGTGTTTTTTGCACGGCACGCGGGACAGGTCTTTAGCGTCGAGCACGATCCGGCTTGGCACGGGCATGTCGGTAAGACTTTAGCCGCGCAGCAGCTGACCAATTGCCACTACCTGCTTCGGGTTCCCCAATCCGTTGCCGGAGTAGCTGTGGCCGCGGAAGGCAAACACGCCTTCATCGATGAACGGGAATGGGAATATCCGGGCATGAGTTTTGAGACGTACGTCCGATCAATCGACGTGCATCCGGATCGAACATTCGACCTCGTATTAGTGGACGGGCGGGCGCGGGCCGATTGCATTGCGCACGCGATAAGCAAAATCCGGCCGGGGGGGGGTACATGATGCTCGATAACTCGAACGATTCTAGATACGAGAAAATCCTCGATACCCTGAGTGCTTATCCGCGGACTGACTTCTTTAGCATTGCCTCCGGCTGGCCCCCGAAAAGATGGCGGACGTCAGCGTGGAGAATGTAGCAGCCGTAAATCCGCCCGGTCCGTTTCTGTACCACGCCAATAGCTTTATCGCTTAAGCCAATCGCGAAATCGTCGGCGGTCGATCCGGTTCGATCATCGATATTTTTGCAACCATGAGTCAGGTCACTATTCTCGATACCTACCCGCTTTCCCCGATGCAGCAGGGGATGCTGTTCCACCATTTGCAGGAACCGCATTCCGGCGTGGATATCGAACAGCTGATCGTCCACCTCCCCGAAGCTGTGGATGTCCGGCGGCTGGAGGCTGCGTGGCAATGGTTGGTCGACCGGCATGCGATCCTACGGACGCAATTTAGCTGGGAGGGTTTGGAGCAACCGTGCCAGGAAATTCTGGCGACAGTGAAGGTGCCGTTCACGGTTCTGAATGCCGGCCAACTCAACGCCTTTCTGGAAACCGATCGCCGGCAAGGTTTCGAGTTGAACAGCGCGCCGTTATTGCGGTTGACTCTCTTCCGGTCGGACGTCGAGTCGTATTCGCTCGTGTGGACTTTCCACCACGCGCTGTTAGATGGCCGGTGTTTTCCGATCTTGCTCCGCGAAATTTTCGAGGCATACGCGGAACTCGAACAAGGAAAAATCGCTGTGCGGCCGCCACCGCCGCCATACCGGCGCTACATTGACTGGCTGCCGACGCAGAACTTCACGGCGGCCGAATCGTTCTGGAAAAATCTGCTTCAGGGATTTACCGCGCCGACGCCCTTGGTGGTGGACCGGCATGTCCCGCCCGCTGCCGGCGTTGTTCCGCAAGGTGAAGCGTGGGGAATGCTCAACGCGGCAACGGCCCGCCAATTACGTCACCGTGCGACGGAGCAGGGACTCAGCGTCAATACACTGGTGATGAGTGCCTGGGCAATCCTGCTCCACCGGTATTCCAACGAAGAAGATCTTGTGTTTGGGGCCACGCGGGCGTGCCGCAAGTCGTCGGTGCCCGATGCCGATGAGACGCTGGGCCTGTTCATCAACACCGTGCCAGTGCGGGTCAAACTTACCGGCGCGATGCCGGTGGCGGACGTCTGCCGGGAAGTGCGTCGGCAATGGGTGGCGATGCGGGATCATGAGCAACTGCCACTGGCGCGAATCAAGGCGGTCAGCCAAATCACCGCCGGTCAACCGCTGTTTGAGAGCCTCGTGGTTTTTGAAAATTCAGACTTGGAAACGACGCTGCGTTCACTTGGGGGAAGCTGGACCAATCGCCGTGTGGAACTCCATGAATTGACCAGCGTCCCGGTCACGCTCTGCGCCTATCACGCGGACGACCTGAAACTCAAACTCGAGTTTGACCGGCGGCGGATTGAGGATGCCGCCATCCAGCGGATGCTCGGCCATCTCCAGCGATTGTTGGAGCAGATTGCCGGCGGAGCGGGGAGTGCAGTCGATGATTTGTTGCTGTTGACGGAGGCCGAGCGCCGGCAGCAGGTGGTGGAGTGGAACGCGACCACCATGGATTATCCGGTGGCCCTGTTGCATGAGTTGTTCGAGGCGCAGGTTCAGAAGACACCAGACTCCGTAGCGCTAGAGTTTGCCGGCCATTGTCTCACGTACCGCGAGCTTGACCGGCGTGCGAACCAGTTGGCGCACTATCTCCGTGGGTTGGGCGTGAAACCCGATCAGCTCGTCGGCGTTTGCTCCGAACGGTCCTTGGAAATGGTGGTCGCGCTCTACGGCATCTTGAAGGCGGGCGGCGCCTATGTGCCGATTGATCCGGAATACCCGGCCGACCGGGTGGCCTTCATGTTGGCGGACGCGGGAGTGAGTGTACTGCTGACCCAGCAGCATCTGGTCGCGTCTCTCCTGGCGCATTCGGCGCGCGTGGTCTGCCTCGATGCGGATTGGCAAACGATTTCGCAGGAGAATGCTACGAAACCGCGCGACGAAATCACGGCGGCCAATCTAGCCTACATGATCTACACGTCGGGCTCCACCGGTAAACCCAAGGGCGCGCTGAACGCGCACCGGGGTATCGTGAACCGTTTGTTGTGGATGCAGGCGCAATATCAAATTGGCGCAACGGATGTCGTTCTGCAAAAGACGCCCTTCAGCTTCGATGTTTCAGTGTGGGAATTCTTTTGGCCACTACAGACCGGCGCACGCCTGGTTATCGCCAAGCCGGGCGGACACAAGGATGCGGCCTACTTGAGTGAGCTCATCCAGACTCACCGCGTGACGACGGTGCATTTTGT
>JBAXYB010000106.1:0-10199 GCA_037127585.1 Verrucomicrobiota bacterium
CTTCGAGACGGAAGTGTTGACACAGCCGAGGAATCTGGCAGAGTTGACGCGGTTGTCGGGAATGCCGGGTACGTGACGAATGTAGGCTTGAGCGTTAGCCATCATGAATCCTTTTGCTACAGGACTCTTAGCATATCACGCCGGAGACAGGAATGCGTGTTTCGTAATCCGCAGGGATGATGGATACGAGCAAACAGTCCCATTGAAGGTCTTTTTTCAGACGGAGTTCGACCCACTCGAATCAATGGCGCTCGATCTTTGCCGCGGCAAGATTCTCGACGTTGGTGCGGCGGCTGGCCGACATTCCATTGAGCTTCGGCGGCGCGGTCTGCGTGTCTGTGCGCTGGACATCCTCTCTGAAGCGGCGCAGATTCTTTCGGATCGTGGCGTGACCGCGCCGATTGTTGGCGATATTCTCCACTGGTCTGGTGATCAGTTCGACACCGTGTTGATGTTGATGAACGGAATCGGTTTGGTTGGCACACCTGAGAAGCTTGATGAATTCTTGTGTCACGCGCCGAATCTGTTGACCCATGGTGGCCAGATCATCTGCGATTCGATTGACGTTTCTGTGAGCCAAACACCGACCCATGTTGCTTACCGAGAAAACAATCTTCGGAAAGGGCTTTATCCCGGCCAACAATGCTTTTCAATAAGCTACGCCGGCCAGCAGGGAGAAATATTTCCGTGGCTTCATCTCGATGCGGCGTGTTTGTCTCAGCATTGCCGCAAGGCAAATCTGGACTGTAATATTGTCCACAAAGAAGCCGATGGCCATTATTTAGTCAGCATTATGAAAAGGAGTGGCTAACCAGTCATGGGAGCTAACGTTGCGCTCGGCGCGCCCCGTAGCTCCACTCAGGCGTTCGGCACAAAAAGGAGACAGTGGAAATGAAAAGGTCACTTATCGTCGCGATGATGCTCTGTGTCGGTGCGGGACTTCTTGCTGGGTGCGGTAGGAAGACCGAATCGGGCGCGGCGCTCGAACCGCCGAAGGGGTACACGGGGATTTGGGAGGTGAAAAACTCGAACGGAAGACTAATCGAGATCAAGACCTACGCGAATGGTCAACTGCATGGGCCGTACGTTAACTGGTACGGTAACGGCACTCTGCACTGGGTCTACAATTTCAACGCTGGCCAACCGAAAGGTAGGCAAATCACGTTCGGTGAAGATGGAGCGATCCTCGACTCATCAGTCAAGTAGCGAGCCGAACACGGCGTCGCACGGTACGGGCTACGCCCGCCCGTGAACGCCAACGTTAGCTGAAAAGGAGAAGAAATGAACAAAGCGGAAAGAGCACTACTGATATTAGCAATCGTCATTACCGTCGCACTGTTTGTTGACACGCTCGGCGACATCCTTGTGCCACACTCGTATTGGGGGTGGAATCCTTCGGAGGACAAGGGAGTCCTCCCGCGCATCATCCTCTACTCGGTCGCGGGAGTGCTGTCGCTGGCAGTTGGCGTCTTCTTGCGGCGCGTCCGCCGGCTGTTGGGCACGTCCCTAGCCATTGGTGGTGTGCATCTCTTGTTGTGCGCCTGCAACGGCGGGATCTTCACCACGTCATTTCCCAAGGTCAGACTCGCGGTTACCGGAGCTACATTGATCATCCTCATCATGTTGGCTGTGGCGGGGCAACCGCCAGCGGAGGAGGGCAGGAGCTAACCAATCGAGAGACTGTGTGAAAAGTCTTCCGGTTTGGCAAGCAAGTCGATAGAATTGCCGGCAACCAAGGAGACGCTGTGAGTTACATCGAAGGGGCGGATCGAGAGCAAGCGTGGTTGTTACCGGAGCGGTTGGAGGATTACGTCAGCGCCGAGAATCCCGTGCGCTTTCTCGACGCGTTCGTGGACAGTCTCGACCTCGCGGCGCTCGGTTTCCAACGCGCCACTCCCCAGACCACGGGCCGCCCGCCGTACCAGCCCGGCGATTTGTTGCGGGTTAAACAGGTTCAAATCCGGGATGCCCACTTCGGCCGCGATGGCTTTCACCGGCAAAGTGGATTGCCGCAGCAAATGCACCGCGCGTTCGACCCGTCGATCGCGGATGTAGGCCGCCACCCCCTTACCGGTCGCGATGGTAAACAGGCGCGTCAGATGATTCTGCGAAAGATGGACCGCCCGCGCCAGATCGCTGACGTAGGGGACTTCGTTGAGCCGCAGTTCGATGAGCCGCAACGCCTCGCTGACGGCGGGATGTTGATGACCGGAGGCGGCGGTGCGGGTGGCGAGTTGCCAGAGAATGTCCCACAGCCGGATTTCGGCGCGCAGTCGTTGCCCCGGCAACCAGCCGATGGCTTCCTCGAAACTCGGCCTCAGGCCGGGCGCGACCTGCAATGCCGGGATCCGTTGCGCCGAGCGGGAAGCGGCCGGTAACGAGAAGTGCGCGTACGCATGGATCGATTTCCCCCGGTAATGATACTCGATCGTCGTCTCGGGCGGGAAAATCGTCACGCTGCCCGGCGCAACCTCCAACCGCGCCCCCGCCACCAGGATCACCGCGTGATACCGGTACAAGTGCACACACCATAACGTCGGCAGCCGGTAGGAATCGACAGCCGTGCGCTCGCCGTGAGTGCCGATGCCCATTTGCGCGATGGCCGGTTTGACGCTGAGATTGATGGACCAGTTCATGGTGATTTTTTACCAGAAATGGTGATGGCGGGCAATTGCGCGGTGTGAGTGTCCGTGGCAGGCTGGCGTCATGAATACGATGCTGGCTTCAGTCGAATTTGGTGGCAGCCTCACGGCGGAACAGGTGGAATTTTACAACGCGCAGGGTTATCTCGTTCTCGAGCGCCTGTTGACCGATGCCGATCTCACGCCCTGTCGCGAGGCGATGACGCAGAAAGTGGACCTGATTGCGGACGAGTTGGTGCGCGACGGCAAGATTCAAGACCCGCTCAAACACCGGCCGTTCCCGAACCGGCTGGCGGACTTGTTCGCCGGGCTCACCGACCAGGACTTTCTGAAGTACGGACGGAGCTGGCGCGATCGCTTCCCGGGCTATTTTGTTCTGATGAGCAACCCGAAGCTTCTCGATGCTGTCCAATCGCTCATTGGTCCGGAGATTTTTGCCAACCCGGTTTACAATGTCCGCCCCAAAGTCCCGAAGGTCGCCGCCGGCGCCGTGCCCTGGCATCAGGACAAATCGTACTGGCCGGACGCGAACGCCAACCCGGTCATCACGGTCTGGATTCCACTCGTGGACTCGACCCCGGAGAATGGTTGCCTGCACCTGATTCCCGGCACGCATACGAAACGCGTCATCCCGCATCACCAGGAGACCTATTCCGGCACGGGCTTCCTTGCCCTCGGCGACGAGGTCGCCAAAGGGAAGAAGGTTCTCCAACTCCCGATGTCTGCCGGCAGTGCGCTGCTGTTCAATGACCGCTTGCTCCACATGTCCACGCGAAACAACTCCGACCACGTCCGCTGGAGCGTCGATCTCCGGTATCAGCCAACCGATCAAGACCCGATGCCACAACACGGCGTCGGTTTCCTCGCGCGCAGCCGGAAACACCCGGAGCGTGTCGCGACCTTGACTGACTGGCTCGCGAACCAACCGGAGCACCGCCCATGATGACCAGCCGCGAACGGATTCGAACCATCATTGCCGGCCAACCGGCGGACCGGTGTGGCTTCTGGCTCGGTTGCCCCCACGGCGAAACGTGGGCGATTTATCACGCGTACTTCGGGACGAAGTCCGACGAAGAGTTGCGGCAGAAACTCGGCGACGATTTCCGCTGGATCTGTCCGCAGTGGATGCCGGGAGCGTACCGGTCGCCCAACGGGCGCGGCATCTTCGATACCGGCACGGCCGGGTATCACGCGGCGGCGGGACCGTTGGCGGAATGTGAGACGGTCGCGGAACTGGACCGGTATCCCTGGCCCAAGGCGGAGAACATGGACTTTGCGCCGGCGCTGGCGGCCTTGGATGCGGCGGGTGATGTGTACCGGGCGAGCGGGTTGTGGACTTGCTACTATCACAACCTGATGGACCTGATTGGCATCGAGGAGTACTTCATGAAAATGCACACCCACCCGGAAGTCGTTGCCGCCGCCACCGACCGGGTGTGCCAGTTTTACTACGACGCCAACGAACGGTTCTTCCGCGAAGCCGGCGACCGTGCGGATGCGTTCTTCTTCGGCAACGATTTCGGCACGCAACGTGACTCGATGTGCAGCCCGGCGCACTTCGAGCAGTTCGTGTTGCCGTGGGCACGGAAGTTCACCGCGCAGGCGCCCCGGCATGGCCGGCAAGTGATCCTCCATTCCTGCGGCTCGATCTGGCGGGTAATCGACCAACTCATCGACGCCGGCGTGCAATGCCTCCACCAGTTGCAGGCGTTGGCGACCGGCATGGATGCCGGGTCGCTGGCCGCGCGTCACAAGGGACGCATCGCGTTTCTTGGCGGGATCGACACCCAAGACCTGCTCGTCAACGGCAACCCCTGCGCAAGTGCGCGACGAAGTCCGTCGCGTCAGGGACCTGCTCGGGCCGTGCGTCATCATCAGCCCAAGCCACGAGGCCCTGTTGCCCAACATCCCACCCCAGAACGTCGCCGCGATGGCCGAGGAAGCCTCCGCTGATTGACAGGTAGGTAGTTTATCACCCTGTTTGCCGCTTTTGGTCTGGATCTGGCATCGGCTTTCCACCAGTTTGATCAGTTGGGCTTTCTCCGCTGTCCCGCGCTACATGATCTCCCGGAGGCGGGCGACACAGTTGGCTGCGGGGAGTGGTCAACGTGAGTAAGGCGTATGTATTGAAGTGTGCCGCATTCAATTTGGGGCTGCTGCTGCGCAAGATTTGGGGACTGAGCAAGCCCCGGTCGGTCGCGGGGCTTTTGTTCGCCTTATGGCTCCAGTTAGCCTGCTGGCGTGACCGAAGTCGCACTTGGGCGGCCCATCAAGTCAACATTGTGCGTTTGTGGTCGCAACAAAGCTTCTGTCCCCGATCGTTTCACCCACTGACAGAATCTGGTGTTTATTGACGGGCTGCTAGGGGGCTTTCGCGGCGCGGCGGTCGCCCCATCTATTCGTTCGAGTTCCGTTTGAAAGCCGTGAAGCTCCGGCTGGAAGAAAGCTTTCCCGAGTCGTTAATCATTCGCGAACTCGGGATTGGTCCCAGCACGTTGGCGGAGTGGGTCTGCTGCTATCGGCGGGAAGGCGAGGCCGGTTTGAGTCGTGTCCGTCAAGCTCAGCAATTTGGTCTGGTAGTCCGTCCCTCCCTTTCCTCCCCGAGGGGAGGAAAAATTTCGTCGATCAGGCGGGTAGCGCCAATTTCACCTTGCGTTGTTCGCGCAGCGGGTCCATGTCGATGTATCGTGCGCCTTCCAGCCATTCTTCGTGTTGTTCCACTGCCAACGCCCGCACCAACCGCAGGCAGCTCGCCTCGTTCGGGAAGATGCGGATCACATGCGTGCGCCGAGGCTGTAATCATTGGCCGCATCCTCCCGGATGCAGGATCGTGAAAGTTCAGCGGGTTAGTCGATAATCGACGCAGTGAGCGCCACTTTCGTCCGGTGATCAATCATGGGGATGACCGGGTTCCGGAGTTGGAACATCACCAGGCAGACCATGTCTTCCTGCGGATCGATCCAGACGTTGGTGCCGGCGGCGCCACCCCAGCCAAACTCGCCCACCGATCCGATCCCCTGTTTTTCAGTGAGGCTGCGCAACACCGACACGCCATAGCCATAGCCGAATTTGTAGGGCTCGATCGCGGGATGGCCGGGAGGCAGATGATCCTGGCGCATCAGTTCCACGGTTTTGGGACTCAGAATCCGCACGCCATTCAGAGCGCCACCGCCCAGCAGCATGAGGCAGAACCGGAGGTAGTCCGCGGTGGAGGATACCAGGCCGGCGCCGCCGGAAAGGAACGCTGGTTTCTCCAGGTAGGGCTGGTCTTCGGCGCCGTAAGGGATAATTCGCGCCTGGAGATCGTGCTGGTAAAGGGCGGCGAGCCGGTGGTGCTTGGCGGGCGGAACGAAGAAGCCGGTGTCACGCATGCCGAGAGGACGAAAGATTCGGTTCTCGAGAAACACATCGAGCGACTGTCCTGAAATCACTTCAATCACGCGACCCAGCACGTCATTGGAACTGGAATACCGCCACTGCTCGCCGGGATGTCCCAAGAGCGGCTCCTGACAAAACTCCTTGATAAAGGCTGCCAAATTCTTTCCCTTTTTCCCGTACTCCAGAGCCAAGGCATAACTCAGCCCGCCGGTGTGCGTCAGCAGATCGTGGAGGGTGATGTCGCGTTTGGGCAGCACCTTCCGTGTTTTGCCCTTCAGCCCGGTGACGGCCACCTTGAGATTGGCAAATTCCGGCAGAAACCGTTTCACCGGATCCTGCAACCCCAGGGCCAATTCCTCGTAGAGCATCAACGTGGCGACGGCGACGATGGGCTTGGTCATCGAATAAATGCGGAACAGGGCGTCCTCCCGCATGGCCACGCCATGCTCGACATCCTGCTGGCCCTGGCAGCACAGGTGGGCGATGTGGCCCCGCCTCGCGACCAGGGTGATGGCCCCGGCCAGGGCGCGATCCGCAATCAATCGTTCGAGATAAGCCGAGGCCCGTTCCAGCCGTTGGGCACACAGGCCAACACGGGCCGGTGATGTCTTGGGCAGTGGCCAGTACGAAGATCGTTTCATAGTCATCGGGGGGCGCGCGAATCGTTACCGTCTGATTGTAGCCGCTCCGCTCTGCGGGGCGGTGCGATATGGCAAGGACGCACGGTGCAGAACGCCATTTCGACAATTCACCGGTCGCACCCGGTCGAAAGCAGGAATGGAAGAGTTCAGTTGGGGCGCTGGAAAAAGGATGAGTTGCATCCGTCAAGCCACCCGCTACGGGATGACGGCAAAACCGGGGTTGGAGGTCAGGCGGGGAAGCGCCTGGGGCGTTAGCATCTCCACGTGCCCATCCATGAACAGGAAATTGCCAATCATGTTGTGGCGAAAAGCATACGCGCCCGCTCGCGCGGTATAGGGCGCATAACCAGCCGCGACATTTTCGCCAACAGCGGCAGCAGTTAAGATCCAAAAGGGCGGGCCGTTGCCGTTGTATTGATTAAAACCCGGCGCCTCGCTTTCATTGATGAGCACCGTGTCCGCCGCCCTACTGGAAAACAGATCCATCCTCGCCCCTAGCCAGTAGGTGGTAATCGTCCCGCTGGGATCGATTTGCTTGGGGTCGGCCGCCACAACCAACCCATTCGACACGGCTGGTGAATTCGGGTTGTATGCCCAATTCCCATTTGCGGCCGAGTTCATGAGGTAAGCCGTGGAGCCATTACCATAGTAATTGGCCCACGGTTTTGAAGGACAGCCCAGCATTGTATTCTGTGACGCCCATCCAAAGAGAGTGAGCGGCTTGTCTTGGCCCCATTGAAACGCGTTCGGATGACCAAAAGCCGCTATATCCAATATATTGGCCCAAGAGAGAGTCGCGGTGAGGGCCGCGTTGTTGCCATAGCAGGGTAACCGCCCATCATTGTCTTGGGCAAATTCGACCATTGCCACACCGATCTGCCGCAGATTGGAGGCACACGCGATGGACCGCCCGCGCTCCCGCGCGCTCGACAGAGACGGCAACAGCAGCGCCGCCAACAGCGCGACAATGGCGATGACCACCAACAACTCGATCAGCGTAAAACCGACTCGGCCGCAAAAGCACACATGTTGCTGTGATCGATCTGACATTCCGCAGCCAATATAACGATAAATCAGATGCCGCGCAAGCGAAATCTGAGCCGGTGGCCACCGGAACTGAATCTTTACGATCCGGCTGTAGATACAAGCCGCGGCGCTCTGCGCCGCTGGGGAACGGGCTGCACGGCGCAGAGCGCCGTGGCTACAATTCACCATGTGTTCTCATCACTGCGCCAGATCGTAATGTTTTGGGCCACCGGAACCTTGTCGCGATGGCGACGGAGTACGTCAGGTGAACCGCTGGATCCGTCGCCCCACTGGGCCGTCCCGGGTTGGGTAGCGCGGTGCGGGTTGAGGCTGAGTCAACGAATCCCTCCCCCCTCCTTCCTCCGGGTTGCGTTTACTTGGAGGTAAATTGGTTGTTGACACGAGAAGGTCAATCTAGTATTTGACTCTTGTTCAAACGTTTGATGTTCCGGGGTGACCGGAGATCAGGGTGCGGTTTGAGGAACTGAAGAAACAGGAACAGGGCGAGTGCGCAAGCAAGACGATGTATCGCGCGAGAAAGATTCTAACCGGAGGTTTTTTGTCATGAAAAAGATGATGCCGTTTTCTCGAGTTTTGAAACTCCTGACAGGGTTCAACGTTCTGGCTGCGCTCCTCCTCGCGCCGCCGGCGAATGTCTTCGCCGCCGACTCCATTTGGACCAACACGACAGCCGGCGGCAACTTTGGCGACACGACCGCGATTTGGAGCAACGGCGTCCCGGGCGTCAATGACAACGCCATCTTCACCAACAATTTCGCCTACTCGGTCACCAACGTCGCCGGCGCAAGTTTCCTCAACGCCAACGCCTACTTCAACGGCACCAGCGGCATCGTGACCGGCAAGTTCGGCACGGGGACATGGACGCTGAACAATAGTTTCAGCATCGGCCAGAACGCGGGCGACACTGCCACGGTCGTCTGGGTCAACGGCACGTTGGCGGTGACCAACAACGGCAATGCGAAGTTGATCGTCGGCCAGAGCGGGCAGGGCACCCTGGCGTTGAACGGGGGCAACCTGATTGTGGACCAGTTGTTCATGACCAACAACACGGCCACGACGACCAACTCGTTTATCACCAGCACCAGCAGCGCCAACGTCACCATCTTGAACGGCTCGACGTTCAAAATCAATGCCAACAGCCTGTCTCTGGACGGCACGTGGGTGATGGCCGGTGGCCAGAATCTCATCACCAACGTCACTAGTGGTGCCTTCAGCCTGCCAGGGAAGCTGGTGGTTCAGGGGTCGAGCACGACGTTCAAGTTTTACAGCCCGGGCAGCCCCTCTATGACGATCAACGGAACCCTGATTGTGACGAACGGCGCGAAAGCGGCCCTCGTTGCTCAGTCTTCGAGTTTTAATCAGGTGCAATGGGCGCCCGGCGGTAGCAAGACGATTATGGTGGCGAATGCGGGTTCCGCGTTGGCGATAACCAACATGGACTTCAATCTGGCGACTGACAAATCGTCTGGCAACTCATTGATTGTTTCCAATGGCGCGAGCTTTATCCACAATGGCTTGGTCGGTCTTGCTACGAAGTATGGTGGCGGGAATAATAGCATCATCATCACCGACTCCGGGAGTACGTTCACCGCTGTCGTGCTCAACGTCGCGATAGCACCGGATAGTAACAATTCTACGATTGGGAACCACGTGGACGTTCTGGGTGGCGCCAACATGTATCTCTCTGGTGCGGGCAATTTGATTGCTGGCGCAAGTAGTGGAATTGCCGGTGGCGCCGGCCACCCCGATCAGGGCAACTACCTGCGGGTGTCGGGGGCCGGGTCGGTGGCGAAGTACGCCCGGGATCTGACACTTGGTCAAACACAGAGTGGTCTTCAATATACCACCAACAACTATATCCAGATTGACAATGGCGGCACCCTGATCGCCAGCAACCTCACGGTCTCGGTGGCGCAGGGGTCAGGCATCGCCTCCAACAATTACATCAACGTCACCGGCGGCAACCTCTACGTGACCAACACGACCGCGGCCGGCGGCAATCTGGTGATCGGCCAGTCCGGTCAAGCCTCGCTGGTGATCAGGAATGGCGGGTTGGTGACAGTGGATAACCTGATCGTGACCAACTACGGCAGCTATGTCCAGACGCTCCGGCTGAATGGCGGGCAGTTGATCGCCAAGAACATGACGCTGGCCCTCGGCGCGGATGTGGTGTTGGGCAATGGCACGGCGGCGGCGACGAACACGCTCAACGGCGGATACCTCAAGGTGACTGACGGGTTTGGGTTGGTGATCACCAACGCGATGGTGCTCAACGGCACCGGGACGGTGGTACCGGCGGCGACCGTCAAGAGTGGGGGGACGCTCTCGCCCGGCACCTCCTTGGGCACGCTGGTGTTCAGCAACAACCTGACGCTGGCCGGCACGTTACTGATTGATCTGGCCAACGGCCCCGGCACGACTGCCACGGGCGACTTCGTCAATGTTTTCGGCACGCTGAACGTTGACGGGGCAACCTTGGCGTTCAACGATC
>JBAXYB010000107.1:0-10160 GCA_037127585.1 Verrucomicrobiota bacterium
AGGGGATTGACGGTGAGCGTGGCGTTGGCGCTGGTGACGGTGCCGGCGGAATTGCTGACGACGACGGAGTAGGTGCCAGCATTAGCGGGTTGTGCGCTAGCCATACTGAATGAACTGCCGGTTGCGCCGGCGATGTTGGCAGCATTGTACCGCCATTGATACGTCAAGGGCGCGGTGCCGGCGGCGGTGACGCTGAACGTCGCGGAACTGCCGGCGGTCACGGTGACGTTGCCGGGTTGCGAGGTGATAGTCGGCGGAGTGGCGCCGCCACCACCGCCTGCAACAATTGTGATGGTCAAGGTGGCGTTGGGAGTGCAGCCGTTGCCGCCATCGCAGCCACGAACGGTGGCGACGGTGACACCGGATTGCGTGGGGGTGCCGGTGATGCGACCACTACTGGCGGTCAAGATCAGGCCGGGCGGCAGCGGCGACGCAGTGTAGCTCGACGCGACTTGCGGGCCGGTGGTGAGACGGAAGGAGAATGGCACACCGTTGGTGCCGGTCGCCGTGGACGGACTGGTGATGACGGTGGAGGCGCCGGAGACGGCGTCGACGCCGCCGAGCAGAGCGGAGAGGCCGATGCCCCAACGGAAAATGATCGAGATGGTAGGCGTGAAATCAGTGATTTCGGTGAGGACTTGCTTCGCAACCGGCAGGAGTTGCAGGATGATGGCGAGCGAGACGGACGTGGTCTTCGCGGTTTGTTTCATAGTTGGTTACCTCATGGCGACTTTCGTGGACTTTTCCTTCGGGGTGAGGACGACGTACGTCGGCAAACCCAGCGCCCCGAAGTAATCTAAAATCTCTTTGGCCGGCGCTTCGTTCGGGTGCTCGGCCGGCAGTTTGATCTGGACGTATTCGCTGAGCTGTTGTTTGACGGCGGCGGACCGGAAGGTGGTGTGTTCCATCGCCGAACAGTTCTTGCACCAGCTCGCGTAGAAATCGACGAAGACCGGTTTGCCTTCTTTGTCGGCGCGGGCGAGCGTGGCGGCAAGTTGCTGGAGAGGGTCACCGGCAATTGGACCAGCCGGTTTCAACAATCCGTACGTGAGCCAGCCGTAATACAACGCCATGCCGGCAATCATGACGCCGAAGCCGTACTTCACGCGCATCATCCACTTGCCGGGTTTCGGCAGGAACGAGAGGCCGGCACCGGCGAACGGCCACGGGATGCCCATGCCGAGTCCGAGCAGGAACGGCAGCGCTAGGCCGATGGCCAGGCCGCGGTTGTAGAGATTGGTGGCTTGTAACAGGACGGAAATAACGACCGGTGCGACACACGCACCGGCGAGGAGGGCGGCGACTGATCCCATTGTGTAGGCCACGACGAATTTACTTCTCCCTTCCGTCGCTGCGCCTCCTTGGAAACGTGAGAGATCGATTGTGAACACATCGAACATGGCCAGCGCGAGGACGACGAAGACACCGGCGATGGCGAGGTTGAACCAGGGCGAGGAGTTGAGCGTGCCGAATTTCGCGCCGGTCAGAACAACGATGACGCCAAGTAATCCGTATGCGACGGCCATGCCGGTGGCGTAGACGGCGCCGAGGAAGAAGCCGCGGCGCTTGGAGCCGGCTTGCGCGCCGGCGCCGATGATGGCGAGGTTGATGGGGATGAGCGGGAGGATGCAAGGGGTGAGATTCAGGCCGATTCCGCCGAGGAGGATCAAGCCGAGTGTGGCAACTAATCCAAGACCGGCGACCGGGGTGGCGGTCTTGTTGAGGAACGCGAGGAAATCTTTTTCGTTGAGGTACCCGCTGCCGCGCGCGGTGACCGTGAACCGGTCCGCCAGATCGCGCCACGCCGCTGGAGGAGTGACCGCGGCGGTGAGTTGCGTGGCGGCGGCCCCGTTTAATGGGAAGGTGCGGACTTCCGGGAAATAGCAGCGCGCATCGTCGCAACCTTGGAGGCGCACGGTCAGCGTCTTCGCGGTGGCCGGCACTGTGTACGTCGCGGCGAAGGTGCCGACGTAGGATTTGTTGATCTCGCCACTAAACTTGTCCGGCACGTCCGCCGGGACTGGGAGGAGGAAGGCGGCGGACGTGCCGTCCAGTTCAAAGCTGAGCCGGTCGGCATAGATGTGATGCTCGGCCGGCATGGTGAAAGTGACGCGGAGTTGTTGGCCGTCGAGCTTGGGCGTGACGCCGAAGGGGCTGTCGGCGAGGGCCGCGCCACAAACCAAGAATGTCAGGAGTAGGGCTTTCATGACGCGCCTAGTTGCACCCACATCCGCCGCCGCCGACTCCCTTGCCGCCGCTGGCGGACTCGCGACTGAACCACATGTGCTCGGCGTTTTTCTCGGCGATGGGATCGCGGTCGCCGCGCATGGTGTAATCGGCGAGGGTCTGGCGTTCCCAGGGTTTGACGTTGGCGCAACCGCTGGCAGCCAGCACCAACAGGAGTGTGGCGAGTCGTTTCATGGTGTCATTTCGCTTTCAGGAGTTCGTCGATCTCGGTGATGTATTGCTTCTTCGTCGTGTCGCCGTGGAAACCGTTGTGGACGAATCGCACTTTGCCGGTGGCGTCGAGGATGAACGACGTGGGCATGGTGTTGATGTTGGCTCGCGCCACGAGTTTCTTCTCGGCATCGCGGACGATGGTGAACGTCGCGGGGTGTTGTTTGAGGAAGCCGTCCATGTCGGCGCGTTTTTCGTCGACGTTGACGCCGAGGATGACGACGCCTTTGTCGGCGTATTGCTGGTGGAGTTCGTTCAAGACCGGGAACGAGGCTTTGCACGGGCTGCACCAGCTTGCCCAGAAATCGACGATGACGATCTTGCCGGCGAGATCGGCCGGTAACTGGCCTTCGAGTTTGGAGTCGGCCAGACTCGGGAACGCGTCGCCGACTTTGAGTTGACTGGTGGCGGCGACCGCGAGCAGCGCGAGGGCGAGCACAGCTTTATTGAGTGACATAGGTTTGGAATCTCCGGGTTTCGTAGTTGCCTTTGGCGGTGAGGATGCAGGCTTCGGCGCCGGTGCAGGTTTCGATGAGACGGATGCCGTCGCGCGGACCGATGATGAAGGCGGACGTCGAGAGCACACCGGCCATCGTGCAGCTTGGGGCGATCACGGTGACGGACAGACAGCCGTTGTCGACCGGCTGGCCGGTGCGCGGGTCGAGGATGTGACCATACCGGCGCCCGTCTTTCACGAAGCATCGCCGGTAATCACCGGAGGTCGCGACGGCAATATCCGTCGCAGCGACGCTGTTCCAGCAGGCGCCGGGATGGTTGGGATCTTCGAGGCCAACGTGCCAGGCGTGTTTGCCGGGCGGATGACCGAGGGCACGGACGTCTTGACCAAAATCTATAAGCGCGGACCGGATCCCGAAGCTGGTGGCGAGTTGGGCAACGCAGTCGACGGCGTATTCTTTGCCGAAGCCGCCGAGGTCGAGGGCCATGCCGGGTTCGGGGAGGAAGACGCGGTCGGGTTGGCGTTGGACTTTGTTCCAGCCGACCAGCTCGCGCGCAGCGGCAATCGCGGTGTCGTCCGGGATGATGGCCGGTTGGGCTTTCCAGTTCCAGAGTTGGATGAGCGGGAGGGCGGTGGGGTCGAACGCGCCTTGGGTCATGAAGGTGAGTTGATCGCAGAGCGTAAACATCCGGTCGGTCTCGGCGTCGATGGCGATCCATTCGCTGCCGGCGGCGGCGTTGATGCGGCCGATGAGGCTGTCGGGGAGGAAGCGTGAGTATTTGACTTCGAATGCAGCGACCCAGCGGAGGACGGTGTAGGTGAAGTCGCGTTCAGCGGCGGCGGTCGGCGCGGCGAAGGTGACGGAGCAACTCGTGCCCATTGCGAAGAAGGTGATCTTGTGGGTGCCGGTGGCCAGCGTTCGTTCTTCGAGCGACCGGAGGACGCGCGGTAGGACGGCCACGGCTGGGGCGGGTGTTGGTTCTAGAAGGACCATGTCGCTCCGAGGGTGAGGACGTTGGCTTTCGGGTAGGCGCTCGACCAGGTCTTGCCGTCGAGGCCGCGCATGTCGTAGCGCGTGAACGCGGCGTCGAGGCGAATGTGGTCGTTGATCTGGTAGACGAGTTTGAGGCCGTAGGTGAAGGTCTCCATTTCGGAGAGCCGGTAATCGGCGGAGTAGTAATTGGGGATTGGCGCGGAGTTGGCCGGGTCGGAGGGATCGCCGGGGAGTTGCGTGGCGTAGAAGCTGGCGGCGGTTTGGTAGTAGTACCGGAACAGCGGGGAGATGATGAGGTGTTTGCCGATTTTTTGGAACCAGGCGACGCCGACGGTTTGGGCGTTGATGCCGTAGCTGTCGTGGTAGAACCGGTAGGAGCCTTCGAGGCTGCCGTTGAGCGCATCGAAGAAGTGGTTCGCGCTGAGGTAGAGGATTTCCTTGGATTTGTAGCCGGGACGTTTCTCGGAGAACGTCGCGGTCGGATCGGGATTGAGCGGGTCGGGATAGTCTTCGAAGTGGAAGCGTTTGTACGGATCGGCGAGGAAGCCATCGCTGTAGCCGAAGGTGGCGTTGACGGTGATGTAGGTGCGCGGGTCGAGTAGTTGCGTGAGGCCAATCAACGCGTCGGTGCTGTCTTTGCTTTTGCTGTTTTTCCAGAACTCGGGCTGGATGGTGTCGAAGTCGTGGGAGATGCCGAGGTTGAGCGTGGTATTTTTTTCGTTGAACGTGATGGCGTCGTTGAGCGCGAGGCCGACGGAGGTGTAGTCGTTCTCGGTGCTGTAGGAGAATTGCGGCGACAAGGTGTGATTGCCGAGATGGAGACCAACGATCACGTTGCCGGCGTTGCGGACGTCGTCGACTTTGGCGAGCGGGACTTTATTTGAACCGGGGAGCGGGATGCCGCCGGTCGGCGAGGCGCCGGAGATGCCGTCGTAGACGTAGCCGGCCTGTAGGGTGAGGACGGAGTTGATGGCTTTCTCGAAGTAGGCCGAGTGGGTCGCGATGTTGATGCGATTGCCGTCCTCCTGATAGTACTCGTCCTTGTACGCGACCTGGTCTTCGGCGCGCGCGCGCGGGCTCGACACAAACTGGGCGAGCAATGCGATCCCGGCAATCAGTGGACTTCGTGATCCACGGTCTTTGTTCATTTCGTTTCCTTAGACGCTACGGCTTGGCAGCAAACTTGCGATTGATTCGCAAGGTTGCGATTTGCAACCGGCATGCCAACGGCGCCGCGCAGGAGAAATGCCCGTGTTTATGAGGAAGACAGTCCACCGCCGAATTGACTCGTCGAGTGAGGTGCAAACTCAGTTGGCACACCCTGCCAACCGGCTTTGCACTCGCCGGGTGGGCAGCGGCGCGTTTACACTCCGGCCACGATGCGGAGTGGAGCATAATGAGTCAGACAGACCGGCGGCGGATTAGCGCGGCGGAAGTGATCTTGTTACTGCTGGTCGGGCTGATCGGTTGGGCGGCTTGGCGCACGTACGGGATCGTGGCCGAAATCAATCGCGCGCCGATCGCGCTGGACCGCGTCGAACGCGAGTACCTCGACATCGCGGATCACGTGCAGGCGTTTGTGGATGATGCCCACGATGCGGTCGCGAAGTTTGTCACCACGTCGGAGCGCGCCGAGTGGGAACGCTATCAGCGCCGCAGCCGCGCCTTCACCGCCTGGCTCGAGGAACGGCAGCAATACGTCATCCAAGGCAAAATCGTCATGATCTGGCCAATCGGGCTGACGGTGGATTTCAACAGTCTCTTGGCGAACTTGCACGACGCGGCGGATGGTTACAGCCGAGCCGTCACACCGCTCACGCAACCCAACCTCCCACTACTCCGCGCGGTGGAAATCGAGGAGGAGGCCGAAGTGAAAGCCGAACGGCTCGAACAACTCGGCATGCGAGCGCGCGCCCAAGCTAACGGCATTCATCTGTTTCTCGAAGGCTCGCGGCGCTGGCTGGTGTGGCTGCAACGCTTGATGCTGGCGTCCGTGCTCACCTTGACCGCCGCGGGATTATGGTTGGCGCTGGTGATTTACCGGCGGGTCGTCACACCGTTGCGGGCCCGGCTCGTTGAAACTCAAGCCGTCCTCGAACGCCAACAAAAACTCGTCCACTTCGGCGAACTCGCCGCCGTCGTTGCCCATGAAATCCGCAACCCACTCAGCGCGATCACCACGCGCCTGTTCACCCTGCAACGGTCGCTGACCAAAGGCTCGCGCGAAGACACCGACGCCACCGTCATCCGCAACGAAATCCACCGTCTCGACCGCATCGTCAAAGACTTCCTCGAATCCGCCCAGCCCAGCAGCCCGGTGCTCGCGCCGTTGACTGCGCCGCAAATCTTCGCGGAAGTTCAGCATCTCCTCGCCCCGACGTGCGAAAAAAATGCTATCGAGTTAACGGTCGACGGCACGACTCCCGCTCCCTTTCTGGCTGACGCGCAACAATTGACTCAAGTGCTCATCAACCTCATTCAAAACGCCGCCGAAAGCATCGGCCAAGCCGGCACCATCACGCTCCGCGCCCGGACCGATAATCGCCGTCTCCACGAGCGCCCCGCGACCGTCGTCCTCCTTGAAGTCGAAGACAGCGGCCCCGGTATCGCCCCCAATATCCAGCGCCGGCTGTTCGATCCGTTCTTCAGCACCAAAAAAGGCGGCACCGGCCTCGGGCTCTCCATCGCCGCTCGGATCGTCAATCGCCATTGCGGTGTGATTGATCTCCAGTCCCAACCGGGCCGCACGATCTTCACCATCATTCTCCCCGTGCACGAGGCCCAGCCATGAGTCAGACCGGCCACATTCTCATCATCGAAGACAACGAGTCGCTCGCCATCTCGCTCAAAGAACTATTCGAGATGGAAGGCTACACCGTCACGATCGCCGGCACCGCCTTGGCCGGCTTCACGTCGGCCAAGGCGGGCCAATTCGACATCATCATCACCGACCTTCAACTCCCCGGGGTCGGCCCGCTCGACACCAAAGCCGGCCTCGACCTCATCCGGCAACTCCACACCGATCAACCGCATCTGCCGATCGTGTTGATGACCGCCCATCACACCACCGAGGTCGCCATCGAAGCCACCAAGCTCGGTGCCTACGATTACCTCCTCAAACCGTTTGATCCCGGCGAACTCCTCGAACTCATCCAAAAAGCCCTCGCCAGCCGCCGGCTCGCCTCCGCCACTGTGGAAGTCGGCACCGAGGACACCGTCAAAGACGCCATCGTCGGCCAGAGCCGCGCGATGCAGACGATTTACAAAGACATCGGCCGGCTCGCCGCCAAGAACGTCACCGTCCTCATCCGTGGCGATACCGGCACCGGTAAAGAACTCGTCGCCCGCGCGCTCTACCAACACAGCGACCGCTCGACCAAACCGTTCATCGTCGTCAACTGCGTCGCCATCCCGGAGACATTGCTCGAAAGCGAACTCTTCGGCCATGAACAAGGCGCCTTTACTGGCGCCACTGCACGCCGCATCGGCCGGTTCGAACAAGCCAACGGCGGCACCATCTTTCTCGATGAAATTGGCGATATGACCATCAGCACGCAATCCAAGCTCCTGCGCGTGCTCCAGGAAAAAACGATCCAACGGCTCGGCGGCCGGGAAACTCTCACCGTTGATGTCCGCATCATCACCGCGACGCACCGCGACCTCGAAGTCGCCATCCGCGAAAAACATTTTCGGGAAGACCTCTACTACCGGCTCAACGTCGCCGTGATTCACCTCCCCGCTTTGCGCGACCGGCGCGAAGACATCCCGGCATTGGTCCGGTATTTCCTGCAGCGCTACGGCCGCGAACTCGGTGTCACGCAGCCGGCAATGGCCGAAGCCGCTATCCAATATCTCCAACAACAACCGTGGCACGGCAATGTCCGCGAATTGGAAAACGTCGTCCGCAAATCCCTGCTTCACGCCCGCGGCTTGACCATTGGCCCCGCCGAAGTCACGCACGCCTACACCCAAAGTCGTCCGCCCCAGCCCGGTGAGAGTCAACCTCTGGCGAGCTATGTGGCCGATTTGTTACAGCGGGCGGTGCGCGGCGAACTCGAAAAAGTTCACGCTGAATTGTTCGAAGCGTGTGAACGCGAACTCTTCGCGCAAGCGTTCAAGTTAGCCGACGGCAACCAAGCCAAAGCCGCCAAATGGCTCGGCGTCTCGCGCCCGACGATCCGCGAGAAGCTCATTCAATTTGGCCTCTACCATCCGCGCGATGCGAACACCCCCGAGACTGGGGCGTAATTTGTGCAAAGCCTGTAGCCGAAGCGTGAGCTTCGGTGGCCGGCACCCGAATTCCGAAGCTCACGCTTCGGCTACAGGATACTGCTTAGATTAGCGACCGCTTTAACTCAAACTTGATCAGCATCCGCATCCTTGTTGTGGCCGAAGAGGCCGCGCTGCTTGATCAACGCGACGGCAGCGGGCGGGACCACGGCTTCCCACGCGGGATTGCCGGTCTGGATGTTGGAGAGAACTTCGCGGGCGAGAATTTTCAGGAGCTTGTCGTCGATGCCAGTCATGGGTTCGATGAAGTGGTTGTCGAGCAGGTGCGCGTAGAGATGCCGGAGGTGCGGGGCAACTTGGTGGTCGGCCGGATTGACAATCTTGCCGGCGGGGTCGAGCGCGGGACAGACGTAGAGTTTGAGGTCGCCTTGGAAGAGTTCGCCGGCGGCTTGGAGGATGCCGCCGGGCATGTCGGTGTAATATTGTTCGTCGAAGAGTTCTTTGACGTTGCGAAGGCCCATCGCGAAGCCGATGGGTTTGGTCGTGAGCCGCCGCAAGAACGGGACGAGCCGGTGATAGCGCAGATAATTCGAGACCATGACCGTGTAGCCCAGCGCGCCGAGGATGTCGGCCCGGGCCAGGAAGTCGGCGTGGTCGATCTTGTCGCCGGTCTGGAGTTGGCGCAGCGTCATTTCCATGAGGACGGTGGGCGGTTCGGCGGCGGGGAAATGTTGCCGGGCGGCGTCGAGGATGGCGGTGGTGAGATTGGTGATTGGGCGGAAGCTGCCGCGTTCGATGAGGATGGATTTTTTGTAGAGCGCGTCGACGGGTTGGACGACTTCACCGTCGGCGGTGAAGAGCGCGGCGTCGGTGAAACTTTGTTGGACGAGTTGGAGGCTCATCAGCCGGTTGTCCACGCCGGCAAAGGCGGGGCCGGAGACGCGGAGCATGTCGATCTCGATGCGTTCGTGGGTGAGGTTGTCGAGCAGCGAGGCGACGAGCGCGGGCGGGTTGTTGTAGAGGTAGAAGGCGCCGTGAATGAGATTCACACCGAGCGCGCCGAGGGCGTCCTGTTCGCGGACGTTTTCGGAGTCGAGCATCCGGACGTGCAGGATGATTTCGGATGGCGCGGCTTTCGGAATGTGCTGGAACCGGATGCCCAGCCAACCGTGCCCGTCATCGTGCCGGCTGTAACTGCGCGCGGCCATCGTGTTGGCGAAGACGAAGAAATTGGTTTTGTCGCCGCGTTTAGCGCCAAGGCGTTCAAGGAGCAGCGGGTATTCGTGGTCGAGCATCGAGCCGAGGCGTTGCCGGCTGACGTACCGGGTGCAGGGGCCGTAGATCGCGTCGCTGACCGACATGTCGTAGGCCGACATGGTTTTGGCGACGGTGCCGGCGGCGCCACCGACGTAGAAGAACCACCGGGCCACTTCCTGCCCGGCACCGATCTCGGCGAAGGTGCCGTAGCGGGTGGCGTCCACGTTAATCTGGAGGGCTTTTTCTTGAGTGGTCATAGACGTTTGTTCCAAGCATCGGAATTGTACTTGCCGTCGGCGAGCCAGGTGATCATGGCGTGTTCTTCGCCGGTCAGTCTGTAGGGGGTGAATTCGCAATCGAATTGCCGGCGGAAGCTGGCCGGTAGGTCGGTGACGCGGGCGGCGATTGAGCCTTGATGGAGCAGGCCGTCGCGGTTGCGGCGTTGCGCGCCGCCGGCAAGTTTCTGATCGCCGGCCACCACGTCACCGGCAACTGGGTTTTGGAAACAATCATATTGTGGGAGCGCCTTTCCTGGCGCGACCGGTTTCGCGCCCAGAAGGGCGCTCCCACAACTGAGGGCGAGCGAAACAGCTTTATGAATCGCGCAGTAGGCGTCGTTGGTTTTGAGTTGATGCAAGGCGTGGCCGGGCGGGGTCACGACGGTGAAAGTGGTGTCGTCAACGTGGTAGACCAGCCCGCCGCCGGTCAGCCGGCGGACGATGGCGAATTTGTCGGCGTGTTCCGCGGGGTATTTCTGGAAGTAGC
>JBAXYB010000108.1:0-10135 GCA_037127585.1 Verrucomicrobiota bacterium
GCGTTCGTCCGCAACCACTACATCGGCCGCACCTTTCTCCAACCGTCCCAACTCATCCGCGACTTCAGTGTCCGCGTGAAACTCAATCTCATCGGCGACATGGTCCGCGGCAAACGCGTCATCGTCGTCGACGACTCTATCGTGCGCGGCACCACCGCCCGGGCCCGCGTCGTCACCTTGCGCGAAGCCGGCGCGAAAGAAGTTCACATGCGCATCAGTTGTCCGCCGCACCAATGGCCGTGCGCCTACGGCATCGACTTCCCGACGCGCAAAGAACTGATGGCCGCCAACAATTCCCTCGACCAAATCCGCGACTTCCTCGGGGCCGACTCGCTGGGCTATCTATCGCTCGACGGCATGATCCAGGCGACCGGCCTGCCCAAGAACGAATTCTGCACCGCCTGCTACACCGGCAACTATCCGTCGCCGGTGGACAGTGAACACGACAAATTTGTCATGGAACAAAACCGCACCCGGTATCGGCGCGGCGTCGGCGACATGATCTCCGACAGTTCACAACGCTCCTTGCTGTGAGCCTGAACTACAAAACCGCTGGGGTGGATTACGACGTGCTCGATACGTTCAAGCGCGCTTGTCAGCGCGCCGCGGCGACCACGACCGGCAATCTTCTCCAGCATGGGTTCTCGGAAGCGCCGGCCATTCGGGGCGAAAGCGCATACGTCGTCGAAACGCCGGACGCTTACCTCGCTCACGTCGAAGAAGCGCTCGGCACGAAAGTTTTGGTGGCCGATGCGCTTTACAAACTGACCGGACAGAGTTTCTACCGGAACGTGGCCATTGATGATGTGGCCACGATTGCGAACGATTTGTGCGCCGTGGGCGCGTTACCGGTGAGCGTCGCGATGTACGCGGCGGTGGGGGACAATGAATATTTTGCCGACGAACGCCGCGCGCAGGATCTGGCCGACGGTTTCGCGGAAGGCTGCCGGCAGGCGGGCGCGGTGTGGAGCGGCGGTGAGACGCAGGCGTTGAAAGGGATGATCACGCCGGGCACGGTGGTGTTGGGCGGGTCGGCGTTGGGGCGGATTGCGCCGAAGTCGCATCGGATTACCGGCGATGTGCAGGATGGCGATGCGATTGTGTGTCTCGCCAGCTCGGGCGTGCAGACGAACGGGTTGACGTTGTGCCGGGCGATTGCGGACCGGTTGCCGGAAGGTTACCGGACGAAACTTTCGGATGGGCGCGGTTACGGCGAGGCGTTGCTGGATCCGTCGGTGATTTATGTGGGGTTCGTGGCGGCGTGTCAGGCGGCGGGACTGCGGTTGCATTACGCAGTGCATCTGACGGGGCACGGCTGGCGGAAGTTGATGCGGCTGGATGCGCCGTTTGTTTACCGGATCGAGAAGGTGCCGGAAGCGCAGCCGGTGTTTGAGTTGATCTGCCGCGCCGCCAATCTCGACACGCGTGAGGCGTACGGCACCTTTAATATGGGCGTCGGCTTCGCGGTGTACGTCGCGGCCGGCGATGCGGCGCGGTGTGTGGAGTTGGCCCGGCAACACGGTTATAGCGGCTGGATTGCCGGCACGGTGCAGAAGGACGGCGACCGGAAGGCGGTGGAGATTGTGCCGCTGGATCTGACCTTTGCCGGCGATTCGCTGCACATTCGGTAACGGATTTGAATTACGACAGATTGCCGTTGACGCTGCCGAGCTTGGTGTTGACGGAACGACCGATGCCCTTGAGAACTACGATGGCGACCACCGAGATCAACGCCAAGATCAATGCGTATTCAACCAAGCTTTGCCCGCGCGTGCAGCGGCGCACCCGAATCCATTTATATAGACGCTTCTTCATGGTCACTTGAATAGCAGGCATTGTGCCCGACCGCAGTTCCATCGCAAAGGTATTGAACGCCGCCCCCGGCTTCGCTAGGCTGTCCGTTCTATGAGCAGGATTCACCGCGCATTGATCAGCGTTTCCGATAAAACGGGGCTGATTCAGTTTGTCCAACAATTGCACGTTCTCGGAATTGAGATTGTTTCGACGGGCGGGACGGCGCGCGCGTTGCAGGACGCGGGGATCCCGGTGATGGAGATTGGCGAGTTTACCGGCTTCCCGGAGATGATGGACGGCCGGGTGAAGACGTTGCATCCGAAAGTCCACGGCGGACTGCTCTACATCCGCGGCAATGCCGAGCATGAAGCCGCCGCCGCCAAGCACGGGATCCAGCCCATCGACATGGTGGTGGTGAATCTGTATCCGTTCGAGCAAACCGTCGCGAAACCGAATGTCAGCCTGCACGAAGCGATCGAGAATATCGACATTGGCGGCCCGAGCATGTTGCGGAGTGCGGCCAAGAATCATGCGAGCGTGACGGTGGTGGTCGATCCCAGCGATTACCCGGCGGTGGTGAAAGATATTCAAGAACACGCCGGCAACACCTGCGAAATGTTTCGCTGGAAGCTCGCGGTGAAAGTGTTCGAGACCACGAGCCGGTATGACGGCGCGATCGCGGCGCATTTGCACGCGGAGCGGATGAAGGCGAAGGGCCAAGCGGCGGAGTTACCGGAGACGTTCCGGTTGACGCTGCCGAAGGCGCAGAACCTTCGCTATGGCGAGAATCCGCACCAGAAGGCGGCGTTTTATGGGCAGCCGTTTGAACAACTCCACGGCAAGGAACTTTCGTATAACAACATTCTCGATCTGACCGCGGCGGCGGAATTAGTCGCGGAGTTCGAGGACCCGACGGTCGCCATCATCAAGCACACGAATCCGTGTGGCGTGGGCAGCGCGCCGACGTTGGCCGCAGCGTGGGAGTTGGCGTATGCGACTGACAAGCAGGCGCCGTTCGGCGGAATCATTGCGGTGAATCGTCCGCTTGATGCCGGGATTGCGACGGCCATCGCCGAGATTTTTAGTGAAGTGATTGTGGCGCCGGATTTCTTGCCGGACGCGTTGGCGATTTTGCAGAAGAAGAAGAATTTGCGACTGATTAAGAAGCTTTCAGCGGTCAGCTCTCAGCTCTCAGCCAGAACCGTTACCGGGGGTGTGCTGGTGCAGGAGCGCGACACCCGGCTGGTGTCGGCGGCGGACTTGAAGGCGGTCACGCAGCGGCATCCGACACAGGCGGAACGGCATGCGATGTTGTTTGCGTGGCGGGTCGTCAAGCATGTAAAGTCCAACGCGATTGTCTTCGCGACGGCCGACGGCGCGACGGCACGGACGCTGGGCATTGGGGCCGGGCAGATGAGCCGGGTGGATTCGTCGAAGATTGCCGTGTGGAAAGCCGGGGAAGCGGGATTGAGTCTGGCCGGGAGTGTGGTGGCCAGCGATGCGTTTTTTCCATTTCCGGACGGCGTGGTCGCGGCGGCGGAGGCCGGGGCGGTGGCGGCAATTCAGCCGGGCGGGAGTGTGCGCGACCCGGAAGTGATTGCGGCCGCAGAACAACGGAATCTGGCGATGGTTTTTACGGGCATTCGGCATTTTCGACACTGAACAGAACGGGTTAAACAGCGATCAAACCTCGATAGGTCTACGTGGCAAAACAACCAATTGATTCAACTCCAACTTCTTTGTCCGCTCCGCGCGGGCTTTTCACGTGGCAAGAATGGGTCGCGGCCGGTCTGGCGTTCCTCGTTTCGGGGCTGACGTATTTTTATTACATGGTGCCGGAGGTGACGTTGCAGGACTCGGGCGAACTGGTGACCGGGGCGTTCAACTTCGGCGTGCCACATCCGACCGGCTATCCGCTCTGGGCGTTTCTGGGCTGGGTTTGGCGGCACCTGGTGCCGTTCGGCAATCCGGCGTGGCGGTTGTGTTTATTCTCAGTGGTGACGGGTGCGGCGTTGGTCGGGATTCTGACGCTGTTGATGTCGCGCAGCATTTTGATGTTGCTGCGGAATTCGCCGTGGGACGACAAAATTGACGAGTCTCTGAAGGAATGGTTGTCGCTCGCGGTGGCGACGGCGTCGGCGATGCTGTTTGCGTTTAACCGGGGCGTGTGGCAGTGGGCTTGCGTGCCGGAGATGCGGGTCTTGAATGTGTTTTCGTTCGTGCTGACGACGTGCATTTTCTTCGCGTGGATGATGCGGCCGGAAAAACACCGGTATTTGTATGCGTTGCTGTTGGTGTGGGGCTTGAGTCTGGCGAACCATCAGACGATCATCGTGATGGCTGCGCCGTTCGTCATCGGCCTGTGGGTGGTCGGATTTTTCGCCAAGGATCAAACTGATAAGCAGCGCTATTCGGGTTTGCTGGAAGTCGGGTTTGGCCTGCTCGTGGCGTGGGCGGCCGGCGTGTACGTCAATGCGTGGTTGCTGACCGGCCCAGGTGAGGTGGTTTGGACGCAGAAGGTGAAAACGGTTTTGTTGTTTGGTCCGTTGAGCCAGCCGTTACCGGTGCTGGCGCTAGTGGGTGGAGGCGCGGCGGCGTTGTTGGTTTTTGGTACGCAGGCCGGGCTGATGTGTTGGAAGCGCGCGGCGTGGTGCGCGGGTTGGTTTCTGTTGGGTTTAAGCATGTACGTCTACATGCCGATTGCGGCGTCAACAAATCCGCCGATGAACTGGGGATTCGCGTCGACGAAACAGGGCTTTCTCCACGCCATCACCCGTGGTCAATACGAACAAATCCGCCTCGCGCTGCCGTGGACGGAGAAGTTCTGGATCCAAATTGGCCTATTTATCCAACAACTATTCAAGCAGTACGGCTGGCCGGTAGCCTTGTTTGCGGTCGTCCCGTTCGTCGTCTTGTTCAGCCAGTGGACGCAGCTCAAGTACCGCAGCCGGCAATGGCTGATCTTTGCCCTCAGCGCCTTCCTGATTTCATGGATCGGATTGATCATCATCATCAATCCCGACATCGATAAGACGCAGCAGGAGATTAACCTGAAGTTCTTCGCGCCGGCGCACGGATTTTTCGCGATGCTGATCGGTTACGGCATTGCGTTCACAATGGCGTGGGCTTTGGCCCGCTGGCCGGAGCGGTTGCCGCGAATGGGTGTGGTCGCCGGCAGTTGGGCGCTGGTGGCGCTGGCGTTGATCCCCTTCAACCAGAACTGGGAAACCTGCGAACAACGCGGCCATGACTTTGGCTATCAATTCGGCTACCGGATGTTCAATCCCGGCGGCGAATATCCGCCGATGGATAAGGACGCCTTCTTGTTCGGCGGCACCGATCCCGGCCGGTTTGTGCCGACGTACATGATTTTCTCCGAGAGCCAAGTCGCCCCGCGCAACAAGTTCCGCGACCCGAACTTCGACCGGCGCGACGTTTACATCGTCACCCAAAATGCGTTGGCCGACACAACGTACATGGCCTACATCCGCGACCACTACGATTACTCGCGTCCGAACCCGACGAATGAAGCCACGTTGAGCAAACTCGATCCTTGGCAACGCTCCGTCTTCCGGTGGGGCTGGCGCAATCTCCATCGCGACAAGATGTACCCAGTTGAACCCATCTGGATTCCCGGCGAACAAGATTCGCAACGCGCCTTCCAAGAATACGTCGCGGACATTCAAGGTCGCCGCGCGCGGGGCGAGCAACCCGATGCCGAAGAGGAAGTCGATATCGTCGGGGGCCGGGTACAAGTGCGCGGCGTCAAAGGCGTGATGAACATCAACGGCATCCTCTGCAAATGGATTCACGATCGCAACAAAGCCAAGCACACCTTCTACATCGAAGAAAGCTACGTCATCCCCTGGATGTACCCGTACCTCGAGCCGTACGGCATCATCATGAAGATCAATGCCGAACCGCTCCAGACGCCCCAGGCGAGCCCGCAGCTCTGGTCGACCATGATCGCCCGCGACCGCGCTTACTGGGACAAACTGGTCGCCGAATTCACTGCCCGGCCGGAGTTTTGGCGCGACAACGATGCCCGCAAGACATTCTCCAAACTCCGCTCCGCCATCGGCGGCATCTACGCGTACCGCAAACTTTTTAACGAAGCCGAGTACGCTTATCGCCAGTCGCTCCAACTCTGCCCGGACAGTCCCGAAGCTAATTTCCGGTTCGCCCAATTGCTCATTGAAACTGGCAAGCCCGCCGAGGCCGTTACCACGCTGGAGAACTATCAGAAACTCGACCCGCTCAACGCCAAGATCGGCGCCGCCGTCCAACAAATTCGCAACATCCAACAAGCGAGCGTCACGGTTCAACAACTCGAAAAACTGCACGCCTCCCAACCACGCAACCTCACCAACGTTGCCCAACTCGCCCAAGCCTACCTGCGCCTCAACCAATTCGATCGCGTGCCGGCGCTCTTCGACGCGTTCATGGCCCAGTCGGAGATCCCCAGCGGCGACATGCTCCAAATCGCCCAGTTCTACCTCTCCCTCAACCAAGCGGCGCTCGCTGTGCGCACCTTGGAACAAACCACGGCGCGTTACCCGCAAGACGTCGAGTCGTACTACGCGCTCTCACTCCTGCGCGGCATGACCGGCGACGTCCCGAACGCTTTGGCCGCCCTATCCAAAGCCATCCAACTCAACCCTGCCATTCGTGAACGCGCCCGCGGCGACAACCGGTACAACGCCCTGCGCAACGACCCGCGTTTCCAAAGCCTCGTCAACACCCCTAAGCCGTGAAGCTCAAGAACATCGAAGTCGTCAACAACATCTTCGCCATCGTCTGGGACGATGGCCGGGAAAGCTATGTTGATTTTGAAGCGCTCCGCCGCGCCTGTCCGTGCGCGATGTGCAAAGGCGAGACGAATGTGCTGTCCGAGTACAAGCCCAAGCCGCAAAACTACACCCCGGCCAGCTTCGAGTTGCGCAGCTGGCAATTCGTCGGCGGCTACGGCCTCCAGCCCCAGTGGGCCGATGGCCACGCTGCCGGTATCTTTTCCTTCGACTATCTCCGCAAAATGGAGTCACCGGCGTGAGAATCATCGAACCGCACTGCCACATGATTTCGCGCGTGACCGACGACTACGAGCGCATGGCGTTAGCCGGCATCGAAGCCGTCGTCGAACCGTCCTTCTGGCTCGGCGCGCCGCGCACGAGTGTCGGCACCTATGTCGACTACTTCGAGATGATCATCAGTTGGGAAACGCAGCGGGCGAAGATGTTTGGCATCGACCACTTCACCTGCATCGCGATGAACCCGCGCGAAGCCAACAACGTCCCGCTAACAAACGACGTCTTACCGGTGGTGGAGAAATTCTGTCGCCGGGAAACGTGTGTCGCTGTCGGTGAAATCGGGTTCGACCGGCAGACCGATGCCGAAGAGGCCGCCATCCGCGCGCAGTTGAAACTCGCGAAGAAGTTCGACATGCCGGTCCTCATCCACTTGCCGCACCAATTCAAGAAAGTCGGCACCGAACGGACGTTGCAAGTCGTCATCGATGAAGGGATGAACCCCGCCCGGGTTCTCCTCGATCACAATACCGAAGAAACGTTGCCGCTCTACGCCGGCACGAAATTCTGGCGCGGCTTGAGCATCTATCCCATTACAAAGCTGACCATCGAACGCACCGCCAACATCGTTGAGCAATACGGCGTCGACCGGCTGATGGTCAACAGCGCGTGCGACTGGGGAATCTCCGACCCGCTCAACGTCCCGAAGCTCGTCCACGAGTTAGTCCGCCGCAATTACCCCAAAGACCAAATCGAACAACTCGTCTTCCGCAACCCCATCGAATTCTACAGCCAGTCCGACAAGTGGACATTCAAGCCGTAGATTTCCGCCAACGAATTCGCGCCGCCGGTGTCTAACTAACCAACCCTAAGGAAACCCACATGAAGAAACTACTCGCACTCATCACCCCGTTCCTAATCGTGGCCGCCAGCTATGCCGGCGACGCGCCGGACATCACCATCCCCGAACTCAAAGCGGCTCTCGCCGCCAAGAAAGTCGTCTTGCTCGACGCCAACGGCACGAAGTCGTGGCAGGAAGGCCACATTACCGGCGCGATTGACTACAAAGCGAATCAAGACAAATTAGCCACGCTCCTGCCGAAAGATAAAGACTCACTGATTGTTGCTTACTGTGGGAGCCCGAAGTGCAAGGCCTACAAAGCCGCCGTCGAAGCCGCTGAGAAACTCGGTTATACCAACATCAAACACCTCTCCGCCGGCATCAAAGGCTGGGTCAAAGCCGGTGAGCCGACGGACAAAGGTAGCTAACTCCCCCGCGCTTCGAAACGGTAACGCCCGGCAATCCAGGATGGATTGCCGGGCGTTCGTGTGATTACGTGTTGAGTTAGAGGTTCGCGTCTGTCGCCTTCAAGGTCGCGGCGACAATGCGGCGCAGCTTGAGTTCTTCGGGCGTGAGGTTCTTTGCGGTCGCGAGCCGATGCAGCCGGGCTTGCACGTCTTCCAACGTCGCGTGGCCCTGATCGAGCATGTCCATAACGGACTCGCCATTTGCGTTTGGCGTCTTCAAGTACGAGAGCAACTCCTGTTCGAGTTGATCGCCGAAGTGCTTCGTCAACTTGGGATCATTCGCGGCGCCGAGGATGGCTTGGACGTGGTCACGATTCTCGGTGAGGAACTGGTCGAGAAAGGCTTCTACTTCCGGCTCAAATTCCCGGCCATAAAGAGCCAGCGAATTTTCAAACCGGTCTTCCAGTTGCATCCGGTAATGCGGCATCTGATCCAGCACCATGTCCGGCAAGTTGGCCAGCGCCGTCGGCACTTCGTGCACGATTTGATCGGACAGTGCTGCGCCGCCTTGGCGGACAAACTCCACCGCATGGGCGGTGGTGATGTCTGCGGCCGGCGTCGGCTGGAGCACGTTGTAGTGCAACCACGTGGTGATGCCGACGCTGTAGCCGACGACGGCCACGAGGAGGAGCGACGTCACCAGACGAGTGGTCTTCAGACTTTTCGTCGTCGCTTCGAGTTGCTGCTCAACAAAGCTGGCGGCGCAGGTTTCGGCTGACTCCGACCGGTCGGGGTTGGGTTGGGTACTCATTTGATCTCCTTCTTATCGAGTGAGGCGACGAACAACTGCCGGGTTTGCGGGGTTAACTTCACAAGTTCTTCATGGAGCAAGCCGAGCGAGACGACGGCCAGATCCCACGGATCCACATCATCGTGACCGGCTTCGAGATGCCGGATCTCGGCGAGATCCGCGACCATCTTTTCCAACGAATCCTCGTACGGCAACATCACCGCCGAGGCGACGTTCGCCATGCGATTATGCGCTTCGGCAGTCAACCGGCCGGCCGCTTCGCTCAACTGGTCGGCGGTCAGGTTCGGATACTCCACGCGCCACTTGGCCAACCGGTTTTCCATGGCTTTGCCGATGCTCGGCTTCAACGCGCGTTCCGCCCGCTCCGGTAAGTGCTGGCGCAAGAGATCCATTTCCTTTTCTGCCCGCGCCGTAAACTCCGGCATGCGCCGTTCGATCTTCACCATTTCTTTTTGGAGAATGGGCCCGAGGCGATCCAGAGTGTGCGCCGTCAACTTCTTGACCTCGGGGACGGCGTCATTGGCCAGCCCATTTTTCAATGCGGTCATGAACTTGTCGTGCGTCGGCCCTTCGTTCAACAAGGCCAACGACTGCTGGCGCACATGCCAGAGACAACTAGCGACGATGACCAAAATGGTCACCACTCCGCCCAGCCGCCACCGGCGAATCTGCACCTGTAGCGCCTGTAACTTCTCAATTTTCGTCTGCATATCATCCATGAGTAAACCTCCAGTTTCGGCGTTAATCTGACTATCCCACCGTGGGATGGAGTGTGATATAGCAGCCATTGTGCCGAGCCTGATCCGCGCACCCGCCTGTCCAGTTCTGCGTATAGCTCCGAACTATTCTGGCCACCCGGTCTCACGAATTGTTCAACCCTGTCGTTCCGGCGATAACCGGGAACTTTCCGTCCGCCACAGTGTCTGGTAAAGTGCGAACGATGAAACGACTTGGTGTGCTAATTGCCGGCTTGGACGGCGCGGTGGCTTCAACCCTGGTGACCGGTGTCGCGCTGATGCGGCGCGGCCACGCCCGACCACAAGCGTTGATCTCCGAACAATTCAAGAAATCCCACGGGCTGGCCGGCTTCGATCAGTTCGTCTTTGGCGGCTGGGATCCGCGCGGCGAGAATCTTTTTGAAGCCGCGCTCCGCAACCAAGTCGTCGACCGCGCCCGCCTCCAGCCGGTCCGCCAGGAATTGACACGCCTCAAACCCTGGTCTGCCGGCACCGACAAAATCGCCGCCTTCCGCCGGCAA
>JBAXYB010000109.1:0-9910 GCA_037127585.1 Verrucomicrobiota bacterium
TCCACACGCGAAAACGACACGCGCCTCACAGAGGCGCGGCTACACCAGCGGCAGTGACAAGATGCGCCCGTTGCCGACGGGATTTTGGCGTACAAGAAAGCCGTGGAGTAGGTGAAGTCTCCCGCGGTCGCATGTGGACACTGCCGCCATGCCGACTTGGACAACCCCGGTGTAGCCACGGCTCTATGAGCCGTGTGACAGGCCGGGCTCCACACGCGAAAACGACACGCGCCTCACAGAGGCGCGGCTACACCAGCGGCAGTATCAGGATGCGCCCGTCGCCCGCCAACTCGTGCGGAAAGTATTGCTAACGCGCGGACGCATTCCGATAATGCCGGCATGCGCGTTCTCGTCGTGGAAGATGATCGCAAGACGGCGTCATTTATCAGCAAGGCGCTCAAGGGCGAAGGCTTTGCCACGGATATCCTGAGCGATGGCGATCAGGCTCTAACCGCGTTGACGACGACGGCGTTTGATGCGGTGGTGCTCGATATCATGTTGCCGGGACGCGATGGGTTAAGCGTGGTCCGGCAACTTCGGGCACGCGGCAATCATACGCCCGTGCTGTTGCTGTCGGCGCGCGGGCAAGTCAACGAACGCGTCGAAGGCTTGGATGCCGGCGCGGATGATTACTTGGCGAAGCCCTTTGCTTTGGACGAATTACTGGCCCGCGTTCGGGCGATGATGCGCCGCAGCGAAGGCAGCACGTCCAGCGTGCTGCGGCTCGCCGATTTGCGGTTGGACACAACCACGCGGACAGCGCACCGCGGCGAACGCGCCATTGAGCTGACCACCCGCGAATACCGATTGCTGGAAATGTTGATGCGGTCGCCGGGCCGGATTTGCGGGCGGATGCTGATCATTGAGAAGGTGTGGGACTACGACTTTGATCCCGGCTCCAATATCGTCGATGTCTACATCCGCCGGCTGCGCGGGAAGATTGATGACGGGTTTGATTTGAAGTTGTTGCACAGCGTGCGCGGGGTCGGCTACGTGATGAAGGATGGCGCATGACACTCCGGCAACGGCTCGCGCTGCATTACGGCGGCGTGGTGGTCGTCGCGCTCCTGCTGCTCGGCGGACTGACCTACCACGAGTTCGCGACCGAACGCCGACTCCGCTCAGCCCTCGGTCCCGAGAAGGAAGCGGAAGCCATCTGGGGCGAGGCCGTCGAGGTGTTCGTTTACGCGATGATCCCGGTGATTCTGGTGGGCGGTTGGTGGCTCACGCGCCGGTCGCTGCAACCGCTGATCGACCTTGCCAAGACCGTGGAAGGTACCGGCATCGACAACCTCCGCGAACCGTTGTTCCGTTCCGGCAACGGCGATGAAGTCGACCGACTCACCGCGGCGTTCAATGGGATGCGGACGCGGGTTGATCAGTCATTTCAGCAGGTCCGGGAATTCACGTTACACGCCTCGCATGAACTCAAGACGCCCCTGACGGTCATGCACAGTCAGATCGACTCCGCGATTCGTCAAGGCGGACCTTTCACTCCTGAAACGCGCGATTGCGGCGAGTGCATGCACAGCTTGCTCGAAGAGGTCGAGCGATTGGCGAAAATAGTGGATGCCCTGACGTTGCTGACCAAGGCGGATGCCGGTCAGGTATCTCTCGAACGCCAGCCGGTCAAGTTGACGGACTTGATCCGTGAAAGTTTTGAAGATGCGCAAATTCTCTCCGAGCCAAGCCAGATTGAAGTGACACTCACTGAATGCGTCGATGTGACTGTGACCGGCGACCGCCATCGGCTCCGGCAACTGTTGCTCAACCTCGTGGACAACGCCATCAAGTACAACCACCCCGCCGGCAAGATCACGATGGCGTTGCGCCAGACCAACGGCACCGCGGAAATTGTCATCACTAATACCGGCGCTGGAATTGCGGTGGACTTACAGCCACGCGTCTTCGACCGATTCGTCCGTGGTGACGAAGCCCGAGCGAAAGCCAGCGACGGCTGCGGTCTCGGTTTGACCATCGCGCAATGGATTGCGCAAGCACATGGCGGAACGATTCAAATTGCGTCCAACCCCACCGGGCTCACGACGGTCACCGTGCGTCTCCCGCTCGCGGAGTAGCTGCAAAAAGTAGATGAAGGATTATTCATCTCAGTTTCACGCTGGATTCATTTACCTGCAGTAGATTTCTCCTAATCAAACCGAGCGAAGCACCACCCCGATTCGCCGGAGGAGGTCAGTATGCGACGTAACGTTATGGTTGTTGCAGTGCTCATTAGCGCCGTCGGTCTCAATCATGCCGCCACCAACTACACCGTGGTCGGCTGGAACAACCTCGGCATGCATTGCATGGACGCGGACTATTCCGTGTTCACGATCTTGCCGCCGTACAACACGATTCATGCACAGGTGATCGACAATAACGGCCTCCTTGTGTCGAGCGGACTCACGCTCACCTACGAAGCCGTTGCTGATCCGACCGGCTCCATCAACACCACCTCTGCCGGTAAGACCGAGTTCTGGACATACCTGCCGCAGATTTTTGGTTTGTTGTTACCGGTCGATGTGGGGTTGCCGGTGCCGGGGCCGAACTCGTTCCGGATGCCCGGGACTAACAACGCCCCCCAAGCGATGGAGGTGGACACGAACATGAATTGGTTCGCCGCGTACGGGATTCCGCTCACCCCGTATGACGACTCGCTCGTCAAGAACGCATATCCCATGATGCGGATCGTCGCGAAACAGGGCGGGGCGGTCGTTGGCAAACTCGACATTGTGCTGCCGGTATCCGACGAGATGGATTGCCGGGCTTGTCACGCGTCGGGTTCGGCCACGAATGCGATGCCGGTGGCCGGTTGGGTCAACGATCCCAATCCCCAGCGCGATTACCGGTTGAACATCCTGCGGCTGCATGACGAGAAGTCCGGTACGGCTTTGTTCACGAATACGCCGTTGCTCTGCGCGAGTTGTCACTTGTCGGAAGCGTTGCCGGGCACGGGGCAGCCGGGGCGAAGGGCGTTGACGGCGTCAATGCACGCCAAGCATGCGACCGTGATTGATCCGACGAATGGGCTGACGCTCGATGCGTCGGCGAACCGCTCCGCGTGTTACCGGTGTCATCCTGGCTCGACGACGAAGTGTTTGCGTGGCGTGATGGGCGCGGCGGTGGCGACGGATGGTTCGCTGGCGATTCAATGTCAGAGTTGTCACGGCTCGATGCGCGAAGTTGGCTCGACCAACCGGGTGGGCTGGTTGAATGAGCCGAATTGCCAAGCTTGTCACGATGGGACGACGCGGTATACATCGGTCTTCGATGCGCCCGGTCACATGCGCGTGCCGGCGGATACGCGGTTTGCCACGACGCCGGATGCACCGGCACCCGGCTTCTCGCTGTACCGGTTCTCGAAGGGTCACGGCGGCTTGTACTGCGAAGCGTGTCACGGTTCGACGCACGCGGAGTTCCCGGCGACGCATCCGAATGACAATATCCAGAGTGTGCAACATCAGGGGCACGTCGGCACTTTCGTCGAATGTAGTTCGTGTCACGGCGCGGCGCCGTTGACGGCGACCGGTGGGCCGCACGGGCTGCACCCGGTCGGACAGTCGTGGGTGAGTCAGCATGCGGATTCTGTCGACCAAGGTGGCGCGACGGCTTGTCAGGTTTGTCACGGCGCGGATTACCGGGGCACGGCGTTGTCGCGGTCTCAGGCGGACCGGACGATCAGCGCGTTTGGAACGAAGACGTTCTGGCGCGGGTTTCAGATTGGCTGTTACACGTGCCACAACGGGCCGGATGGAGATAGTAAGAACAAGAACAGTGCGCCGGTCGTAGTCGATTCCTCGGTGGCCGCGGTGACCAATACCCCGGTCGCCATTCTACTCAAAGCCAGCGATGCAAACGGCGATGCGCTCGTCTTGCGGATCGTTTCGCAAGCGCAGCACGGCACGGTCGGACTAATCGGAACGACGGCGACGTATTATCCGGACGCCGGCTATTCCGGTAATGATTCGTTCACCTTCGCGGCGAACGATGGGCAGACGGATTCGAATCTCGGCAAAGTGCTGATCGGGACCGGCGTGATTGCGCCACCGACGGATTTCGGCGGGGCGTGGGTCAGCCTCGTGCAGTCGTGCAAGTCAACGTGTTCGCTCAAAGGTAAATTCACGGTGCAGAACTCCGGTGTGGCGGACGTCCCGAAGAGTGTGTTGGCGATTTATTTGTCGAGCGACACGCTGCTGGATGCCGGCGACTTGCTCTTGAAGCAATATAACGTCGGGAAGATGCTCGCCGGCCAATCCAAGACCAAGAATGTCAGCCTCAAGCTCCCGGTCGGTACGACCGCCAGTGGCAAGTATGTAATCGCGCTCGTGGATGCCGATGACTCGACACCCGACGCCGACGACAGCAACAATGAAGTGGTGTTCGGCCCGGTGCCGTGAAGTTTCACCTCGCGCCGGTTTGTTAGATTTGGTATTCGACGACTGTGATGTTGAAGCGTTTCATTCTCGCCAGTGCGCTGTTGTTGATCGGCTGCAGTAAGCCGGAGGCGCCGGTGCCGGGTGTAGTTCAGGCAGTCGCGGCATGGGAGAAACGGTCGGCCGAACTTTCCGCGGCCATCAAACCCGGCATGACCGAAGACGAAGTGACCAAGGTTGCCGGCAATGCGAGCCGCACCAAGACGCTGATGACCGGCGGCGATGCTCTCGTGATGTGGGAATACGATTTGGGCGAGAACAACCGGTTCAAAGTTCGTTTCGACAAGAATGGTCGCGTCGCTTCCGCTCGACTGGAAAGTGGGATGGTCAATTGAGGCACAGCCTCTGGTTGCTGATCGGGCTATTGACGGGTTGCCACTACTCCCACGTCGGCGAAGCGCGCGCGACGTTTCGCCAAACAGGGCAAGTCTTAACGTTGCGCGTGGACCGGCATTGCGACACCGTGATGGGCGCGCCGGACGTCGAGGAAGATCAGCGGCTGATTCTGGAACTGTCCGCCTATACAGTCGGCGTTAAATGGCCGGTGCCGTCGCCGAATGCGGTGGCGCGGTTCACCGTGACACGGTTCGGGCCGAGTTCGGAGGGGACGGATTGTACCGGCTACATCATTCTCAAGAGCGTTACCGACAAGAAGGTCGTGGCGGATCTCTCGCTCGACATCACCGCGCACACCAGCAATGGCGGTTACACCCAACACGTCAAGTATCGCGGTGAGCACACGTTCGTTGACGGAGCTGCCCGCGGTGACTGAGTTCACGACCGCCGCGATCAACTGACGACATCGGACGGCGCGGCGCGCCATCCCTACCGCTCGCTTTCATTCCGCTGTCCGGTATCGTTGACACTCCGTAACGTGGGTGCTAGCTTGCCCGCCTTTAACGGACAAAAAATGGCCGACGCACCAGTCAATTATAAAGACACACTGAACTTGCCGCAGACGCAGTTCCCGATGAAGGCGAACTTGCCGCAGCGGGAGCCGGTCATGCTCGCGCAGTGGGAAGCCGGTAAACTGTACGAGCAGATTCAGGCCGCCCGGCAGAACGCGCCGCTGTTCGTGCTCCACGATGGGCCGCCGTTTGCCAATGGCGACGTCCACATCGGCACGGCGTTGAACAAAATTCTCAAGGACATCATCGTCAAATATAAGACGATGCAGGGGTTTCGCGCGCCGTACGTGCCGGGGTGGGATTGTCACGGGCAACCGATTGAGTTCAAGGTGAAGAAGGAACTCGGCGAAGCCGCGCGGACAATTTCGCAGGCGGAATTGCGCAAGCTGTGCCGGACCTACGCGGAGAAGTACATCGACATTCAGCGGAAGCAGTTCAAACGCTGCGGGGTGTTCGCCGACTGGGAACATCCGTATTTGACGATGAGTCCCGAGTACGAGGCTGAGATCATCGGCACCATCGCGGAGATGGTGGGCGACGGCTACGTGTACCGAGGCAAGAAGCCAGTGCATTGGTGTGCGGTGTGCCGGACGGCGTTAGCTGAGGCGGAAGTCGAGTATGCCGACCACGTGTCGCACTCGGTCTTTGTGAAGTTTCCGTTGAAGGATTTGAAGAACGAGTTTGCGCTCATCTGGACGACGACGCCGTGGACGTTGCCGGCGAATCTCGCCATCGCGGTGAAGGCGGATCTTACGTATGTGCGCGCGAAAGCCGGGAATGAAACTTGGATTCTGGCCGAAGGCTTGGTCGAACAAGTCAGCAAGGCGTGTGGTGTCGAGTTGCAGGTGTTGGAGAAGATGACCGGCAGTTCTCTCGAAGGACTCAAGGCCCGGCATCCATTTATTGATCGTGACTCGCCGTTTGTGTTGTCGCCGTACGTGACGTTGGAGCAGGGGACGGGGTTGGTGCATACCGCGCCCGGTCACGGTGCAGAGGATTATGAGATTGGCCAGAAGTACGGCTTGCCGGCGTTGGCGCCGGTGGATGACGGCGGTGTGTTCACGGCGGATGCCGGGCAGTTTGCCGGCCAGTTTGTGTTCAAGGCCAATCTGCCGATCGTCGAGCATCTGAAGTCAATCGGCGCGCTGGCGGGGAGCGCGGACGTGACACATTCGTATCCGCATTGCTGGCGTTGCAAGAAGCCGATCATTTTCCGCGCCGTCGAACAGTGGTTCATTGCTCTCGATCACAACGGGCTCCGGCAAAGCGCGCTGGCCGAAGCGAAGAAGGTGAACTGGGTGCCGGACTGGGGCGCGAACCGGATCAGCGGCACCATTGAACAGCGGCCAGATTGGTGTATCTCCCGGCAACGCGCTTGGGGCGTGCCGTTGCCATTTCTGCAATGCGGCGACTGCCAGAAGCCGCTGTTGAATCGGGAATTGATTTTGAAGTTCCGCGAGAAGGTCGTGAAGGATGGCGTGGATATTTGGTTTGAGCGCAGCGTGGCGGAATTGTTCGGCGACGTGAAGTGCCCGGCCTGCGGCTCCGGTAAGCTGGAGAAATCACCGGACATCGTGGATGTGTGGTTCGAGTCGGGCGTGAGTCACCGGGTGGTGCTGAAGCAGCGCCGGCAACTGGCGCATCCGGCGGACGTTTATCTAGAAGGCAGCGACCAACATCGCGGCTGGTTCCAGTCGTCATTGATGACGGCGATGGCGACGGAGAAACATGCGCCGTTCAAGACGGTCATCACGCACGGCTTCCTCGTCGTGCGCGTGGAAGAGACCGGCAAGAAGCAGAAGATTTCCAAGTCAGCCGGTCGGCCCGCGAACGCCGAGGATTACATCAACAAGTATGGCGGCGATGTGTTGCGGCTCTGGATTGCGTCGGAAGATTATCAAGGCGACATCCCGTTGTCGGATGAGATTTTTGATGGCGTGAGCGATACGTACCGGAAGATTCGGAACACGCTGCGCATTCTGCTCGCGAATTTGTATGACTTCGACGCGGCGAAGGATGCGGTGCCGGTCGCGAAAATGGGCGAGATGGATCGCTGGTTGATGTCGCGGTTGGACGCGCTGGTGGCGGATTTGACCGAGGCGTACGAGCGATTTGAGTTCCGCCGGGTGTACCACGGAGTGAACGCGTTTTGCGCGGTGGAATTGTCCAGCTTTTACGTTGACGTCACAAAAGACCTCATGTATACGCTTGCGCCCTCGTCGCCGGAACGACGCTCGGCGCAGACGGCCATGCAGCAAGTGGTGGCGACATTAGCGAAGTTGATTGCGCCGATTATGCCGTTTACGGCGGAGGAAGTTTGGAGCTATTTGCCGGGCCGGGAAACCGAGTCGATCCACTTGGCGACGTTTCCGAAAGCCGGTTCGGCGCGCGATCCGGAGTTGGAAGCGCGGTGGGAGAAGTTGTTGGAAGTGCGGCGCTTGGCGGCCTTGGAACTGGAAAAGGCGCGGCAGGCCGGCACGATCGGTAAGTCGGTGGAAGCGCAGGTGGAGATTCGGACCGGCAACGCGACGACGCTGGAGTTGTTGACGAAGCTCGGGCCGGTCTTGGAGACGGTGTTGATTGTTTCGCAAGCGAAGGTTAGTCAGATGTCAGGGGTTGAATTGCAAGTCGCGGTTGCCCCTGCCGCCGGGCAGAAATGTTCGCGCTGCTGGCGGTACACGACGGACATTGGCGCGAACCACGGGCACCCGCAGTTATGCGGACGGTGCGCAAACGCGGTAACGCAGAAAATTTAACTGCCATGAAAAAAATCAAAGCCAAGAAGCCAGTCAAGATGATCAAAGCGAAGGCCAAGGCCAAATCCGCCCCGAAAGCCAAGGCGGCCAAGCCGGCGAAAGTCGCCAAGGTAGCCAAACCAATCAAAGCCGCCAAGCCGGCCAAGGTGCCGAAGTTGCCGGCGAAACCGGCTGAAGATGTTTACGTGGAGCCCAAGAAATTGAAACTGACCAAAGAAGAAGGCTCGAAATACTTGCGGCTGCTCGTCGAATTGCGCGATCATCTAATTGATGGTGTCAACTTTCTGGCCAGCGATAACCTGAAGCGAACGGCGCGGGAAACGACCGGCGAGTTGAGTGGCTACAGCATGCACATGGCGGATGCCGGGACTGATAACTTTGACCGCGAGTTCGCCTTGAGCCTCGTCTCGAATGAGCAGGAAGCGCTGTACGAAATCGAAGAGTCGCTCAAACGGCTCGCCGATGGAACGTTTGGAATTTGCGAAATGTGCGAAAAGCCGATTCGCAAGGAACGCCTCGAAGCGGTGCCGTTCGCGAAGAACTGCGTGCAATGTCAGTCGACCGTCGAGAAGGATCGACGCCGGCCGATGCAGACCACGGCGGTGTTTGGTGATGCCGCCGACGACGAAGGCGATGAGAAGGAAGAGGCCGAGGAAAAGGATTGAGGCGGCTCGTCCCCATCGCGCTGCTCATCGCCGTCCTCGACCAACTCACCAAGCTGTACATTCTCCACACCGTTGACCCGGAGTACCCGGTGGAGGTCGTCGACGGGTATTTTCGGCTGGTGAACTGGGGAAACTCCGGCGCCGCGTGGGGCATGTTCCATGATTCGAACATGCTGCTGGCGATCATTTCCATCCTGACGCTGATTGGCTTGTATCTTTTTCGTAAATCATTTCAGATTCACCGGCCCAGTTGTCAGGTTGCCTTCGGATTAATTACCGGCGGGATTATGGGCAATGTCATCGACCGTTTCCGGTACGGCCATGTCGTCGATTTTCTCGACTTCTCCTGGCAAGGACATCACTGGCCGGCATTCAACGTGGCCGATAGCGGGATTTGTGTGGGGGTCGCGCTCTACGTGATTGTCTCGTCGTTTCGCCCCTCTGAAGTCAAAGCGTAAGCTTCGGCCTTCGACCGTGATTCAGAGATCGGATCGAAGAATTTCGAGTGGCGGTTGATCGCAGAGGCCGCGGCTACCCAGCAGTCCCGCCAAGACGGTCGTCACCACAGTCACAACCAAAGCCATTCCCATTGCTGCGAAGGCCGGGACAAAAGTGATTTTGAATACCCAGACTGAGAGCCCCCAGCTTGCGGCAACCGCCAACAGGATCGCCGTTAGAGCGGCGAAGACGCCTAAGCAGATATATTCGATGGCAAGGATGCTGAGGATTTGTCGGCGGGACGCGCCGAGTGTGCGGAGCAACAGGCTTTCCCGCAAGCGTTGACTCCGCCCCGTTGCGACGACGGCCAAGAGCACCAACAAGCCAGTCACGATCGTGAACAACGCCATGAACTGAACGACGGCCGCGATCTTGGAGCGAATGGAGTCAACCGTCTGGATAATCAGCGTCAGGTCAATGGCGGAGACATTCGGGAATTGCCGGACCACTTCGCGCTGGAGGGTGGCCGATTGCTGGGCGGAATTTACTCGCGTGGCCAACACATGGGCGGCCGGGGCTTGCTCCAGGACGCCGGTCGGGAACACGACGAAAAAGTTTGGGCGGACGCGCCGCCATTCGACTTTGCGAAGACTGGCGACGCGAGTGGCCAACGGGACTCCCTGGATGTCGAACACGATTGCGTCGCCCAG
>JBAXYB010000110.1:0-9807 GCA_037127585.1 Verrucomicrobiota bacterium
ATGAAACCGTGGTGGACAATCACCCCCGAAGAAGCCGCCAAGTGTCTCGGCGCAACGGAATGGTGTCCGGCGGTGTACGAATATTTCTGCGGTGGCGGTTTCTCGACGCGGTTCAAGACGCGCGGCGGTATGCCGATCACGGCGTCGCGCATCAACATGGTGAAAGGCATCGGGCCGGTCTTGCAAATCGCCGAAGGCGTCAGCGTCGAGTTGCCGGATGATGTGCACGACATCCTCGACAAACGCACGAACTCGACTTGGCCGACGACGTGGTTTGCGCCGCGGGTGACCGGCAGCGGCGCGTTCCGGGATGTTTACACGGTGATGAACAATTGGGGTGCGAACCACTGCGCGTTCGCCTACGGTCATATCGGTCACGAACTCATCACGCTCGCGTCGATGCTGCGCATCCCGGTCTACATGCACAACGTCCCCGAAGACCGCATTTACCGTCCGAGTGTTTGGATCGAATGCGGCGACGATTCGGCGGCTTGCAAGAACTTCGGGCCGATCTACGGGAAATACTGAACATGCATCACTACATCGCTTGCGACCTCGGCGCGGAGAGCGGCCGGGTCATGCTTGGGACTTTGGCGGATGGCAAGATTACGCTGAAGGAGATTCACCGGTTTCCGAACAACGCCGTCGTTGTCAACGGCACGCGCCGGTGGGACGTCCTGCGCATCTTCGACGAACTTCAGACCGGCGTCCGCAAAGTGGACGTGAAGGCGGAAAGCCTGAGCACCGATTCGTGGGGCGTGGATTATGTCTGGCTCAAGGACAACGAGCCGATGCTCACCGCGCCGTATCAGTACCGGGATGCGCGGACGCACGACTACGAGAAATGGTTCGCGACCGTGCCGGCCGAAACGATCTTCGCCGAGACCGGCATCCAGTTCATGCACATCAACACGCTCTATCAGCTGGCCGCTGACCCGGCATGGGTGTGGAAGACCGCCGACCGGTTCCTGATGATCGGCGATTACATCAACTATCTCTTCAGCGGCGTCGCGAAAGCGGAGGAATCGCTCGCGAGCACATCGCAGATCTACAATCCCAAAAAACACGCGTGGTCGAAGAAGTTGATTCGCGGCTTCAAATTCAATAAGCGGGTATTCCCGGACATCGTGCCCTCGGGAACGGTGTTGGGCGACTACAACGGTCTGAAGGTCATCGCGACCTGTTCGCATGATACCGGCGCGGCCATCGCGGCCGTGCCCGCCGCCGGCAAGGGCTGGGCGTACCTGAGTTCCGGCACGTGGTCGTTGCTCGGCATCGAAGCGAAGAAGCCGATCATCAACGAGAAGAGCCGGCAGTACAATTTCACCAACGAAGTCGGCCACGGCGGCAGCATCCGTTTCCTGAAAAACATCATCGGCCTGTGGATTCAACAGGAATGCCGGCGCGCTTGGAACAACAAATACAGCTACGTCGAGCTGGCGCAGCTCGCCGCGCAATGTGCCCCGCTGAAGTCGTTGATCAACCCGAACGACCCGCGCTTCGGCACGCCCGACAACATGCCCGGCAAGATTGCAGACTTTTGTCGCGAGACCGGCCAGCCCGTGCCGGCGACCGAAGGTGAATTCATCCGCTGCATCCTCGAAAGCCTCGCGTTGCTCTACCGGCGCACTCTCGACCAACTCGAAGACGTGACCGGCAAGCCGATCAAGACGCTGCACATCGTTGGTGGCGGCAGCCAGAATGTGTTGTTGAACCAATTCAGCGCCAACGCGACCGGCCGCACCGTCGTTGCCGGCCCCGCCGAAGCGACCGCGACCGGCAACATCCTCCTCCAAGCCATTGCGCTCGGTCACCTCAAAGACCTCGACGAACTCCGGCAAGTCGTGCGCAATTCTTTCGAGGTCAAAACTTACAAGCCGCAAGCGGATTGGCAGGCGGCTTATGAACGTTTCCAGAAATTGGTGAAATGACAAACCCTCTCGACAGTTTCGACGCGAAAGTCCGGCGGCAGGCATTGCAGGAAGTTCCCAAGAACTTCCCGGCGCCGAGCACGGACTTCAACCTCCACAGCCACACCTTTTACTCGTACAACGCCTACGGTTATTCGCCGACGCACTTCGCCGTACTCGCGAAACAGCGCGGCCTCGCGTACGCCGGCATCGTGGACTTTGACGTTCTCGATGGGCTGGAGGAGTTTTACGCCGCCGCCGATTACCTCGGCTTGAAAGCGGTCGTCAGCATGGAGTCGCGCGTGTTCGTGCCGGAGTTTGCGGCGCGCGTGATCAATTCACCGGGCGAACCCGGCATCGCATATCATATGGGCGTCGGCTTCCCGCGGTTTGTCGAGCATCCGACGATGCGCAAGACTTCCGAGCAGCGCAACCGGGAACTCGTCGACCGCGTGAATAAGTTCCTCACGCCGGTCACTCTCGATTACGACAAAGATGTTTTGCCGCTCACACCGAACGGCAACGCCACTGAACGTCACATCTGCGAAGCTTATTCGAAGAAGGGGGACGCGACGTTTTGGAAAGCGAAGCTCGGCGATTGGCCCGCCGACCCCGGCAAGCAGCAAGCCCTCATCCGCGCCAAGACAATGAAAAAGGGCGGGGTGGGTTACGCGCAACCCGGCAAAGGCGCGTTCCCGACGATGGCTGAGGTGAACAAGTTCATCCTCGATGCCGGCGCGATTCCAACGCTCACGTGGCTCGACGGAATGAGCGATGGCGAGCAATGCATCGAGGAATTATTCGAGGTCGCGATCAAGTCCGGTGCGGCCGCGCTCAACATTATCCCGGATCGCAATCTGTCGACGCCGCAGCACGTCAAGAACCTCCAGGATGTCGTCGCGCTCGCTGAGAAACATAACTTTCCGACCGTCGTCGGCACAGAGATGAACGCGCCCGGCAACAAGTTCGTCGATGACTTCAGTCACCCGGCACTTAAGGAATTGTTGCCGGTCTTCACCAAAGGCGCACAACGAATTAACAAACACGTCCAACAACAAAGAGGAAAATGAACATCCCCAAAACCCAACGCGCCGTCCAATTGGTCGGCCCTGAAAAGCTCGCCCTCAACGAAACCAAACCCGTCTTCGAACCCGGTCCGCACCAGATCCTTTGCCGGGTCGAAGTCTGCGGTCTGTGTTTCTCCGACTTGAAATTGCTAAAGCAATTTTCCGGTCACGCTCGGAAATCCGGCATCGCGTCCGGCATCAATCAGCAGCTCCTGCCGGAAATGCCGAACTACGTCCCCGGCGAGAAGTCGACCGTGCCCGGCCACGAAGTCGTTGTCCGCGTCGCCAAAGTCGGGAGCCAAGTCACGAAGTACAAAGCCGGCGAACGCTATCTCATCCAAGCGGATTACCGGTGGCTGACCACGCAGAATTCCGCAGCGGCGTTCGGCTATAATTTCGAGGGCGGCCTCCAAGAGTACACGCTGTTGGACGAACGCGTCATCCACGCCCCCGATGGCGAGTCTACTTTGATTCCCGTCCCCGAGGAATTCTCCGCGTCGGCTCTCGCGCTCTGCGAACCGTGGGCGTGCGTTGAGGAAGCGTACGTCGAGAAGCAACGCCGCACGCTCCGGGAAGGCGATGTGGTCTATCACGGCAACGATCCTGCCGAGTTGGAACGCCTGTTCACAACCGTCCCGACCAACGGTTTGATGGTCATTTGCCAACACGGCAAGAAGTTTGGCCGCCCGGTCATCACGCCGGTCGGACGCACGCATTACGGCGGTATCCGCATCGTCGGCACGACCGGCGACAAAGTCGAAGACGCGCTCGCGAGCATACCGGCGGACGCCGAGATGCGCCCGAACGACAAGGTCAACATCATCGGCGCAGCCGGCCCGATGGGCACGATGCACGTCATTCGCGATCTCTGCCAGGGCGTCCCCGGTATCGCGGTTCACGCCGGTGACCTGAGCGATGATCGTTTGGCGATGTTGAAGAAGCTCGCCGAGCCGTTGGCGAAGAAGAACAAGCTCACCTTGCACCCCTACAATCCGAAAACCAATCCGCCGACGGACAAGTTCAACTACATCGTGTTGATGGCCCCGGTGCCCGCGCTCGTGGTGCAGGCTGTCAAAGACTCCGCGCCAAAAGCAATCATCAACATCTTCGCCGGCATCCCTGCCGACAAGACCGCCGAAGTCGATCTCGACATGTACATCGAGAAGCAATGCTACTTCGTCGGCACAAGCGGTTCGACGACCGAAGACATGAAGACGGTGTTACGGAAAGTCGTCACCCGCCAACTCGACACGAACCTCTCCGTCGCCGCCATTTCCGGTCTCGAAGGCGCAATCGACGGCATCCACGCCGTCGAAAAAAACCTGATGCCCGGCAAGATCCTTGTCTATCCGTCGATGAAGGGCATGAAGCTCACCGCGTTACCGGATTTGACCAAAGACATTCCGTTGACAGACGGCCACTGGACAATCGAAGCGGAGAAAGCATTGCTCAAGAAATGAAGACGCTCGAAAACAAAGTCGCGATCGTGACCGGCGGCGGTCAGGGACTCGGTCTAGCCATCTGTCAGCGGCTCACCGCCGAAGGCGCGAAGGTTTACGCCGCCGACATCAAAGGCACGGACTACAAAGTCGACGTCACCAACGAATCCGAAGTCAAAGCGCTATTCGATCAAGCCGGCAAGGTGGATATCGTCGTCGCCAACGCCGCGATTCTCATCGCCGAGCCGATTGCCGAAGCCGACGCCGAGAAATGGCGCGCGGTAATGAACGTGAATCTCTTCGGCAATTTCCTCACGATGAAACACGCGTGCCGAGTGATGAAGCCGCACAAGAGCGGGTCGATCATCCAGATCAACTCGAAGTCCGGCAAGAAAGGCAGCGCCGCCAACTCTGCTTATGCTGCCAGCAAGTTTGGCGGCATCGGTCTGGTCCAAAGCGTCGCGCTCGAAATGGCGGCTCACGGCATTCGTTGCAACGCGATTTGTCCCGGCAACCTCCTTGACTCGCCGTTGTGGACAGACCCGGCCAAAGGATTGTTTGTCCAATATCTCAAAGCCGGCAAAGTTCCCGGCGCGAAGAACGTCGACGACGTCAAGCAAGCCTACATGAACCAAGTCCCGATGAAACGCGGTTGCGCCTACGATGACATCTGCAACGCGCTCGTCTTTCTGGCCGGCGATGCTTCCAGTTACATCACCGGCATCGCCCTCAGTGTGACCGGCGGGCAGGAAATGAATTGAGTCCTTAGCAGATTGCCTAATCTGTTCCACCTCTTTGTAGCCACGTCTCTGCGAGACGTGGAGTTGTTCGGGCATCAATTACGGCGCGCCTCATAGAGGCGCGGCTACACCGCGTGTGATCTGAAAGATAATGATTGATTCTGCTCAGATATGAGCTATAACAATCACATTCAATCATGGTTTCAGCTAAGGAACTTGCCCCACAACGCCTCGATAGTTTGCGCGATCTGATTCGCCAGACCGGGGTGATTCGTGTCGAACAACTTTGCCGGCAACTCGGCGTGTCGCCGGCCACGGTGCGGCGCGATCTGGATGAGTTGGAGAAATCGGGGGCGATTCGGCGTGTGCACGGCGGGGCGGTCAGTGTGGATAGCCGGCTGGACGAACCGTTGTTTGAGAACAAGACTTCCATTGCCGCCAAGGAGAAATACCGGATCGCTCAGGCGGCGTTGAAGTTCGTTGCACCAGAGGACACGATTTACCTCGACGGCGGGAGCACGGTGTTGGAGTTCGCGCGGTTGTTGCGCGACCGGACCAATATCACCGTCGTGACAAACTCGCTGCGGGCGGCAATGGAGCTTTCGGGGCGCGGGCCGCGCTTGATTCTGATCGGCGGCGAATTGCGCCGGTTGAGTCAGACAGTAGTCGGGCCGTTGAGCCGGCATGTGCTCGAAGGGTTGCATCTCGACAAGGCGTTCATGGGGACGATTGGATTCACGTTGAATGAAGGGCTGACGACGACCGAACCGAGCGAAGCTTTCACGAAGGAGTTGGTGATGGCGCGTGCCCGGGAAGTCATCCTGCTCGCTGACAGCAGCAAAGCCGGCAAGGTCTCGTTCGCGCGGGCCGGGCGTCTTGAGAATTTGCACGCGGTCATTACTGATACGAATCTCGATCCAAAATTTGCGAAAGAACTCACTAAGAAAGGTATTCAAGTCATCAAAGCATGAAAACTACTCATCTCTCCGATATGCGGCCGGTGTTCAAGCCGTTCGTCATCGATTGCGGCAAGATTCCGGCATTCCAATACACCGGCAATCTGAAGATGGAACTCGCCGCCAAAACCATCACGAAGGCGGAGGCGATCAATCTCCTCGAAGACATGCTCATCATCCGTGAGTTTGAGGAAATGATCGTCAAACTCCGGTCGGGCGCGTACGAGCCGTTGCCGGCGTATAACTATCGCGGGCCGACGCACGTGTCGATCGGCCAGGAAGGTTGCGCGGCGGGCGCGTGTTGTTTGCTGACGCTCGACGACAAGATCACGTCGACGCACCGTGGCCACGGTGAAAGTATTGCCAAAGGCGTTGTCGCTATTCGCGCGATGAGCGCTGAGCAACTCCGGGCGCGCGTGCCCTGGAGCAAGGCGGCCAAGCATGAGCAACTTGTCGAGGATGCGCTCGAACAACATCTTTACAAGACCATCGCCGAAATGTTCGGTAAGGACGACGGCTACTGCAAAGGCCGGGGCGGTTCGATGCACATTGCGGACTTCACCGTTGGCCACCTAGGCGCGAACGCGATCGTCGGCGGCGGGACGCCAATCGCGACCGGCGCGGCCATGGGACTCCGGTATCTGCACAGTGATGCGGTCGTGGCGTGTTTTGCCGGCGACGGGGCGTTTTCCAATGGCGTCGCGATGGAAGCGCTGAACTGGTCCGCGCAGCAACAGTTCGTGAATCATTATGCCGGCGACCACAAGCACGGCTTGCCGCTGATCTTTGTCGTCATCAACAATCACTACGGCATGACGCACCGCACCGACGATGAAGTGACCGGCGTTGAGCGCATTGTCCGGCGCGCGGCCGGGTTCGCCGACAACAACATGCACGCGGAAGTCGTCAACGGCATGGACGCGCTCGCGACGCGCGATGCGATGCGGCGCGCGATTGAGATCTGTAAGAAGGGCAAAGGCCCGGTGTATCTCGATGTGGATTGCTACCGGTACTTCGGCCACTCGCTCAGCGATCCGCGCATGGAATACCGGACGAAGGAAGAAGAGTCCGCTTGGAAAGCGGTCGATCCGATTGAAAATCTGAAGGCGCAGATCCTGGCGGCCAAGGTGCTCGACCAAGATGGACTCGCGGCGTTGGAGAAGAGTTGCCGGGATCGCAATGGTCGAGCCGCGAAACGCGCGAGCGAAGCGGCTGATCCGCCGGCGGCTGACGTTCTCAAATATATGTACACCGACACGAAGTCGGAAGTCGTACCGGCGGAGTACAGCAAGGTGACGACGCACGCGGCGTTGCCGGAGATCAAGCGCGTCAATGGCGAGTTGTCGTATAAGGACGCGCTCAAGGAAGCGTTCGTCGAAGAGATGATGCGCGACCGGCGCGTGATCTTCTACGGCGAAGACGTGGCAGATTACGGTGGCGCATTCAAGGTCACGAAAGGTTTGCTCGAAGCGTTCGGGCGCGACCGGGTGTTCAACACGCCAATCAGCGAAGCCTGCATTTGCGGCACAGCCATTGGGTTGGCGATGATTGGACTGCGGCCGGTGATCGAGTTGATGTACTTCGACTTCGCGCTGATGTCGTCCGATCAGATCAGCAACCAAGCGGCGAAATGGCATTACATGAGCGGTGCGCAGACGGAAGTGCCGGCGGTTTACCGCGTGTCGGCAGGAGCCGGCAAGGGATACGGTGGGCAACACTCGCAGATGTTGGAGTCGATGTTCTGCCACATTCCTGGGCTGTATGTCATCGTGCCGTCGACGCCGGCAGATGCGAAGGGCTTGCTCAAGTCGGCGATTCGCGACAACAACCCCATCATGTTCGTCGAGTCGCAGGGACTCTACGGCAACAAGGGCCCGGTGCCGGAAGGCGATTACCTCGTGCCGATCGGTGTGGCCAACGTCCTGCGTGAAGGCAGTGACATCACGTTTGTCGCGTGGGGGCCGGCAGTTCACGATTGCATCAAGGCCGCTGACAAACTCAAAGCCGACAAAGGCGTTTCGGCGGAAGTCATCGACTTGCGCAGCCTCGTGCCGCTGGACATGGAGACCGTGCTCCGGTCGGTGCAGAAGACGGGGCGTTGTGTGGTCGCGAGCCACACGATTCACATCGGTAGTTATACCGCCGAGATTGCCTCAACGATTCAGGACGAAGCGTTCGATTACCTCGACGCGCCGGTCAAACGCGTTGGCGCAAAGAACGGCATCGCGCCGCAGAGTCACATCCTCGAAGCCGCGTTTCTTCCGAGCGTCAACGACATCATCAACGCCGCGAACTCGATCCTCTAAGGCCCGGTATGGCGAATCCCATTATCATGCCGAAGTTCGGTCAGATGACCGAAGAAAGTTCCATCGTCGAATGGAAGAAGAAGGAAGGCGACAAAGTCGCGAAAGGTGAAGTGTTGTTCACCGTCGAGACCGACAAGTCGGTGATGGAAGCGGAGAGCTTCTGCGACGGGACGTTGCTGAAGATTCTCGTGCAGCCCGGCGTCAATGTGCCGGTCGCGAGCACGGTGGGTTTTGTTGGGCAACCGGGGGAGGCGATACCGGTGGTGGAAGCTCCGAAGCCGGTGGTGGCTACCCCGAAGAAGGATGCGCCGGTTGTGGGAGCGGCGTCCACGCCGCGACCGGTTGAACCCGTGCCGGTCGTCACCGCCCCCGCGCCTCACAGAGGCGCGGCTACACTAGTCCCAACGTTGTTCCGCATCTCACCTCGGGCGGCAACGCTTGCGAAGAATTCTGTGATTGACCCGAAACCAGTTCGTGGGACCGGGCCGTGCGGGCGGATCGTCGAGAAAGACGTGCGCGAATATCTGGCCGGGAAGGGATACGACAAATTGCGCGTCAGCCCGGCCGCAAAGAATCTTGCTGCGAAAGAGAACGTAGATCTGCTCGCGGTCATCCCTGGTGACAGTGGACGGATTGGCGTTGCGGATGTCGAACGCGCTTTGGCGGAGCGTCCAAAGCCGATGTCGAAGATGCGCCAAGTCATTGGCCAGCGGCTCACGCAAAGTGTCGTCACGCAGCCGCATTTCTTTGTGACGGTTTCGGTGGATATGACCGACCTCATCGCGATGCGAGTCCGGCTGAAAGAGCAGGGCGCGCCGTACACGGTTACCGACTTCATCTCGCAATCGGTCGTGCTCACGTTGAAGGAGTTTTCAGAGGTGAATAGTTCCACTGACGGCAAGACCGTACGTTGGAACAGCCGCGTTCATCTCGGCGTGGCGGTCTCGTTGGAGCAGGGGCTGGTCGTGCCGGTGATTCGCAATGCCGATGAATTGACGCTGGCGGAAATCAATACCGCATCGAAAGCACTCGCCGAGAAAGCGCGCGCCGGCAAGCTTGCGCCGAATGAGATGTCCGGGAGCACGTTCACGATCTCGAACATGGGAATGCTGAACGTCGAGAACTTCACCGCGATCATCAATACCGGCGAGGCGGCGATTTTGGCGATCTCCAGCACGTTGCCGCAGCCGGCTGTGCGCAATGGGCAGGTCGTGGTCCGGCAGATCATGAAGATCACGTTGTCGAGCGATCACCGAATTGTCGACGGCGCGATGGCGGCGAAGTTTATCAATGCGATTAAGGCGAAGTTGGAGGACATCGAATTATGGAAACGTTTGACATCGTAGTTATCGGCGCGGGGCCGGGCGGTTACCCGGCCGCAATTCGGGC
>JBAXYB010000111.1:0-9745 GCA_037127585.1 Verrucomicrobiota bacterium
GATATTCGGCAAGACGTTAAAGATTGCCGCCTATAGTTGGAAGCCGGGCGTTCCGAAGGGAGAGACCACCGTGTACTTGGAGCGATACAACAAGGCCGACAAGAAGTATTGGATGCTGGTCGGTGGCGAAGCAGCCACCGGAGTTAGTCACGCACAGAAGCCAGCAGAAGCCCAACCAGACGGTGGAGCGAACGCGGCTTCGCCGCGTCGCTCACCTTGAGCGTTGGGCGGAACTACCATGAGCGACAGTTGCATCTTCTGTCAGATCGCCGCGGGAAAGGAGCGTGCCAGCTTCGTCTGGGATGACCCTCACGTTTTCGGAATGATGTCACTGGAGCAGCCCACGCCGTACAAGGTGCTCATGATCCCTCGAACACACGTCGAGTCGCTTTTCGATTTGAGCGACGAATTGGCAGCCAAGTTGTTCCAAGCCACGGTAAAAGTGGCGCGTGCCATCCGGGATGCCTCCTTTTGCCCGGGACTAAACATCGTTCAGTCCAACGGGAAGATTGGTCAGCAAGACGTGTTTCATTTTCATCTGCACATCGTTCCTCGGTTTAAGGACGACGGCATCATTCTTAAATGGGACAACACGGTTGAGGAGCGTGCTAGGCTCGACGCACTGGCTCAGGAGATTCGGTCAGCGGTGAGCCGAAGCATGCCCAACGGACAAGGCATAGGATCGGACGGAGCGGAGCGTAGCTCCGATGCTATGCGTGGTTGAACGAGCCCGCCTGCGCGGCCGGAGCCAGGCTGCGGCGAAGGCCCGTCGAACTACCTTGGACTTTGCTTTTCCGGCACGGCGGTCGCCAACCGTGGCTCAGACCGGCGCGGACGCACTCCTAACCTGACGGCGCGACCTCTTCGAGCGGTTTTCCCAACCCGCCAGCGTGTGACCGGTATCGATTCTGATCCGAGAACGCCCCCGCCGAGCACACCGCGGCGGCGGCACCCCGCCAATCGCTGTCAGGGATCGAGTCGGTCGGCTCGCTCGGGAATCCGACTCCCGAATGTGAGACAGGTGTCGGTGAGAGGGGGGCGTGGGTTTTGTCGCGTTGAAGGCTGCGATTCGGGGTTGTTTTAGGCGTAATTCTCGCTACTGTAAGCGAGCGTGCGAATGACCAAGATGTCGTTTCAACGGTGGCTCATATTGTTCTGCCTCGTCGCAGTCGGGGCGCGGGCGGAGCTTTCTAATGTCTGGGTCATTGGGGTGGACGACGATCCGCTTCTGTCCGGCTACAATCCCACTGCCGAGTTTTGGGTGGAGAACGGCGTCAACGACCCGCCGCCCGGGAATCTCAGTTCCAACGACGATTTCTACTGTGTCGGCACTTTCCCCGCGGGATTCAACGGCTCAACCACGCAACTCGTCGTCACGACCCAGGAGCCGAACATCAATTGGGAGCGGGCGCTGACCGCGTGGGATTTGACGCAGGGCGACTGGTCGAACCGGGTGCATTTCATCTTGAGCGCGGCGCAGACCAACCGGCTGACGCGGCTGCGGTTGACGCTTGAACTCGTCGGGGGCGGTTCCTGGAATTCCAGCACCGGCAACGGCGAGGGTTTTGACAATCACAATGTCACGATCCGCTGGCGCAACCTGACCGGCACGACCACGTTGCTGTACTCGAACCGGGTGGATCGCGACACGCGGTTGATCCTCGATTTCCCGGCCACGAATGTCACGGCGTCCGCGGGGGCGAACTCGCTCATCATCGCGCGCGTGGGGCCGTTCGCGGCGAACACCTCGTATTGGCTGAATTTTGATTATTTGAAGTTCGAGGCCAACACGAGCGCGTTTCTCGATGCGGACGGCGACGGCTTGCCGCGGTGGTGGGAGGAGGAGAATCATCTCAGCGATACGAACGCCGCCGATGCCGCGCTCGATGTGGATGGCGATGGCCGGACGGCGTTGCAGGAATTCACTGCCGGCACCGATCCGTGGCGCGCGGACACTGACAGCGATGGTTTGAGCGATGGCCAGGAAGCTACGCTGGGCACGAACCCGTTGCTGGCGGACACGGATGGTGATGGATTGCTCGACGGACAAGAACCCGGTACGGCGCTCGCCGTTGATTCGGACGGTGACGGCTTCCCGGATGCGTTGGAGATGCGTGTCGGCACGAGTCCGACCAACAACGTCAGCAAACCGACTATGTTTAAGGGCGGCATCGGGATTCATTTCGTGTCGCAAGCCGATATCAATGGCACACTCGGAACAAATGAGGTTGCCGGCGTCGTCCCGCAGATCAAATGGAACGACACCATCGCGCTCCGCACTTGGAGTCGCCCGGCCGGCAGCAACGCCGATTTCAACGGCCCACTCCTCCGCAGCGATGGCGTCCTCGCGACAAACCTCACGGTCAAATGGGTGTCGGTGGACAATGACGCCAGCCAGAATCTTGCCCAGAAACTTACCGATGGTTTCATTCGCGCTTACGCCAGCAGCAACGCGACGCTCGTCATTTCCAACATCCCCTTCGCCAGCTACGACCTCTACGCCTACGTCGGCGGCTCCTATGACGGCCAGCACGGACAGATCAATGGTCGCGCGTTCGTGACGGCCACGACCGCCCCGCAAACGAACTTGGTCGAGAACGTGAACTACATCCGGTTCACGAATCAGACCGCCAGCGTCGCGACGCTCACTGTCACGAATCTCGACGGCTGGTCGGTCGGCATTCACGCGGTGCAGATCATCGACCGCACGCTCGACTTCGACGGCTCTGGCATTCCGGACTGGTACGAACTGAAGTACGCCTTGCCGCCGGGCGGCCCGACGGATCCCGATGGCGATGGGTTGACGAATCTGCAGGAATACCAGCGCGGCACCGACCCGCGCAATGCGGACACCGATGGCGATGGTTTGACCGACGGACAAGAAGTTACCCTCGGTACCAATCCGCTCAATGCGGACACCGACGGCGACGGTCTTTCCGACTACGCCGAAGTCAACGCGCCGATCCCGACAAATCCGAATCTGGCCGACACCGATGGCGACGGCATCAGCGACAAGAACGAGATTTACACCGACCCGACCGTCGTCTCGACGAACATCCTGATCCCGGTCGCCACCACGCCGACGAACTGGCTCTGGAGCATCGACAACGTTCAGCTCGTCTGGGATCACGGCGCGGGCGCGCTCGCGCCAAACATCTGGAACGAAGACCAACTTGTTAGCTTCGCCGTAATCAATAACGCCACCACCGATTGGCGCACGCTCGGCATGGAACTCCGCCACTACAACGGCTCGCTCACGTATCTTTTCCACTCCGAGGCGACCGGCGCGTGGGGCAATCCCGGCACGATCTGGGATGCCGACTATGGCAACCCGCCGCCCGACATGAAATCCGCGCTCGGTTTCAGTGGCTACGGTTCAGCGGACATATCGCACCGGCTACGTTTCCAGACGACGGGCAAGCGGCTCACCACCGGCAGCAACTCGTGGGTTGTGACCTTCCAGATCTTCACGAACAACGTCACGGTTTTCTCGATCACACACTCCAACTGCACCGCCGTCATTCCCACCAACACTGTCTGGCGCGACTATGACGGTAACTCCAACCAAGTCAGCATCAGCGTTCACCAAGGCGTGCGCCTCTTCCTCTCGCCGACGAACCTCGAAACGCGGGCCGCGTTCGCCAACGTCAAAGATTCCAACAACAATGGCCTGCCGGATGTTTGGGAAACACTCTACCCAACCGCGACGAATCCGACCGCCGACACCGACGGCGATGGATTGAACAACCGGGACGAATATCTGGCCGGCACCAATCCCACTCTCGCCGACACTGACGGCGACGGCATCAAGGACGGTCTGGAAAAACTATACTCCTCCGACCCGCTCAACGCCGCGAGCAAACCCGAGCTTGCCGGCCAGACCTGGCCGACCGGCGAAGACCTCGACGGCGATGGTTTACCGGATGCGTGGGCGGCGAAGTTCGGCGCATTCGGTTTGAATCCGACCGGCGACGAGGACGGCGACGGCGCGTCGAACGGCACCGAAGCGAAGTGGGGCACCGATCCGTTCGACGCCAACTCGCGCATCGCCGTCAACCTCAAGCGGGAGACCAACGACATCGTCGTAAGTTGGTCCATCATGCCGGCGAAGACGCAACAACTCTATTATGGTTCGCTGACCAATTGGTCGCCGGTGGCGAGCGGCCGGTTCACCAATCGCGTCAACATCGTGAACAGAGAGTTCTACCGGGTTTCGACTGATGACAAGGACACGGACGGCGATGGCGTGTCGGATTGGGCGGAAGGTGTACTCGGTAGCGACCCGCTCCGCGCCAACAGCACGCGCGCGGCGCTGACGAATTTCACGAACGGCGGCTTGGTGGCCGGTGATTATGTGACGTTTGCCGGCACGTTCCGCACGAACATCGCCATGCGCGCACGCGCGGCCCGGCTGTTGCAACAGGCGACTTTCGGCGTCACGCCCCGGGAACTCGATCGCGTTCAGCAACTCGGCATCACCGGCTGGATTGACGACCAGATCGCGCAGCCGGCCACGCTCCATCGAAAATACATCGAACAGATTTACGCCGACTTCAACGGGCCGCGCACCGACCTGACTTACAGCTTCAACGACATGGATCAGTTCATCAACGGCAACAACTGCACGACGCCGTTCGCGCGCGCGGCGGTCGGCGGGCCGGACCAACTCCGGCAACGCATCGCATTCGCGCTCAGCCAGATCTTCGTCACTTCCCGGCGCGATCCGAATCTGGAAAACAAACCGCTGGCGATGATGGATTACTACGACGTCTTCGTGAAAAATGCGTTTGGCAATTACGCTGACATCCTGCGCGCGGTGACGTTTCATCCCGTGATGGGCCGGTACTTGAGTCATGTCGGCAACCAAAAGGCGCGGCCGGAGATCAATCAGTACCCCGACGAAAATTACGCGCGCGAGTGTCAGCAATTGTTCAGCATCGGCTTGTGGGAGCTGAACGCCGACGGCACGCGGCAACTCGACGGACTGGGTCAGCCGATTCCGACGTACGGCAACCAGCAAATCACGGAGTTTGCGCGCGTGTTTACCGGCCTGTGGTTTGGCGGGCAATGGTGGGGCAACGGCGGTTGGACCGACGACGATAGCACGGTGCCGATGCAGATGTGGGCGGAGAAACACGACTTCGGCGCGAAGACGCTGCTGCGCGGATTTACGATTCCCGCGCGCGCGCCGACGGTGGACAACGCGCTCCGCGACGTCGACGACGCGCTCCGGAGTCTGGTTGAACATCCGAACACCGCCCCGTTCATCAGCCGGCAACTCATTCAATTCCTCGTCATGAGCAATCCGTCGAAGGAATACGTTGGACGAGTCGCCGCGAAGTTCGTGAACAACGGCTCCGGCAAGCGCGGCGATCTCGCGGCCGTTGTGAAAGCGATCCTCCTCGACGAAGAAGCCCGCGATGCCCGGTATGCGACGGGTGATGTTACGTATGGACGCTTGAAGGAACCGGTGCAGCGCGCGATGGCGTTGGCGCGGCTAGGCCATCTCGAACGGCACACGAATCTGCTCTGGTGGACGTGGGGCGATTGGAATGCCGCGGCGTTTCAAGAGCCGACGTATTCGCCGAGCGTTTTCAATTTCTTCCGCCCGGGCTACCAGCCACCCGGCTTGCTCACCGCCAATGGACTCGTCGGCCCGGCGTTTCAAATTACCGACAGCTACTCCTGCATCTCGCTGCCGAACAAACTCTGGGAAATCGCGCAAGAAGGTTTTTCCTATTACCTTTACAGTTTCCCGCCCGACTACACCGAGATGACCGCGATCGCCGACAACGCCGACTCGTTGCTCGACCAGGTGAACCTGATGTTCTGTGCCGGCACGATGAGCGCGGCGACGCGCGATATTCTGCTCAACGCGGTCAACCAGATCCCGGCATACGACCGGCTGATGCGGGTGCGGCTCGCGATTTATCTCGCCGCCACGTGCCCCGAAGGAGCAGTACAACGATGAAGGCATTGCATTGTAGCCGCGAGCCTGCTCGCGGCAGCACCAGCAACGCTCGGCCGCGAGCAGGCTCGCGGCTACAAGGAAGGCGACGATGAATTGGAATCAACCTGTCACCCGCCGGCAATTCATCCGGCAAGTCAACTGCGCCGCCGTCGGCTCGTCGGCGATCTTGAGCACGTTGCTCAATCTCAAGCTCGCCGGCAATCTCGCCGCCGACACGACGTGTCCCGGTTGCAAGACGCTCGTCTGCCTGTTTCTCAGCGGTGGCTGCGACACATTCCAACTGCTCGTGCCCACCGACAGCCGGTACGCCGCGTACGCCGCGTCCCGCAGCGGTTTGGCGATTCCCTCCGGCAACCTGTTGCCATTGCTCTCACCAGCCAACGCGTTTGGCCTCCACCCGTCGTGCGTCAACATGCAGAAGATGGCCCGCGGCGAAGCCCCGTTCAGTGCGAAACGACTTTCCTTCGTCACCAACGTTGGCACCCTCGTCCAGCCGGTCACCAAGGCCCAATTCAATGCCTGGGAGAACGGCCAGAACGCTGCGTTGCCGGTGCCGAAAGCGCTCTTCTCCCACAGCGACCAAATCGAACAATGGCAGACCGCCGTGCCGCAGGGCATGTCGCAGCTTAGCGGCTGGGCCGGTCGCGCCGCGGACATCTTGCATCCCGCCAATGCCGGCGCCCAAACGTCGATGAGCATTTCGCTTGGCGGTAACAACGTCTTCCAAGTCGGCAACACCGTGCAGCAGTTCGTCGTCACACCCTCGGGCGCGCTGACGTTCGAAGGCAATACCGGCGGCAACCCCGGCAATCCGCTCCAAATCAAAAATGCCGCGCTCCGCTCGACGATGAGCCAGCACTACACGAATCTGCTCACCGAAAGTTTTGCGCAACTCACCAAGAGCGGCGACGACGCCCAGCTTTACTTCCAGGGGAAATTCGACGCCGCAAATACGGCGACAGTGGACGCGTTATTCCCGGCGAACAACTATCTCGCGCAGACATTGAAGGCTGCCGTCAGGACGATCAAGATTCGCAGCGATCTGAATCTGACTCGGCAAACTATCTTCATCAATTACGGCGGCTGGGATCACCACGGCGAACTCCTCAACACCCAAGCCGGCATGCTCAGCACGCTCGACACCGCCATCGGTGCCTATCAACAAGCGCTCGACCAACTCGGCCTAGCCAACGATGTCATCACGTTCACCGCGTCCGATTTCGGTCGCACGCTCCGCTCGAACGGTCGCGGCACCGACCACGCGTGGGGCGGCAACGCCTTCGTGTTCGGCGGCCCGGTTGTTGGCGGCCAAGTTTACGGCACATTCCCCGACCTCGCACTCGACAGCAACGACGATGTTGGTCACGGCGGTCGCCTCCTGCCGAGCACGTCCGTCGACGCATACTTTGCCGAGTTGCTCCGGTGGTTCGGCGTGCCGGCCAACCAGATGAGCTACGTCCTGCCGAACATCGCTAACTTCTGGAATCCCAATTCGCCGACCGGTCCAATTGGGTTCGTGCCGTGATGAAACGGCTGTGGTGGTTGTTAGTCTTCTTGCCGCTGATGTGGTTCTTCCGCTCGCGGGAAACGGAAAAGCCGGTCGCCACTCCTACTGTCGAACACACAAGCCCAGTTCCGACTGGTCTGATCGGCGAACGCATTCTCCGCAACTACGGCAAGTCCACCCCTGAAAACGACCTCACCGACGTCGCTCATCTCATGGAAAACTTTACCCTACTCGTGAAAACTTCCCGGCCGCTGGCCGACAACGAAGACTGGGCCGCTGCGTTCCGTGGTCAGAATCCCGCCCAAGAGCGTTTCCTGCCGGACCAGCACGCCGCGCTGAAAGCCGGCAAGTTAGTTGACCGCTGGGGCACGCCGTTGTTCATCCACGCGCTCGGTGGCAGCCGGTACGAGATCCGATCCGCCGGCCCCGATCAGCAACTCTGGACTGCCGACGACATCCACCGCAATGCCGATGGTTCATTCCGCCACGGCGCGGACCTGATCCCGGCGACTCTCTACTGAGAATCTACTTTGTCCGGTCGATGCGCTTTGTTAGCTTGCGCTCACGCATGCGCGCCGCACTTTTTTTCATCCTGTTGCTTGGCTCGGTTCACGCCGACACAGTCCGCGTCGTCTCGCTGGCGCCAAGCTTGACCGAGATCATCTATGCCATCGGGGCGACCAACGAACTCGTCGGCCGCAGCAGCGCGTGCAAATACCCGGCCTCGGTCACGAACGTCCCGATTGCCGGCGACTTCGGCGTGCCGGCACTCGAAGCCATCGCGATGTGCAAGCCGCAACTTCTCTTGACCGTCGATCTGGCGGAACAGAATTCTACCCGTGCCATCGAACGCCTTGGCATCCGGCATGAGAGCATTCCGTGCCGGACGCTTGATGATATCCCGGCGGCTATTCGCAAAGTCGGCAAACTGTTGCGGCGCGAACTGGCCGCCGAGAAACTGGCCAGCGAGTTCGCCAGCCAACTAGCGGCGCTTCGCGCGCAACCGGCGCCAGCCCACCGAGCTCGTGTCTTCCTCGAAGTCTGGGGCGATCCGTTGATGACCGCCGGCAAGCGGTCGTTCATGAGCGAGTTGATTAATTTGGCCGGTGGCCAGAATATCGGCGCGGATGTCGACCGGGACTTCTATCAGATCTCGCCCGAAGCGATTCTGGCACGCGACCCCGAGGTTGTCATTTTGTTGGAGGCCGGCAATATCGACGTGACCAAACGCAGCGGTTGGAATCAGCTCTCGGCGGTGAAGTCGAACCGGATCTGCCGCGATCTTGACCGTGATTTGTTGGGGATTCCCGGACCGCGGGTATTGGAGGCGGTCGCCATTCTGAAGCGGTGCATTCAACCATGAGCACCCATCACCGTTGGCCAGTATGGCCACTGTTGCTTCTGCTCCCAATCGTGCTCGCGGGCGCAGTGCTGATTGGCGTCGCCGGTCTGCCTGCGTGGGGCAGCCCAATCATGGAACTCCGCGTCCATCGCGTGCTGACCGGCTTCATCGTCGGCGCGGGACTGGCCGGTGCGGGCGTTGTCATGCAGGCGTTGCTGCGTAATCCGCTCGCTGAACCGTATGTGCTCGGCGTCAGCAGCGGCGCGGGACTCGGCGCAGCGTTGGCGGTGTATCTGGGGTGGAGTGTTGCTTCCATGTGGTCGGTACCGGCCGCGGCATTTTTAACTGGGAGCACCACGCTCACGCTCGTGTACTTCCTCGCCGCCCGTGGCGGTGGTACGTCGATTTACGGATTACTCCTCAGCGGCATCATCGTCAGCGCGGTGTTGTCGAATCTCCTGATGCTGATCGTCTCGCTCGCGCCGGTCGAGGGGATGCACAGCATTCTGTGGTGGATTCTCGGCAACCTGCAGCTCAGCTCGCCGGCCTTGCTCGTGACCGGTGGGGTGATCGTCGCGGTCGCGCTCGTGGTGTTGACCTTTGTGGGGCCGCAGTTGAATGCGCTCACGCTCGGCCGAGAAGCCGCGCATCATCTCGGCGTCCGCACCAAAACGATGATCATCGTCTGTCTTGGCTTGGCGACGTTGCTCGCGGCAACGGCGGTCGCGATGGCGGGATTGGTTGGGTTTGTTGGCTTGATCGTACCGCACGCGGCCCGGTCGTGGGTCGGACCGGATCATCGGAAGTTACCGGGGGTGGCGGCGATTATCGGCGGTTTGTTTTTGGTCATCTGCGACGCGGTTGCGCGGACGATCATTGCGCCGCAGGAAATCCCGATTGGCGTGGTCACGGCGTTGGTGGGCGG
>JBAXYB010000112.1:0-9202 GCA_037127585.1 Verrucomicrobiota bacterium
ATCTCGGTTGCTTTGGCGCGCGGTAGAATCTTGACGGCTTGCTCAAGTTTGACGACTGCCTGATCGAACTTGCCGGCGTAGTAGAGCTTGGAACCTTCGTCGATGAGTGCGCGGGCTTGAACTTGAGCCGCTTGCCGGCGCAGGGCTTCATCTTGAGCCGCCTGAGCAGCTTCAGGATTGGCTGCTGGAGCGGGAGACTTGACGGCCACGGGCGCGGGTTGTGGCGCGACCGCTTTAGGCTGAGGTGCCGGCGGCGCGACTGGGACTGGAGCCGGTTGGGCCGGCGCAGCAACAGGCGCGGCCGGTGCAGCCGGTTGGTCGCCGGCCGGATGGGCGGGGCCGAAGTTGGTGTTGGCATCCGCGAGCAGCTCATCGGCGCGGGTGGTGGTTGTCAAAAATAACAAGCTGCTTCCAAGCAGCGCCAAATAGATATTCCTCATAACGCGATTCTCCATTCCATTTCTCGTGTGCGACAACGTTGCGCTCTTTCCGGCGACTTCATGTCCCGTGTCCCGACGCATAACGGCCAAACTCGCTTTCTCTCAAACTCTTTGGGGTCATTCCTTGACGCCGGGTAAACTGATGGTGGACTGCTCCTTCGTCTTTACATCTTCGATTAGCACCTGCGTCGGAGTGATGTCAATGACTTTATAGGTCTTGCCGCCGCAAGTGAGCTCATCGCCTTTGCGCAGCCGCCGCTCTTGATTGTCGGTTTGACAATGCAGGGCGGCGACCGGCTCGCGTTCCTGGGCGACTTTACCGAGGATCAAGACAATCGGCGGAGCATCCTTTTTCTCAATGGTCAATTCCGATAGGTCAACTTTGTTGGTGATGCCAAGCCCTTTGTTGAACACCTCGGTCTGTTTCTTCTCGAATTTCGTGATGACGAAGCCGGTCTTCTCGAATGTATCCGCAATTTCCATCCCAATTTTTTTGACGAAGAAGGTTTTGTTCCGCGTGATGAAGTTGACGGCAAATTCTTCGCCCGGTTCCTTGTAGGATTGGAATTTTAATGTGAACTGTTTCCGGATGACTTGGAGGAGCGAGATCCCCGGCCCTGCGGTACGATTCGTAATGAGAATCGCAACAGGCGCCGTCCATTCGAGTTGGGTGTGAAATGGATCGATCGCGTTCGTCTGCCAGAGTGACGGTACTTGGAGACCGGTAATGGCGTTGGAATAAATCGCCGTGGGTGTGGCGACCACCTCGGCTTTCTTTTTGCCGCGGGACAGGCGGGGCGAATCTTGAACTTCATCGCTTAACTTCGCGACCCGGTAGCCTAAGTAAGCCGCGCAGCCGATGAGCACGACCAGCCCGCCGGCCAGCAGGAGCTTCTCAAAATGTTTCTTGATGAAATCCATGGTGCCAGTGTTCTCCGGTCAGTGTTTCACCGGCTTGGTTTCAATGGGTTTAAATTCGACCACATCCACCCGGACGGTCACGTTCAGAAGGCGGCGTTCGATTGTTTTCGGGACATCCGGCATCTTGACCTCGATGTCGACCGAGTCCGGTGTGGGCGGACTGACCGGCGCGCTCGGGGCGCGCACCTGCTGTGTGACCACTGTGATTTTGACGGAGCGAACGATGTAGAGATTGTCTGCTTGGGCGAGCGAATTCAACAAGCTCCGCAAAGCGTCCGTGTCCGCAGTGAACGCCAATTCAAACGGGTAGGTGCGATACAGCGATTTCGCGTCGTCTGTAATCGGTGCGCTCAAAGTGTCGCCGCTTGATCCCGGTTCGACTTCCGTCCGGCGAATCGCGCCGATGGATTCCACTTTGCTGGTGATCAATGCACCGCTCAGTTTCTCGACGATCAGTAGTTGTTTGGCGAGCAGGCGCAACAGGCGTTTGCAGTCGTCCCCTTTGGCCGCCGGATTTTTGCAGGGAATAGTCGCGATGTACCGGCTAAAGCCCCAGGCGAATGTTGGATCGATTTTGACATTGTTACTGGTGGCGGTATCCGTCAAGCGGCCGACCGTCGAGCGCATTAATTGTGCGAAATCCATGTCCCGCTCCAGGTCCGGCGGATGAATGACATCGCGAATCGCGGCGTTTTGCATCAAGCCATACAAGCGTTTGATCTGGGTGTGGTCGCGTTTAAGTACGGAAATGTTTTCATCCGAGGGATACGGTTTTCCGTCTTGAAACCGGTGCAGCTCGCCCTGTTGGGCTTCGAGTTCTTGCAACACGGTAGCTTGCTCGGCATACGCCGTCCGGAGAAACCAGATGATGCCGCCCAGAAAGCCGACGAAGATTACGGAGAAGATGACCACGGATAAATTGTCGCGAAACCAGCGTGCGTTCATGGTCGTTTCAATTCGTCGGGAGCACCAGCGGTTTGTTCAACTTGGCGCGGATGCTAAAGTTGAACGTGGCTTCTTGGGTCATCGACGGGAATGTTTCGATGACCACGCCTTGCTCAGGCGCTGTCTTGTCAAAAAATGTGGAGCCGCGGAGACTGCGGGCGAATTGATCGACCAGATCGAGGTCATTGGTGGAATGCCGGCCGCCGCCATCGATGCGGAGTTCCGTGCAGCTGGGGGCGCTGCCCGAGCTGGGAGCCGCCGGTGCGGCGGGAGCGGGCTCTTCCATGTCGGGACCGCGCCCATGGCGCGGAGCCGAGCCGCCGCCGCCACCCACAGAGGCGGTGCCGCCGCAGGTTTCCGGTGTGAGGACTGATACCCAGATATTGGTGGTGCACCGTTGATTGAAATCATTGAGCAGATCCATCCAGTACGATCGCTGTTGGACCACGCCGGCAACTTGATCGGCGCTCGCGATGACTTCTTTCAAATCCGCCTGGGCCTTCTTAAGTTGGGCATCCAGACTGCTCAACTTGTCAACTTCCTCTTTCACGTCATTGAGTTCGCGTTCCTTCAAATCGGTCGTCTTTTTGGTATAGGCGAGCAGGCACAACGGAATCAACAGCAGGGCCGCCGCCGCGCCAAAGAAGTATGGGCGCTTTTGCTGCATCTGCTGCCGGCCTTTGATGGACTTGGGAATGAGATTGACCTCGACCGGACAATGCGTCACGCGGCGCAAGCCCAAGCCGACGACTTCGCCAAAGAAGTGCGCGCATTTAGTGAGTTCTTCCCGCGCAATGTTTTCGCCCAGTTCGACATTTCGAAACGGGCTGAACAACTGCACCGGTATCTGGAGTTTCTCTTGGAAGAATCGGTCGGTGTACGGAATGATCGAGCTGCCGCCCGACAAGAGGAGGCGCTGCGGGGCGCTGCCGCCTTGCTGACCTTTGTAAAAGTTGATCGACCGCGCAATCTCGGCGTGCAACCGCGTCATCACATTGCGAATGATCTTGCTGATGCGCGCCTGCTGTTCGTCTTCCGGTTCCTCGTACGCGCCGCCGAGCGCCACAAAGCCTTTCGCTTTCTTCATCGCTTCAGCATCGAGGAACGGGACGTTGAACTCCGACGCAATGCTCTGCGTGATCGCGTTGCCGGCAATCGGGATGGAGCGGGAAAAAATCCGGCTCTTTTCCAAGAATAACAAATTGGCCGTCCGCGCGCCGATATCCACGAGGATCGTGCACCCGTCGCTTTCACCCTCGTTATAACGGACGGCATTGCTCAACGCCATCGGCGCCACGTCGATGATCTCGGTCCGCAACCCGGCCGACTCGACGCCTTCGTTGAGATCTTCGATGATGTCGCTCTTGATTGCGAGCAGCACAACTTCCAACTCCCCGCCCTCCGTCTTGCCGAGCACCTGATAATCCCAGATGACTTCGTCGATGGGGAAGGGGACGTTCTGCTGCGCCTCGTATTGAATGATCTGCACAACCTTCGATTCCTCGACGGGGGGCAGTTTCACAAAGCGCGTGAACACCGACTGGCCGGACACGCTGAACACAACGCGCGTCGCCTTAAAATTTTTCTCCCGCAGCGCATTGCGGATCGTGGAAACGATCAGCGACTTCCGGTTCTCTTCATGTTCCGGGTCGATCCCCAACTCCGCGTAATTGAAATTGGTCAGCCGCAAGCCGTGCGTCTTGGAGACTTGAAACTCACCGATTTTGACGCTCGCTGCGCCAATGTCCAACGCGAGAATTCGTTCCGAGGCTAGCATCGTGGCTGCGTTTTCTTCCTATTACCGAACCGAGGGTTTAATCGCTTCAAAACGTTCATCCGCTACCGGCGCCCACGGCGTGTCCTGCGGCGGTAACAAATATCCTGGCACCGGCTGAAACCGATCCCACCAACCATCCCGCGCCGCCGGTTCACTCATCGTCGACACCAGCGCGCCCTTATGAAAAAGTCGAATCGTGACCTGTTCGATCTGGCCAGCACCGTACCGTTTGAGCGTATTCGGCTGCATGAACATCGCCGAGTAATGCTGCGAACCGCGCGCGACATTGATATGCGTCACCTCGCCCACGAGCAACCGCCGGTCTTCCCCTTTGCCGATCAAGACGTAATATTTCACCTGCACATCGTCCGACCAGTCCGGCTTGCTCTCAAATTGCACTTCGATCTTCAACCACTTCCGCCACAGCGTCGACGGCCGGCCGCCGAGATCTGAGTTCCCGCCGTAATTGGGCGCATCCACCTGCTGTTGCCGGATGTTCTTAATTTCAAAATCCGCTTTCCCCTGAGCGCGCGTGACCGCCGGTGAGAGCAGCGTGATTCCTAGCAGTGTTCCCGTCCGAGCTAATTGTCTCAAGTTCATAATAAACCCTCCCGCAAGATGCTCCACTCGCAACTCCTGACGCGGACTGTAAGGAAGCGGCTCAAAACGGTCAACAGTAAAAGCGCGCCGCGGGCATATCGCCTGCTACTCAATGGGCAATATGTCAGCCAGCGTATCAAAACGAATCCTCCGGCCTGTGGTCGAATTGTCTCTTCTCGCGCTCAGTTTAGCCGGCCTTGCCCTCGGCTTCCTCCAATTCCCCGCCGCACCGGCCGCGCCAGCGTCCAACTTCCAAACCCTCCGCACCGGCAACTACAAACTCACCACCGATGCGCCCCCAGCCACCGCCCAACACACCCTCGAACTCCTCACCACACTTCGCCAACAATTCCTCCGCCACTTCGCCGCCCTCATTCAGCCCGGCCCCGCCCCCGGCCCGATCGACGTCGTTTACTTCAGCCACGAAGCCGAGTACCGGGCCAGCGTCCTCCAAATTGCCCCCGGCCTCGTCAACAGCGCCGGCTTGTTTTCCCCGCAGCAAAACCGGCTCCTCCTCCTCGACCAATTCGGCTCCGCCGATTACGTCAACGCCCAGCAAAAACTCATCACCCAACAACGCCGGCTGGCCACGCTTCCCGGCGAACGCCACGAAGCCAGCGTCCAACTGGCCGAAATGCGCACCACCGTCGCCAGCGAAGCGCGCGTCTTCACCACCCGGCTCACCCGACACGAAGGCGCGCACCAACTCTTCCACGCCTACGCCATCGAATCCCCATACCCCGTCGCGCCCACCTGGCTGACCGAAGGCCTCGCCCAATACTGCGAAGCTGATGAAATTGGCACCCGTGACGAACTCCTGATCCGTCGTCTCAAAAGCGCCCGCACCCTCCTACCGCTCCGGCAACTCCTCAACCACCGCGACCCAGCCGGCTTCTTTTCTCTCGGTGACGATCAAATCCCCACCGCTTACGCGCAAAGTTGGGCGCTCACTTATTTCCTAATGCAACCCGGTCAGCAACCCGGTTTCTTCTCCTTCATCAACCACTACCGGGCCGTCCAAGATCCCGGCACCGCGCAGCGGGTTCGGGAAGAAGACACCGCCGGCAAGCTCGCTGAACTTCTTGGACTTGATTACACGGCGCTCGAAAACGAGTGGCAGGAATTCCTCGCGAAGTTGTAAGCGCGAAAACTAATCGGCGGATGCAACTTTCGGCTTCGACGGAGCGCGCAACAGTGCGCCGAAGTAATCGCGATTCATCTTCGCGATGAAATTCAGGCTGATGCCTTTTGGACAGACCGCTTCGCAACTGCCGGTCACTGTGCAGGCTCCGAAACCTTCGTCGTCCATCTGCTGAACCATCGCGAGCACGCGCTTGTCCTTTTCCGGTTTGCCTTGGGGGAGGAGATTGAGATGCGAAACTTTCGCGGAGACGAAGAGCATCGCGCTGGCGTTCTTGCACGCGGCGACGCAGGCGCCGCAGCCGATGCAGGCGGCGGCATCCATTGCGGCGTCGGCGTCCTGTTTCGGGACCGGGATGGCGTTGCCGTCGGGGGCGCTACCGGCGCTGGTGGAAACGAAGCCACCGGCTTGAATCACCCGGTCGAACGCGCTGCGGTTGACGATCAAATCTTTGATGAGCGGGAATGCTTTCGCGCGGAACGGTTCGACGGTAATCGTCTCGCCATCGGAAAAACTGCGCATGTAGGTCTGGCAGGTCGCGACTTTGTTCTCAGGGCCGTGGGCTTCGCCGTTGATGACGCAGGAGCACATGCCGCAGATGCCTTCCCGGCAATCGTGGTCGAACGAGATGGGCTCCTCGCCGCGCTTGGTGATGTCCTCGTTGACGGTATCGAGCATTTCGAGGAACGACATGTTTGGGTTCAAGCCGGTGGCTTCGTACTCGGCGAACTTACCGGTAGTGTCAGGGCCGGCCTGACGCCAGACGCGCAGTTTGACGTTCATTACTTGTAGCTCCTCGTGGCGAGATGGATTTCCTCGTATGTGAGTGGCTCTTTGTTCAACACCGGAGTCTGGCCGACGCCCTTGTGTTCCCACGCCGCGACGTAAGCGAACTGTTCGTCGTTGCGTTTACATTCGCCTTCTTCTTGATGTTCTTCCCGGAAATGCCCGCCGCAGGATTCGTCGCGGCGCAATGCGTCCAGCGCGATCAATTCCGCCAGCTCAATGTAGTCGCCTACGCGGCCGGCGCGTTCGAGCGACTGATTCAAATCGCCGCCCTCACCGGGAACATTCACGTCCGCCCAAAATTCTTCGCGCAGCGCGGGGAGCAACTGAAGCGCCTTCTTCAAGCCAGCCTCCGTCCGCGCCATGCCGCAATGATCCCACATGATCTTGCCGAGTTGCTTGTGAAATTCCGTGACGGTCCGCTTGCCGCGAATCGCGAGCAGTTTATTAATCCGGTCGTTCGCTTCTTTCTCGGCCTGCTTGAACTCGCTCGCATCCGGCTTCGGTCGGCTGCCGGGTTTCTGGCCGGCCAGATAATCGCCGATGGTGTAGGGGAGGACGAAATAACCGTCCGCCAACCCTTGCATCAACGCGCTCGCGCCAAGCCGGTTTGCGCCGTGGTCGGAGAAGTTCGCTTCGCCGGCGACATACAACCCCGGTACGTTGCTCATCAGATTGTAATCCACCCACAACCCGCCCATTGTGTAATGAATGGCCGGGTAGATGCGCATCGGCACCTTGTACGCGCTTTCACCGGTAATCTCGTGGTACATGTCGAACAGATTGCCATAGCGTTCGACGATCTTCGCTTCGCCGAGACGTTGGATCGCCGCCGAGAAATCGAGATAAACGCCCAAGCCGCTTTCACCGACGCCCCGGCCTTCGTCGCACACCTGCTTGGCCGCGCGGGAAGCGATGTCGCGCGGCGCGAGGTTGCCGTAGCTCGGATATTTGCGTTCGAGATAATAATCGCGATCCTCTTCCGGGATGTCACCGGGAGCGCGTTTGTCGCCGGCCTTCTTCGCCACCCACACTCGGCCGTCGTTGCGGAGTGACTCGCTCATCAAAGTGAGCTTGCTCTGGTAATCGCCCGTGACCGGAATGCACGTCGGATGAATCTGGGCGTAACACGGATTGGCAAAACACGCGCCCTTCTTGTGCGCGCGCCAAATCGCGGTCGCATTCGAGCCGCGCCCGTACGTCGAGAGATACCACGTGTTGCCGTACCCGCCGGTCGCCAGCACCACCGCATCGCCGGCATGACTCTCAATCGCGCCGGTAATCAAATTGCGGGTGATGATGCCTTTCGCGTGACCGTTAACGGTCACGAGATCGAGCATTTCGGTGCGGGGGAAAAGTTTTACCGTCCCGAGGCTGACTTGCCGCATCAACGACTGATACGCCCCGAGCAAGAGCTGCTGGCCGGTCTGACCGCGCGCGTAGAACGTGCGCGACACCTGCGCGCCGCCGAACGACCGGTTGGCCAAGTAACCGGAATACTCGCGCGCGAACGGCACGCCTTGCGCAACGCATTGGTCGATGATGTTCGCGCTGACTTGCGCGAGCCGGTAGACGTTCGCTTCGCGCGCGCGGAAGTCACCGCCTTTGATCGTGTCGTAGAACAGCCGGTAAACACTGTCGCCGTCGTTCTGGTAATTCTTGGCTGCGTTGATGCCGCCCTGCGCCGCGACGCTGTGGGCCCGGCGGGGGCTGTCCTGAATGCAGAACGACTTCACGTTGTAGCCGAGTTCGCCGAGGGTCGCCGCCGCCGCGCCGCCTGCTAAACCGGTGCCGACGACGATGATGTCGTACTTCCGTTTGTTGGCCGGATTGACGAGTTTGATGGACGACTTGTGCTTGTCCCATTTCTGGGCGAGCGGGCCGGCGGGGATTCGTGCGTCGAGATTCATGTTATTTCACCATGCCGATCTGGACGGCGAGGGGGATGGAGATGTAGCCGATGAACAACCCCACCGCGATAACCTTGGCCGCGCAATCGATCCGTTCAACGTAGGCTTCGTTCTTCAGCCCGAGCGACTGAAACATCGCCCCGATGCCGTGGCTTAAATGGAAACAGAGCAAGCCGACGCCCACCACATAAAAGCCGGCCACATACGGGTTGGAGAAACCGATGACGATCATCCGGTAAACATCGTGGCGCCCGAGTTCGTCGTGGAGGTTCCGGTATTCCGGATGAATCACCAGCAAGGTGTAATGCGCGAGGTGATAAATGATGAAACTGAGCACGACCAAACCGCTCACCACCATCGTCCGCGACGCGAGCGTGGCCTTGACGACGCGTTTGACTTCGTACTGCTGCTCGCGCGCCTGCATGTTCTCGATCACCAGCAAGATGCCCGCGCAGAAATGCACGCCGACCATCGCCAGCAACCCGATCCGCGCCGGCCAGAGCAATTCGGGAGTGGATTGCAAAAACGCGGCGTACTTATTAATGGCCTCGGGGCCGAGAAACACCTGCAAGTTACCGAGCATGTGCATCACGACAAACCCAAACAACCCCAAGCCGGTAATGGCCATCAGGTATTTCTTGCCAAGCGAAGATTTAAACAGCCGCAATAGGGGACTCATCGG
>JBAXYB010000113.1:0-9184 GCA_037127585.1 Verrucomicrobiota bacterium
GTTGGCGCGAGAATATCAGAAACCGCCCGGCCCGGCTACATTTGCGCGGGCGGCTTGCCTATCGGGCGGGCGCGTGATACAAGCCGCCCCATGCTCAAGCAACAGCAGACCATTAAACGCCCGGTCACTTTCTCCGGGATCGGCATCCATACCGGCACGAAGGTCAACATGCACTGGAAGCCGGCGCCAGTGGATCACGGCATTAAGTTTGTCCGCACCGATCTGGATTCGAAACCGGTCATCGAGCCGCACATTCGCAACGTCGGCGATACGACACGGTGGACCACCATCGGCAGTAATGGCGCAGTCATTCACACGGTCGAACACGTCTTGGCGACGCTGAACGGCTTCGGTATCGACAACCTGCTCATCGAGCTCGACGGGAACGAACCGCCGGTCGGCGACGGCAGCAGTGCGCCGTTCGTCAAACTCCTCAAGGAAGCCGGCATCCAACCGCAGGAAGGCAAACGGGACGTCTTCCATCTTAAAGAGATTGTTCACGTGGCCGTCGGCGACTCGTTTGCGATTGCGCTGCCCTGCGATCATCTGCGCGTCAGTTGCACGATTCATTTTGGCAAGCCGGGCCTCGACGCGCAATTTCTCAGTCTCGTCATCGAACCGGAGACTTTCGAAACCCAGATCTCACCGGCGCGCACCTTTGCTTTTTACGAAGAGATTCAACATCTCATCGACAAAGGACTGATCAAAGGCGGCAGCCTGGAAAACGCCATCCTCATCCGCGGCAACAGCATCTTGTCAACCGAACCACTCCGCTTTCGCGATGAATTTGTGCGCCACAAAATTCTCGATGTCATCGGCGACATCACGTTGCTCGGTCGCCCGCTGGCGGCGCATATCGTCGTCGTCCGACCCGGTCACGGCCTCAACGCCGCATTAACCAAAGCGCTGGCCGCCTTGCTGGAGAAAGAAAAGCCGCCCCCGGTGGCTTTCACGCCGCCGATGCCGGCCGAAACCGCGGTCGAATCCGCGATGGACATCATGCGGTTGCTCGCCATCATGCCGCACCGGTATCCGTTTCTGATGATTGACCGGATTCTGAAGATCGAGGGCGAACAGAAAATTACCGCGCTGAAAAACGTCTCCATCAACGAGCCCTATTTCCAAGGACACTTCCCCGGTCACCCCATCATGCCGGGCGTGCTCCAACTCGAAGCGATGGCTCAAGCCGCCGGCATCCTGATGTTGAAGGCCGGCGAGAATGCCGGCAAGGTCGCGTACTTCATGAGCGCCAACAATGTGAAATGGCGCAAGCCCGTTCGACCCGGCGATCAAGTCATCATCGAAATCGAGATGGGCAAATCGCGCGGCAAGATTGCCAAAGCCAACGGTGTCTGCAAAGTTGCCGGCGAAGTCGTCAGCGAAGCCGAAGTGATGTTCGCCATCATGGACCGGTGACAAAGCGCAACCGATTCGTGTGTGTAGCAGTAATCGGCGTGGCGGTGGTCGCGCTGATCGTGGAACTGGCGACTCACCGTGACGGACGGACGGTGTTCGATTCAACTTTGGGCGGGGACTTCCCGGCGTTCTACGTGGCGGGGGAAATTCTCAATCAGTCCAACCGCGACCGGCTTTACGATTTGCAATTCCAGAAGGATTTATATCGCGAACTAATGCCAGCTCTTGCGAATGACAGAATCCTGCCGTATGCGTCGCCGCCATTTCTGACGATCTTGTACCGTCCGTTGGCAGCCTTGCCGTATGCGTGGGCGTTCGTCATTTGGGTGATCGTCTCGGTTGGGTTATTTGTCGTGGGCTTGCGGCTGGTGACGGAGTCGCGCGGGCTGGATGTTTGGTTGCTGGCGTTTTCGTTTGAACCACTCGTGTTCGAGACCTGTTTAGGTGGGCAAATGGCGGCGATTGGGTTTGTGGCGCTGGCGCTGGCGTTGCAGGGCGAGCGGCGCGGTCGGCCGTGGCAAACCGGCTTGGCACTGGCATTGTGTTGGTTCAAACTTACCTGGCTGATTTGGTTTGTGCCGGCCTTGCTTTTCGGCCGGCGGTGGCGGGAGCTGGCCGGGTTTGTGGCCGGCACACTAGGGCTTGCCGGTTTCTCGGTTTGGGTGGTCGGCGTCGAAGGATGCCGGGCGTACCTCGGACTCTTGCGTAACTACGCCACGGCTCAGACCGGTAGTGAGACGTATTTCCAGACGTGGAAGTTTGTTGATGTGATGTCCTGCGCACGGTTGTTGGGTGGCGGCACGTTGAGTCGGCCGGCCTTGGCCATCGCCGTAACACTGGCGGCAGCTTGGGGCTCGTGGTTGCTGGTGCGCTGGGGCAGGGACGCGGCGGAACCGTGGGAACGGCGCGCCGCGCTGTGGTCGGCAACACTGACCGGGACGTGTGTCTTCAATGTCTATTGGGGCGTCTACGACACGGTGATCGTTTTGTTAGCGGTTGCTGTGGTGGGACGACGATTGCCGGCGGGCTGGCTCGTGGCACTGTGGATGACGCCGTGGTTGTCGCAACTGTTGGCACAGACCGCCCGCGTGCAAGTGCTGACGTTTGTGCTGGCAGGGTTGGCGGTATATTTTCTTACATCTCTTTCCAAGAAACTGCCTGCTGGGGGAGTTGCGACAGATCAAAGCGCTTAATCAACTGTACCGGCATCACGTCCTCCCCTTGCTTCGCCCAACCGCAGCTCGCGGCCAGCCTCCCAACCACCCGAGCCGGTGAGATACCGGCGGCGCGCATTGCCGCCAGCTGGGTGGAGTCGCGCCGTTTCGCCATCCGTTCACCGCCGGTATCGAGCACGAGCGGGACGTGGACATACCGGGGTGCGGGAATACCGAGAGCGCGCCCGAGGAGAATCTGCCGCGGTGTTGAACTGAGAAGATCGTCGCCACGGATGACTTCGGTAACATTTTGAAAATGATCGTCCACAACTGTTGCGAGTTGATACGCGGCCACGCCGTCGTTGCGGCTGACGATGAAATCATCCGTGACGATCGTGCACGGCCCGTGAAAAGCATCGGTGAACTGAACCGGCTCGGTCGGCGCACGGAAGCGCCAAGCCGGGGCGCGATCCTTGTCGACGAGTTGTTCGTCGCCGGCATGGGGAGCTTGGGTGATCAACGCAAGTTCACGGCGGCTGGCAAATGAGGGATAGATCAAATCGGCTGCGCGGAGTTTGGCCAGTGCGGCGTCGTATGCGGCCGCGCGTTGGCTTTGATAGACCGGCGTTTCATCCCAGTCCAATCCCAGCCAGCGCAGGTCTTCCATGGCTTGATCAACGAAACCGGGTTTGACGCGCGTGTGGTCGAGGTCGTCCACCCGCAACACGACGCGGCCGCCGGCGGCGCGCGCCGAAAGCCAGGCGATGAGAAATGTGCGCGCATTACCCAGATGCAAACCGCCGCTGGGCGTGGGCGCGAGTCGACCGGTAACCATGCCGTGGAGAATAGCCGGAGCGCACTGAGTTGACCAGCCGGCAGGGTTCGTGTATGACTGCGCTTCCAAGAGTGGCTTCCGCACGCATCCATCCAACCGCAATCGTGGACTCGCACGCGCAAATTGGCGCGGACTGCGAGGTCGGGCCATACTCCATCATCGGCGCGAATGTGAAACTGGGGGAGGGTTGCCGGCTCCATTCGCATGTGGTGATTGACGGGTTGACGACCATCGGCGCACGCAATGAATTCTTTCCATTCGCGTGCATTGGACTGAAGACGCAGGATCTGAAGTTTGCCGGCGGGAAATGCTATCTCGATATCGGCTCGGACAATGTCTTCCGTGAACATGCCACCGTTCACACCGCGACCGGCGATGAGTTACATACGCGCGTTGGGTCGCACGGAAACTTCCTCGCGTACTCGCATATCGCGCATGATTGCGTCGTCGGCGATCATGTGATCTTCAGCAACAACGGCACGTTGGCCGGCCACGTGATCGTTGAAGATCACGCCATCGTCGGCGGACTGGCGGCGGTACATCAGTTCTGCCGGATCGGAAAAATGTCGATCATCGGCGGTTGTGCGAAAGTCGTACAGGACGTGCCGCCGTTCATGATCGTGGACGGTCACCCCGGCAAGACCCGCAGCGTGAACAAGGTCGGACTGGAAAGAAATGGTGCGCCGGTCGAGGTCATTCGGGGGCTGACCGACGCCTTTAAAATAGTTTTTAAGTCGGGGTTGACATTATCCGCTGCTCTGGATAGGGTCTCCCGCGAACTCCCGCAGAGCCAAGAACTCACCCACTTCGTTGACTTCTGTCGCAAGTCGGAACGCGGGCTCGCCCGATAGGGCGTCTGTATCAGCGTAGTCGTGGCTACAATTCAGCCTAAACTGATTCCAGACATGGAGCGCATCGTCGAATTCGACTGGGTGCGCGCCAGGGATGTCCGTGTCCTGATTACCGAGGCTAAACTGTGAGATATCAGCATCACCATCGTCGTCAACATCACCAAAATAAAGTGAACGAATCCGAACCCAACGCACCCGTCGACCAAAACGGAAATCCACCCCAGCCGCAATCCGGGTCGCCGCAGCCGCAACAACAGCAGCCGCCTCGGCCCGACTTGGTAGCCAAGGGCGTTCTCGAAGTTGGCGAAAAGGGTTTCGGTTTTCTGCGCAACCCGGCCAAGAGCTATCAAGTCAGCCCGAATGACATCTACGTCTCGCCGGATATCATTCGCCGGTTTCGCCTCCGTCCCGGCTTGGACATCGAAGGCCGCGCCGCCCCGCCGCGCAAGGGCAGCCCGCAGTTGATCGAGATCAAGCTGATCAACGGCGAACCGCCGGAAAAATTTGCCGCGTTGAAAAAGTTCGACGACCTCACCGTCATCCAACCAAACGAACGCTACGTGATGGAAACCGTGCCCGACCGGTACACGACCCGCGTCGTCGATATCGTCGCGCCGATTGGCAAAGGCACCCGAGGCCTGATCGTCGCCGCCCCCCGCACCGGCAAGACCACCTTGCTGCATCACATGGCCGACGCCGTACTCACGAACCATCCCGACGCCCACACGATTGTGTTGCTCTGCGATGAACGTCCCGAAGAAACGACCGACTTTCGCCGTTCCATCAAAGGCGGTGAAGTTATCGCCTCGACTAACGACCAGACCATCGAAGATCACGTCCGCACTGCCAAGATCGCCATCGAACGCGCCAAGCGGCTCGTCGAATTCGGTCGCGACGTGTTCCTCGTGCTGGACTCGATCACCCGGTTGGCGCGCGCCTTCAACAACTACATGGGCTCCACCGGCCGCACCATGACCGGCGGTCTCGACGCCCGCGCGCTCGAACAACCCCGCCGGATTTTCGCCAGTGCGCGGAAAGCTGAAGAGGGTGGGTCGCTCACGATCATCGCCACGGCGCTCGTCGATACCGGCTCGCGGATGGATGAGTTGATCTTCCAAGAGTTCAAAGGCACCGGCAACTCGGAACTGGTTTTGGATCGCAAGATTGCCGAGCAACGCTACTGGCCGGCCGTTGACATCAACATGTCCGGCACGCGCCGGGAAGAATTGCTTTTGTCGGCCAAAGAACTCGAAGGCGTCACCCGTCTCCGTCGCGCCTTGGCCGGTACGCCGCCGGTGGAATCCATTCAGAAACTGCTCAACGGTCTCAGCAAACTCAAAACCAACGCTGAATTCCTCAGCGCCATCGTCGAGACGCCCCAGGCCCGGTAAGTCGTGCGGTCGTATGAAGAATTGACCGGCCGCCTCCGCGCCTTACGCGACTGGCGAGTCCGGCCAGTGGCCACGGTCTGGGATTATCCGTGGTTCACTGTCGAGCGCACTTTCTCCAAACGCGCTCCGACGGTCTTGCTCACCGGTGGGATGCACGGCGAAGAGCCGGCCGGTGTTGAAGGCGTCCTGCGTTGGCTGGAATCCGACCGGTGGCGCAAGTATCCGGTGAACTGGCTCGTTTTCCCCTGCATTAATCCCTACGGCTGGGAACGCAACCAACGCCGCAACCGGCAGCGCCGCGACATCAACCGGCAATTCCGGCAGCGAACCAATACGCCCGAAGCCGAACTGATCAAGCGCCTGGTCAAAGGTCGCCGGTTCGAATTTTCGCTCGAATTCCACGAAGATGTTGATGCAACCGGGTTCTATCTTTACGAGCTGCGCCGGCAACCGCCGTACATTGGCGAGCAGATTTTGAGTGCCGTCGCGCGCGTCACGCCCATCAACCGGGATTCAATCATCGACGGCAACGAAGCGACCGGCCACGGTCTCATCCGTCGGGAAGTCGATGTGAATTTGCTGCGGACGCGCCAGCGTTGGCCGATGGCATTTCATTTATACCAACACTGCACCGATCACATTCTCGGCAGCGAGTCCGCGCTGACAGTGCCGTTGGCCACGCGCGCCCGGGCGCACGTGGTCGCGTTGGAATTTGCCTTGTCGCTGTCTTTTCGTGCGTGCTAGGTTCTCGGCATGCGTGGTTTCTTACTCTTCTTCTTGAGCGTCGGCATTGCCTCCGCGCAACTCAGTGTTCAAATTCGCGCTTCAAAAGATATGTATCTCGTGTACGAAGGCATCCCGGTCACGGTCAGCATTCGGAACTATTCTGGGCGCACGATTCAATTGGAGAATACCGGCGAGACCTCATGGCTGAAGTTTGTGATCACGGACGAATCTAATAATGCCGTCCCCGCAACCGCGGAGTTTGTGGCCGGCGAAGCGGTCCTCATTCCTGCCGGACAGACAATTTCACGAGTCATTGATTTGCTGCCGTTTTATCAACTGCGCAGCCGCGGCACTTATCGCGTTCAAGCGGCAGTTACCGGCGGTGGGATGGTCGCTAGTTCGCCGCAGTTGAACTTAATCCTCATCAACGGACGCGAAGTCTGGACGCAGACGATCGGCTTGCCGATGGTGGACTCCACACAAGAGGAGTACCGGGTGTACTCGCTCTTGGCGCGCCGGGAAGGGACCAAGGAACAATTGTACGTCGGCCTCCGTGGTGAACCGTCCGGCACGGTGTTCAGCCTGGTGCCGCTCGGGCCGTGTTTATCGACCTCGGACATCCAGGCACGACTCGACAAGGAAGCGAATTTGCATGTGATCTTTCAGAATGGGCCACGGTCGTATGGCTATGTCCAAATCAATACCGGCGCCAAAGTCGTGACTCGGGCGGCGTATTCGGATTACTTGTCGACCCCGGGCTTTCAGGAAACCAACAATCTGTTGGTCGTCGTGGGCGGCGAACAGACGTATCCTCGCCCGGAACGGATCCTGAGCGATGACGAAGTCAATCCACCACCACCGCCGCCAAAACCCAAGCCGAAAAAGAAATGGTATTGGCCGTTCGCTCCGAAACACGAGCCCGGCACAGACCAGTAATCACGCATCATACCGGTAGCCGAGGCCGTGGACGGTTTGGATGATGACCGGGTTCTTTGGGTCGCGTTCGATGCGCTTGCGGAGTTGAGCGATGTGCTGGTCGAGCGTGCGACTGTTTGGAATGTGCTCCAAGCCCCAACATTGATTGAAGAATGTGTCGCGCGTGACCGCCTTGCCGGCTTGCGCGTGGAGGAGCGCGAGAATTTTTACGTCGCGCAGACTGAGGTCGATCACATCTTTACTGCGCCGGGCGCGGAGTTCGTCGGGGGAAATCGTCAAGTCGCCAATCTTGAATGACGCGCTGGTCGTGCGCGCCGAGAGACACCGGCGCGTGACGGCACGGATGCGGGCGACGACTTCTTTTACGCCAAAGGGTTTGACGATGAAATCGTCGGCACCAAGTTCGAGGCCGAGGATTTTGTCGATTTCCTCGGACTTCGCACTGATGAAGATGATGGGGACGGTTGGGTTCTTCTTGCGGATTTCGCGGCAGACGTCGTAGCCATTGAGTCCCGGCATCATGATGTCGAGACAGATGAAGTCCGGCTTTTCGCGTTCGATCAACGTGACGGCTTCCCGACCGTCTTTGGCGAGGATGGTCCGGTAGCCTTCGGCGTCGAGGATTTCGGCGAGGCCGCGGCGGGTGTGGAGATCGTCTTCGGCAATGAGGACTTTCATGATTCTATAGTAGCGCGGGCGTCTCGCCCGTTGGCGGTTGAGGTGATGGCTGTACAGACAACGGGCGGGACGCCCGCGCTACTAGTTTGACTTGAAATGTTGCGCCTGCGTCTGTCGGCAACAGCGTGAGGTCGCCGCCGTGTTGCCGGGCTAGATCGCGGGCGATGGTTAGACCGATGCCGGTGCCGGTCACGCCGTCGCTGAGTTGGTTGCTGAGCCGGTAGAAGGGCTTGAAGATGTCATCACGGTGCGCGCTGGGGATACCGGGGCCGTGGTCGGTGACGGTGATGATTGTCTCGACGCCGGTTTGTTGGCTGGTGATTTCGATGGGGTTTCCGGGGGCGTACTTTTCGACGTTGCTGAGGAGGTTGCCGAGGATTTGTTGGAGGGCGTCGGCGTCGAATTCGATCGGGGTGGGGGCGTTGCCGGTGAAATTGACGGTGACGTTTTTGGCGGCGAGCGCGGGTGTAAAATCTTCGATGACGGATTTTACTATATTGTCCACGGTGCCGGTGGTTTTGTGCAAGGTGTGGGGACGGGCGAACCGGAGGACGTTGGCGATGAGGCGGCTGAGGCGTTGGCTTTCAGCGACGATGACGCTGACGTGCCGGTTGGTTTCGGGGAGTTCGTTTTCGAGAAGTTCGGCGTACATGCGGATGTTGGTGAGCGGGGTCTTTAATTCGTGGGAAACTTGGTTGACGAAGCTGACGCGGCGGGTGGCTTCGCGGAGTTCCCGGGTGTTCTCCCGGTAGAAGTAGATGGCCAATCCGGTCAGGGCGACGGCAACGGCAGCGAGGCCGGCTAGGAGCGTTAGGAGCACGCTCCGGTCGAGGCCGGTTGGGGGAGCGTAGGAACTTAGTTTCCAAGTGTTTAAGGGAGCGCCGAGGGCGAGGGTGGTTTGGGGGATTTCGGTGGGGGAGGGGACGTAATTGCCCCATTGATAGAGGGTGTCCCCGGTGGCATCAGCGAGGGTGATGCGGCCGCGTTGGGTGCCGGCGTCGGGCAAGGCGGCGATGATGTCGGCTATCAGGCGGGCGCGATCGACTTCGGTGGCGATGATGTTGCCGGCGTTGTCGCGGCGCCAGTAGACGAGGTTAAAGCCGTTGCCCCAAAACCAGACGTACCAACCGTGGTCGGTCGCGCCTTCGTTGGATTGATAGAATTGTTGCTGATCTTTCCAGACCTGACCGGCGCGTT
>JBAXYB010000114.1:0-9162 GCA_037127585.1 Verrucomicrobiota bacterium
CTCTTGATGGCGCTTTTCACACAAGTCTCGTTTTCCTTCCGGCAACGACTGGGGCTCGAAATCGGCGAAGCCGTGATGCAGGATTTGCGGCGCGACATCTTCCAAAAATTATTAACCATGCCGCAGAGTTATTACAACCGCACCAAACTCGGGCGGATCATCAGTCGGCTGACGTCCGATGCCGAAGCGATTCGCGCCGGGGTGCAAGACGTGATCTTCGTTTCGCTCGTGCAATCTGGCCAAATGTTCTTCGCCGGTCTGGCCATTTTATACTACGACTCGGTCATGTTCCTCGTCGTCCTCGCCATGGTGCCGGCGCTGTGGTTCATCAACCGGCATTTCCGCCAGAAACTCAGCAACGCCAACCGGGCCGTCCAGGAAAGCTTCTCGCGCGTCACCTCGACGCTGGCGGAGTCCGTCAACGGGATCCGCGTCACCCAAGGCTTCGCCCGGCAGGAATTGAACGCGAGTTTCTTCCGGGAACTCGTCGTCGACCATTCGAAGTACAACCTCGGCGTGGCGCGCGCCAGCGGCGTGTTCCTGCCGTTGCTGGAGTTGCACGGCCAACTCTTCATCGCCGTCTTGCTGGGCGTGGCGGGTTGGCAGGTGTTGACGCATCGCTTGCCGCTGGAAGACGTCATCATGCTCGGCTTTTTCGCCAACCTGTTCCTCTCGCCGATCCCCACGCTTGGGAATCTGTACAACCAGGCCCTCACCTCGATGGCCGGCGCCGAGCGCGTCCTGCAATTACTCGATGCGAAACCAGATTGGGAAGACGCGCCCACGGCTACCGCTTTGCCTCGCGCCCGCGGGCGTGTCGAATTCCGGCAAGTCAGCTTCAGCTATGTGCCCGACCGGCCGGCGCTCGCCGACATCAGCTTCGTCGTCGAACCCGGTCAGACCGTCGCCCTCGTCGGGCATACCGGCAGTGGGAAGAGTTCGATCATTAATTTACTGGCGAAATTTTATCTGCCCACGACCGGCGAAGTCTTCATCGACGGCCACGAGATCCGCGCGATTACCGGCGGCTCGCTGCACCAACAGATGAGCCTCGTCAACCAGGTCAACTTTCTTTTCAGCGGGACCGTCATGGACAACATCCGGTTCGGTAAACCGACGGCGAAAGATGAGGAGATCGTCGAGATTGCCCGGCAACTCGACTTCCTTGATCTGATTGGCACATTGCCGAATGGTTTCAATACCGCCGTCGGTGAACGCGGGGCGAATCTTTCGTTGGGCCAGCGGCAACTCGTCTGTTTCGCGCGGGCGCTGATGGCCGACCCGCGCATCCTGATCCTTGATGAAGCCACGAGTTCGGTTGATTCCCTGACCGAAGCCCGGCTCCAGCGCGCGCTGGTCGCGTTGCTCAAAGGCCGGACCAGTTTCGTCGTTGCCCACCGGCTGAGCACGATCCGCAACGCCGACCTGGTCCTGGTGCTCGATCAAGGCCGCATCATCGAACGCGGCACGCACCCTGAGCTCCTCGCGGCCAACGGCACCTACGCCGCGCTGTACAAACAGTTCAGCGCCGCCGCCAGTTTGGCCGAGTAAGCAGACGAGGGAAGCCCCGTACGCCGACTGTAGCCGAAGCGTGAGCTTCGGTCCGCTAAAACCAAAAGTCCGTCCCGAACTCTTTCGGGACGGCCTGTGGTGATTGGCATCTGACCGGCTTACGGCACGATCTTCGTCGCGGGATCGCTCTAGGGGACGGGGCCTTGTGCGCCAACCACCCACACCTGACACGTGCAGATAGGATACTTGACCGTTCACACGGGGCCGCCTATAAGTAAAAGGGCTCTTTGGAGAGATGGCCGAGTGGTTTAAGGCGGCGGTTTGCTAAACCGCTGTACGGGGTAAACCTGTACCGAGGGTTCGAATCCCTCTCTCTCCGCCATTTCATTTAGTGCAATGAAACTATGGGGAAGGGGAGCACTCAGGGGTCAATGTAAATACCATCGAGGATGGCGCCGGCCCAGAGTTGCTTGGTTTTCGTTTCCAAAAGACACCGGATCGGCAGCGGATTAGCGAGTGAGACTTGCCACTTGGTGCCGTCCCAGTAACGCAAACCACCAACACTCTGTGAACTGATCCAGACCCGACCGTCGGAGGTTGTTTCCAGCATGTTGATTGAGCCTTCGGCAGCGAGGTCATTGGTCCAAGCCGCACCAGTCAACCGCCACAGACCGTTGGCGCTCGTGGCTACCCAGATCTGACCTTTCGTGTCTTCGCGAATGCCCAAAGTCACGGATTTCTCTTTCGGAAGATGTCGGGTCCACGTGCCCTTGTCCCATACGGCTACGCCTTTGCCCCACAAGCCGCACCACACCCGGCCTTTGGAATCCTCGCGCATCGCGGTGACGTTGAGACCGGCAAGATGGAGCGTCGCCGCGGCCGGGCCGTCCTTGGGAGACACGACAAACACGCCGTTCCCATCCACTGCCACCCAGACCGAACCATCCTGCGTGCGAAGCAAATCCACCACTTTTTCTTTCTCAAAGCGGCCCACCGTTTTCCATTCCTGACCGGTGGAAAAGCCGGCCATGTTGCCGTGATTGCGGAAATGCGGGCGGTAAACAAATTATCGTAGACGCCGATTCTTGCCTAGCAGACTGTCGGTCACTCGCTTGGCGGGCGTGTGTTACTTACCGGAGTCGACGGGTTGGGGGTGCCCCATTCTTCGATCAGCCGGTAACCGACGGCCAAGAGCGTCGGGCCAATGAAGACGCCGATGAATCCGAACGCCAGCGCGCCACCAAGCACGCCGCAGAAAATCAAAATGAACGGCATGTCGCCACCCCGGCTGATGAGCCACGGCTTGACGACATTGTCGAGGCTACTCACGCCGACGCCCCAGATGAGCATGAAAATTCCCAAGCCGGTGAACCCGCGTTGAAATAACCACAGCGCTGCCGGCAACCAAATCAACGGCGGTCCGACCGGCACCACGGAGAGAAAAAACGTCAGCAGCGCCAACAGCCCGGCTCCGGGGATGCCGGCAATGAGGAATCCAATCCCGGCCATGACCGCTTGGGCCAAGGCGGTCCCCAAAATGCCGCAGACAACTCCGCGCACGGTGTTGCCGGCGACGGTGAGGAGGTGTTTGCCTTTTTCGCCGCCAATGCGGTTGACCAAGTGGAGGAGGCGGTCGGCCACGAACACGCCATCGCGAAAGAGAAAGAATGCGATGAAAAGACTCAATCCCAACTCCATCAAGCCGCCGCCCACGGCCATGCCGATCTTGAGTAACCACGAGCCGGCCGGCTCGATCCAGCGTTGCGCTTGCTGACGGAGTTGGGTGGTGTCGCTCGTGACGCTCTGCCAGTAGCCGGTCGCCCGGTCGCCGACGACCGGCACTTTGGCCAGCCAAGCCGGTGGGGCAGGCGGTCCGTCTTCCGTCCAGGTTCGCGCGGCGGCCGTGAGGTCTTTGACGTTATCGGCCAGGGTGGGTATGACGCTGACGAACGGCAACAAGATGATGAGCACCAACGCCAGGGTCATCAGGAAGGCCGCCACGGTGCGCCGGTTGCCGACGAGGCTGAGCAGCCGCCGGTAAATCGGCCAACTGGAAAAACAAAGGACGATGGCCCAGAGAAGTGCGGACACAAACGGCCGCAGCACTAGCAGACAGCCGGCCAACAATAAGAGGACAACGATCCAGCCGAGATTGCGTTCCAGTTTTTCTGTGGCCGGGGTCATGGGCTAGAATCTAAGGCCCAAGCCCAGTGTCAGGCGCAGATCGCTCTTGTTGGGGATGTTGCCGTTGGCTTCCTGTTGGGGATTCAGCAGGTAATCCCAGATGAAGGAGATTTCGAGGTCGAGATGCCGTTTGATTTCGAAATCGAATTCGGTCACCGCGTGGTGATTGTAGAGCCCGGCAGTCTGACTCGTCAGCATCCCTTGATAGGAAAGAATCACATCGAGGCGTTTGGTGATCTCGTTCTTGTAATAGGAATTGAACAGAGCCACCGGCGTGGAACTGGAGGTGGCTTGGTTTGTTTCCACGTTCTTGAACTGGGTGTACTGAAACCCGGGGCCGACCAGGAGTTTCCACGTCAGTGTGTCTTCATCATAAATGTAGTAGCCCGCGCCGGCACCGGCGGTGTAGCGCGCCTTGATGTTCGCCAGCGGATCATAGAAATATTCCACCAGGAGCGGCCGCACGAACCAATGCCGGTCGAGTCGGATGTCGTACGCGGCATTGATGCGCTGGTTGTTTTCGCTTTGGACGCCGTTCACGTCCGCAAAATTGCCGAGGTATTCCAACTCCATGTCGGTGTTGGGCGTCCGGCGCGAGAGTTCGCCGCTGAGGTTCATGTCGGTGGAGTCGGTGTTACCGGAGCGGATGTTCAGGCCGACGGCGAACTTGCCGGACCAGTGGCGCATGCCGGTTTTTCCGCCGCTGGGAGTGATGCCGAGCAACTCCGTCCGCGGCAATTGCACGGGCTCAGCGCCGGTCACGTAGACCATCTCGTTGCTGACGACAATCTGGCCCTGGACGGGGGCGCGATTCTCGAATTTCGCGTACATGGGTTTGGCCGGGATGATCGTGCGGACGTTCTTCAAGTTGAGCGTCATCTCGTCCAGCTCATCGCTGTCGAACTCGACGTCGCGATCCTGAACGTATTGGAGCCAGCCGCGAAGCCATTCGCCGGACTTGAGTTGCACCCAGTCAAACCCGTCGTGCCCGACGCCGGGCGGTTTCCAGGAGGGGGCCGGAGCAGTCAGCGAGATCTCCCGGATTTTTCCGCGCGGCACCGTCAGTCGCCCGCCTAATTCCGACTCGAAGACCACCGCCTCCGGTGTCTGTTCGATGATGGTACCGACGAACCGCTCGTCATTCGTGCCGATCAACACGTCGGCTTGGACACCCACCGCCAGTCCCAGCCCAAGGCCGGTCAGGATCCAGCGGGACAGGCGGCGGGTTGGGTTGGGGAATTTCATGGCTGGTTACGGTTTGCCAAGAACATCCTCGACCCAGTGAATCGTCGCATCGGTGTGGAGGACGCCTTCATGGGTTTCGTTGAAGCCGCGCATGGCGACGGCTTCGGTCTGCGCTTCGATTTTCATTTGGCTGTCGACGCTGACGGTGCCGTCATTGCTTTCCGGCAGGAACATTCTTTTGGAGCCGCCGTAGGTGAACGCCAAGTGGTACGTCACTTGGGGGGTCAAGGAGTGGGCGTACAGTTGCCGAGTGTAAGCGCTGTCGATTTGCATGTCGATCCACGAGGGGACGGTGGCCGGGGCGTGTTTCACGCCGAGTGCGGCGGCTTCGGCCCCGCGCCACGGGGTGGAGATGGTGACGTACTTGCGGACCCAGGGTCGGTGGTGGTCGAGGACGTTGGTGAGCAGGAAGCGCCGGCTGACCAAGCCGCCCATGCTGTGGGCGACAACGTGAAGTTGGGTGAATCCATATTCCGCCTGGAGGCGCTCCACGCCGCGGTCGAGCAGCAGCGCACAATCCGCCAGGCGCAGGCCGGACGGATAGGAGTAGAACCAGAGTTGGTATTTCTTCCGGTCGAACTTCTCCGCAAAACTGCTCCAGTCCAGTGGCGTGCCACCGGCGCCGTGGACGAATAAGACCGGGATGCGTTTGGGGTCGTACTTTTCCAGGAAGTAAATGCCGACGCCCTGTTCGGTCAGGGAACTGGCCGGCTCCCAGAGGCCGCGACTGCCGGCGTCCGTGGTGAAGCGCGGGTCGGCCATGGTGGTGACTTCGCCGAGGGCGATGTGGATCTGCTCGTGGTGTTGGAGTTTGCTCAGGCGGTGATCGCCGCGCGCCAGACGGAGGTCGGCCAAGAGTTGCGCCGGCACATTCACGGTGGTGGAGTATTGGATTGGAAGCTGACCGGAGCGGCGGTCCGGATTAAAGCTGACCGGGCTCGGCGCGCCATGGAACCAGACCGGCTCGCCGTCCTCGTAGCGTTGATTGCCATTGATGTCGCAGAACGCGGCAAGAAAATAATTCGTCGCCCACGGCAGACTGAAGCTCACCATTTGGTTTTGCGCCGCGATGACCGCCACGTCGACAATCCGCGCGCCGGCCGGTGATGGTTGGAAAACCACGGCGAAATTTGTCCCGGTGGCCGGCGGTGCCGCCAAGACGCCGGTGATGTAACACTGCGTGTTGAGGGTCACGACTTCCTTTTTCAACTGAACGAACATGCAGCCGGACAAGAGAACCAGGAGGAAAGGCAGGATTCGTTTCATGATTAATTTCCTGCGGATTTGGTTGGCGGTGCCACGGAATACACCGAGACGAGCCGGGCAATGAGAATGGTCACGTAAAACATCCCGACGACCGCTTCCGTGACGGCCAGCGTTCGCGCCTCGCGGGAGACCGGCGTGATATCGCCAAACCCCACGGTGCTCAGCGTGGTAAAGCTGAAGTAGAAGGCGTTGAAACGATCCATCGTCTTGTGGGGGTCGCCGGCAACGGTAAAGGCGAAAGCTTCCGGTGTCAGATGGGCCACGAGGACGTAGGCGTTGGCCCACAGCAGCCCGAGCAACAGATAAATCGAGATCCCGGCACAGAGCACTTCGGAGTCAACGCGCGCCGCGCGCAGGACGAACTGCAACAGATTGATCACGACGAAGCCGAAGAACAGCAGACTCGCGCCAAGGAACAACCAGGACGGCAGGAGGTCCGGCCGGAAGTGGTGGAGCCATTTCCCGGCGAGCGCGGGCACCAGCAGGACGGCGGAGAGCACCAGAGTCCGCCGCTCGCCACTGACGGCGAGCAGCGAGGCCACCAGCACCATGGTCAGCAGTACGATCTCGATGATGGCCCCGTCCTTCGAGTCCTGGGCGAAGGGGAGCATCAAAATGAAAATCACCAGCGCGATGAGCAATTTCATCGCCGACAAATGCCGACGGACTCCGGCCAGTTGGACTGAAGAATTCATGCGCCGGACTTACTGCAGAAACTGCACACGCCCAGTATCGAGATCGTAGACGCAGCCGGCAATCTGAATCTTGCCCGCCGTCTCCATGTCGCGCAGGATCGGGCTGAGTTCCCGGATGCGCTCCACCGTCAGCCGGACATTCGCAACACCAACGGCCTCGACGAAGGCACGATTTTTCGAAGTGCGTTCCCCCGGTATGTCGTGCACGGAGGCAACGGCCGGCTCGATCTTTTTCAACAAGCCGGTGAGATTCCCCAGCTCGACCCGGTCGCACGCGCCCTTAATCGCGCCGCAACTCGTGTGGCCCATCACAAGCACGAGCTTCGCCCCGGCCACCGCGCACGCGAACTCCATGCTGCCGACGAGATCGGCATCGGCGATGTTGCCGGCGATCCGGGCGTTGAAGAGGTCGCCAAGGCCGGCATCGAAGATCACTTCCGCCGGCGCCCGCGAATCGATGCAGCTCAGAATGACCGCGTGTGGATACTGACCGGCGGCAGTGGTCCGCTGGTCGTGGAGCATGTCGCGCGGGGCGGTTTTGCCGGTGGAAAAACGTTCATTGCCACGCCGGAGATCGGCGAGTACTTGAACCGGTGTGAGCGCCGCCTGTTCGGCTTTGATGGCGGCCAGATCCCGGCGTGACGGAGTTGCGGTTGTGCAACCGGCGAGAAGTAGTACGGCGAGGCAGCGGACGATGTTCTTATGCAAGATTAACCCCTTCCTTTTGGAATTGCTCTAACAAGCGCAAGTTTAGTTTCTCATTGAACGCGGTAAACTGAGCCTGACTGGGCGGATGCTACCAATAGTTCATCGTGATGGCGACCGCGTCGGCACCGAAACTGCCGGCGAACTCCCGTGGGTTGAGCAGCGTTGACGCGAGTTGTCATGCGCGGGCGCGCTACCCTTTCGGGAATAAGAGTGTCACCGAAAAGCGCAGCCCCCAATCGGGACCGGCCACCGGCTGATTCGTGCGCTCGACATAGACGCGCGGGCCGAACTGGAATTGCACCGGCATCTTGCCGATCTTGAGCAATTGGGCGACCGTCAGGTTAATCGGGACCGACCACTGGGTGTTGTTCCAGTCGTAAGAGGACTCGGTGTTCAGGCTGAACGTGGTGTATTTCTTCGTCGTGTATGAAACGAATGGTTGGAGAAACGTGCTGCTGACATACGCGCGATCGGCGTCACCGGCCACCGACCAAATATGATTGCCGAGGAAACCATACGTCCAGCCTTTTTGCTGCTGCAAGACGACCACGGTCGGACCAATGCCCAATTTCTCGCTGCCGAGGGCATTATCCGTCGCTGTCGGATAAAGTCCGACCGGGCCGGCGCCGATGATCCAGTCGCCGACCGGATTCTTAGGTGAAAAGAAGAAACTCTGGGTCGTATCGGCCAGCCCGCTGTGGTCGTGCTGGCCCGGGACCACCCCTTGAGCGTAAACGACCGGCAGGATCGTGCGGATGATGACGTTGTAATCATCGTTCAACGAGACGGGAATGACCGGCTGGATGTTGACGGTGTACTTGAAGGCGTTGCGCGGCCCGATGCCGAAGTCCCAGTTGTTCTGGAATGGGACGCTGATGAGATTGGCGACCGGGTTGGAGAGTTTCTTGGCCAACTCGGCATTTTGGTCGGGTTTCGCCTCGGCCACAGGCGCTTGATCGGCGCGGAGGGTTGCTGTGGTGAATGCCAGCGCGCCAACGAGCGCGACGGCAAGGATGTATTGCGTGCGGCTGTTTTTCATGAGGGCAAGTCTAGTTAACTGCGGTCGAACTGTCCATTACACTTTGCCGCCGGGACGGCGGCCACGACACACGCGCCCGGTCGGCCGTCAGGGGAGATACCGGATCGCGACGCCGATGATGACGCGGCCGGTCGTGGTCTGGACTTGGCGACCCCACCAGGGGCCGGTCACGTACGCACCCATGACGCGCGTCTGGTCGGCGACAATCACAACCGCGTTGGCCCCCATCGCGGCGGCGGCTTGCTGGAATTTCGCCTGGATCATTTCCTTGGTCGGGTTGCCGGCGGGTTCGGCGGTGATTTCGCCGAGCCGGACGTGCGCCACGTTGGGTGGCGTTTGCAGAATCTGCACGGTGCTCGCGACAGTGGCCGGGTAGGATGCTGAGGCGATGTCTTGCCGGGTCGAGACGGAGACCGTGCTGCAGCCAGTGATGAGCGCGACAAGGACGCAGCTTTGAAGAATGTGTTTCATATTTTCCTTTCGTTACCGGCGCCGGCCGCCGCCACCACCCCA
>JBAXYB010000115.1:0-9042 GCA_037127585.1 Verrucomicrobiota bacterium
TTTCAAGAACGAGGTTCTTCAGCGAAATCAATTGTCAAGAGTTGACCCCAATGACCAATGAGTTGACCCCAATGACCCCAATGACCCCCAATGACCAAGATAGCCGACAGCGGGGAGCGCGGCAATGACGCCCGCTCTCGCTGTCGATCCGCACGCACTCCCCGCTGTTCGGCTCATCGGATGGATAGGCGCTGGCATCTCCATAACTCACGAAATAACGGATGGCTTCCGTGTGACGCGACGAATGACACCGGCAACCACGCCAAAAAGAAAGACAACGACGCCACACCAACGAATCATAGACGCGATGCCGGCGTGATGGGCATAGCTCGCCGACATCTCCGGTGTCGGGTCTTGGTACGGAATACCGGCAAACATCACGTCGTAAATGAACCCGCCAAACACAATCAGCACACCACCAATGATCAGAAGGAGTGGCCAGAATCGTCTCATGATGTTTGTCCGCCTATCTTATGTTTATACAGATGATTGTCTGTGTAATACGGCGGGGCATTTGCGGGAACTATCTTGTTTTCTGGCGTGAAATCAAGCAGTTAACCGATTTGGCCGGTGCGTAATGAAACCGGCAAAGGCAGAACGCCGAGGGAAACCGCCAGCCCGCAGAAACCCAAGCTGCTCGATCAGGTGCGCAACAAGTGCCAGCTCCGCCACTACTCGATCCGCACGGAGCAGGCCTACGGCGATTGGGCCAAGAAGTTCATCCTCTTCCACCACAAACGTCACCCGCTCACGATGGGGACCCGAAGTCGAAGCGTTTCTGATGCATCTCGCCGTTGATCAGGCGTGGAGTTGCCTCCACGCAGAACCAAGCTTTCAACGCGCTGCTGTTTCTCGACCGGGAAGTCTACGGCGCGAACGACCTACCGGGGACGCCGGGATTGAAACGGAATGCAAGTGCGGCACTTGATATTTTACGCGAATCACCTACACTGCGCGCTTAATGGGTGACGCAAACAGCCACGTTCGCTGTCGGGCCGCACGGAGTTGGTCATGAAGATTCGCTGGGTTCTTGCCGGCGTCATTGTCAGCCTCCTCCTGCTGCTCCTGGTGCCGTTTCGCCATCAGGAACCAGACCAATCACCGCCACCAGCCGCCCCGGCCCCAGTCACCCTCGGCGACTGGACTTCGCAGTACTGCCGCGCACCAGCCGCCAGCCCGGTAACTACCGGCGTTACCCTCGCCAGGCAACACCGCGAGCGGATCAAGCAATTGATCCAGACCGACCCGCAACGCGCCCTGGCCGAGGCGGTGCCGTTCAACGAACGCCAGAAACTGCCGCCGGCTGTGGTCGCTGAGTTGGAACAACCGGTCAGCGGCCGCGGCTTTTATGGCGTGCGAGTGGCCACGGATTTCGAGAACAATCGCGTCGAGGTCAAACGCGAAGCCGTGATCGGCGGGCGCCGGTATGAAGCGTTCGTCTATGGCCGGCGCGAAGCGCAGAAGACCAGCGACAACATTTCGCTGCACGGCATTGCGGTGGACAATGTGATTGCGCTCGATGAGAACCCGGCGCGCGAGTTGGCGCCGACCGAGGTCGCCGCCCGGTTGGCCGCGAACGAAAAGAGTTCCGGTAAGTGTCCCATCTCCGGGCTTTCCATCCCGGCCACTCCCGACCAACCGGCGGTAGATGTCGGCGGACAATTGGTCTTCCTCTGTACCGGCGGACACATCCACGCGTTGAATGCGGAGCTGATCGCGCAGGAAGGCAGTTCCGGCGGCGGCGTCCATCCGGGCGGGACAATCCAAGCCGGGTGGACCCACGGGCCGCGGCGAATTCTTTATATGCGTGTGCAGTTCCCAGACAAGCTCGGCGATCCGCAGACGGAAGCGGACTGTTACACGATGCTCGAATCGTTGAACCAGTTTTACATCGAGAACTCCTACGGTGACGCGTACGTGATCCCCACGGTGACGCCGTTGCTGACGTTGCCGTACACCGAGCAGTACTACATCTCAATCAGTGGCGACCTTCAGTTGCTCGACGACGCCCGCACGGTGGCGAGCGCGGCCGGCTACGACACGGATCAATATGAATGGGACGCCGTCCGCTACAATGGCGGCCCCGGCAGTTTTGGCGGGCAAGCGTATGTCGGCGGCAAAGGGTGTTGGATGAGAACTTCGAGCGTCGGCGTCTCGGTGCACGAACACGGTCACAACTTCGGCCTGTGGCACGCGAACTCTTGGACGCCCACTGCCGAAAGCCCCATCGGCCCCGGCACCCACGTCGAATACGGCAACATTTTCGACACCATGGGCGCGGCCATCGCCGGCATCTATCATTTCAACACGGAGTTCAAGAACGAGCTCGGCTGGCTCCCCAACTCCAACGTCATCACCGTGGCCGAGAGCGGGATGACCAATCGCATCTACGCGCACGACCAAGCGGTTCGCGACACGGCAAACCGGTATGCGCTCAAGATTTTTAAGGACTACGACCGGGATTATTGGGTGGAGTTCCGGCAGAAGTTCAGTTCGACACCGTGGGTCTTTAACGGCGTCCAACTCAACTGGAGTCCCTGGACGCAGAGCGCCGGCGGCACGCACTTGCTCGACACCACGCCCGGATCACCCGACGGCAAGAATGATGGCGCGGTTGTCGTCGGTCGGACGTTCTCGGATTTCGGGGCCGGCATCCACATCACGCCGGTCGCCAAAGTGGCGACAACGCCGGCGGCGATGGACGTCGTCGTCAATCTCGGTTTCTTCACCAACAACAATCCGCCCACCGCCAGCGTCGGCGCGTCCACGACCACTGTTGGCGTCGGCGTGCCGGTCACACTCACCGCCACGGGCGCCGACCCGGATGGCGACCCGCTCGCGTATTGCTGGGACTTCGGTGATCGCACTGTTGGCTCCAACGTCGCCGTCGCGGTCAAATCTTGGGCCGCCGCCGGCGAGTACGTCGCGCGGTGCGTCGTCAGCGACATGAAAGGCGGCACCGCCAGCGATTCCATTGTCATCCGCGTTGGCAGTCCGGCGACGTTCCAGATTACCGGCCAAATCGTTGCCGACGGTCTACCGCTGGCGGACGCGCGAGTGTTTGTCACAAACTCAACAACGATCCTCACCTACTCCGATACCGATGGCACCTACACGCTGACCGGCCTCGGCGCCGGTACGTTTGGCGTCACCGCTGCGAAATGGGGTCACGTCTTCGCCACCAACTCGGTCACCGTCGGGCCGAACGCCAGCAGCATCAACTTCACGAGCGCTCCCTTGCCGGTCATCACGATCGAAACACCCGACGCCGTAGCGGCCGAAGGCGGTGATACCGGCACGGTGGTCATCATTCGGACCGGCCCGACAGCGGCACCATTGGATGTCTATTATTACCGGGGCGGCACGGCCGCTTACGGCAGCGATTACACCAACTCACCCGCGCCAGTCGGTGGTTCGCCGTACACGATCACGATTCCCGCCGGCACCAATGCGGTCACGCTAACACTGTTGCCGATCACCAGCGCCGGTGCCGAACCGCTGGAGACGGCCATTTTCAATCTGGCCGCGGAGAACAAAAACTACCTCGTCGGCTCACCCGGGAGCGCCGTCGTCAACATCTTCGACAGCCTCGCGCCGACCGCCGTGCTGCAAACCCTGGAGTCCGGCATCACCGAAAACGGCGACGCTGATGGTTTGTTCATGATCACGCTCAGCACCCCGGCCGCAACCAGTCTCGTCGCGAGCTACACAATCACTGGCACCGCGAGCAACGGACTCGACTACGTCGCGCTGCCCGGCACCGTGACCATCGAATCGAATGCGACGACAGCGACCATCCGCATCACGCCGCTGCCTGATGGAATTACGGAAGGAACGGAGACCGTCATCGTCGGACTAACCGCCGTCCCCGGTTACACGCTCGGCACCCCCACCAACGGTGTCGCAACAATCAGCGACGACAATGCCACCGTCGTCAACCTCACCGTCCCCGATCCCAACGCTGCTGAAGCCGGGCCTGACCTTGGCCAATTTCTCATCACGCGGACCGGGCCGACCAATGCGGCGTTGCGGGTTTATTATTCGGTTGGCGGCACTGCGATTCACGGCACTGACTATTTGCGATTGCCGGGCTCGGTCATCATCCCCGCCGGCGAGACTGCCGCCGCCGTCCTCATCACGCCTGTGGACGACGACATCGGCGAGTGGAATCAGACGGTGATCTTGCAACTCAGCAGCCGATCGGAATACCGGCTCGGACCGAATCGGATCGGCACCGTCACGATTGTGGACAACGACAAACCGCTCGTCGGCGTCACAGCAGTCGACGGCTACGCGACCGAGACCGCAGGTGATACCGGACAGTTTCTCATCACGCGCTCCGGCAGCCAAGGCGGCACCATTACCGTCAATTACACGATGACCGGCACGGCGATCAACGGCGTGGATTACAGTTCCCTCTCCGGCACCGTTACCCTTGGCCCCAGCACCACCGCGCCGGTCACGACCACCATCACGGTCACGCCCATTGACGACGCCCTAGCCGAAGGCGATGAAACAGTCATCCTCAACATCCTCCCCGATCCGACTTACGCCGTGGACATCGCCAGCAACGCCACCATCAGCATTCGTGACAACGAAGTCCCGACCGTTAGCGTCACCGCCTCGAACCTTGTTGCGTTTGAATCGAGCACGACGACCACGAACCGGTTTTACTTCTGGCGGTCGAGCACGACCGGCACGTTGACCGTCAACTATTCCGTGAGCGGCACCGCTTCCAACGGCGTCGACTACACGACTTTGCCAGGCTCAGTGACGTTCGCGGCCGGCAGCGCCACTGCCGCTGCATCCTTCACGACCATTCAAGACGCGCTCGCCGAGGGGAACGAGAAAATCATCCTGAGTCTCTTACCGGACCCGGCGTACGGCTTGAGCATAGCCAACACCGCCATCATGATGTTGAACGACGACGACACCAATGCGCTCAAGGTCAACTTCGCCGCGAGCAGTTCCAGCGGCAGCGAAACCAATCCCACCGTCGATCTGCTCGTCCGCCTGACCGCGTCATCGGTCAACACCGTCACGGTGGACTACGCGTTCAGCAGCGGCTCGGCCACGGGCGGCGGCGTTGACTTCAACTTAGCGCCCGGCACGCTGACCTTCCTGCCGGGCAATAATTCCAACTACATCACCGTGGCCATCCTTGACGACGTCCGGCCCGAGGCAAACGAAACCCTCACGATCCAACTCTCCAACCCCATCAACGCCGCCATCGGCACCACCAACGCGCACACTTACACGATCATTGATAACGACTACCCCGCCCTACCCTCCGCCAATTTCCTCACCACCGCCTCGACCAACTCCGAAGCGGCCGGCGCCGTCGCGGTGCTCGTCGCGCTCGACAACATCGCGACGAACACGGTGACCGTCTCCATCGCCGGTCAAGCCATCACGTTTGCTCCCGGCGAAACTACGCACAGTTTCACCACCAACCTCGTCAACAACAACATCCCCGAACTCACACGCACCATCACCCTCACCATCACCGGCGCCGTCAACGCCGTCATCGGCGCGCCGGCTACGCACCTCATGACCGTGCTCGACGACGACGCGGTCACGCTCACATGGAGCGGCAGCATCGACACAAATTGGAACACCACGACCGCCAACTGGTCCGGCAGCACGTTCACGCCGAGCAACCTCGTCCGCTTCGTCGATGCCGGCATCACCCGCTCGAACGTCTTCATCCAATCCAGCGTCGAGCCGCTTTCGATTACCATCTCCAACGCCACGAAGACCTTCACCTTCTTCGGTGGCGACATCACCGGCAGCGCCCCACTCATCAAAGACGGCACCGGCACCGCCGTGTTCAGCAACTACATCTCCTCACTGACCTTTACCGGCGGGTCAATGATTCGGAGCGGCACCGTTGAGTTTGTCACCACGACCAACAACCTCACCGTCGGCTTCGGCACCGGCACCAACACCCTGAACGGCGCGACATTCCGCTTCAAAGCGAGCTCCGTTGCCAGCGGCGAAGTCACCACCTTGACGAATCCCTTCAACATCACCACGGCCGGCGGCACGCTGAGCTTTGCCCGGCACGCCAACAATCCGAAGATCGTCTTCAGCGGCCCGGTCAGCCTCGACCGCGCGACGTTCTGGATTGCCGGTGCCGATGCCAACGGCGGCGGGGGCGTCGATCACCACGCGTTGACCGGCCAACTCACACTCACCGGAACAAACTTGCTGCGGCGGATCACCAATCATGCCGGCGCAAACTTTGCCATCGTTGGCGACATCGTGGATGGCGTGTTGCCCGGCACGCTCGTGTTGTCAAACTCTGTGGACAAACTCTGGCGCATACTCGGCACGAACAACACCTACTCCGGCGGCACCATCATCGGCAATGACGGCGTCGCTGATAGCAGCCGCGCCATCGAAGTCGGCACTAACACCACCCTCGGCACCGGTGATGTCACTGTGCGTGCCGGCGGCTACTTGCGCCTGCTCTGGCCCGGCAACTTCGCCACCAACGCGCTGGTGAACCTCGACGGCACAGTCTTCATCAGCGCCAACGTCACCAACCAAGTCGGAGGTCTGACACTAGCCGGCATCGCGCAGCCCAACGGTCTTTACACCTCGAATAACACCGCCAGTTTCATCGTCGGCCCCGGCGCGCTCCAAGTCGGCCCGTTCGTGACGGTGACGATCGCGGCCACCGATCCGACCGCCAGTGAATTCGGCCTCAATCCCGGTTCGTTCACGATCAGTCGAACCGGCGACACAGCCACCCCATTGGCGGTACCTTTCAGCCTCAGCGGCAGCGCGAGCAACGGGGCCGATTACGCGACATTACTTTCGCCGGCCACAATCCCCGCCGCGAGCAACTCCGTCATCATTTCCGTTACGCCATTGCCCGACGCGATCGCCGAAGGTAACGAGCCGGTCGTGCTCACTTTGCTGGCCGACCCCGCATACAGCCTCGGCGTCCCCGGCAACGCCACGGTCATCATCGCCGACCTGCCGGCCGATGCGTGGCGCGTCGCGCAATTCGGTGCCGACGCCAATAACCCCGCGCTTGCCGGCGATCTCGCCGACATTGATGGCGATGGCTTGGTGAATTTATTGGAGTACACATTGCATTTGAACCCGCACGTTGCCGACGCCGCAGGAATGCCGCAACCCGGTACGAGCGCCGGTTTCCTGACCTTGACGTACACCCGCTGCAAGCCGCCCACCGATGTCACCTACATCGTCGAAGCCGCGGACACCCCTGCCGGTCCATGGACGCCGGTCGCCACCGAGGAAGTTCTCACCGACGACGGCACCTGGCAGACTGTGCGGGCGATTGATGATGTCCCGGTCAGCAACACCGCGCAGCGATTCCTCCGCGTCCGCGTGACGCGCCCGTAGTAATTCCCGCTTTCCAAACCGGGTCGACTGCGCTATATGCGGCGGACTCCATTATGAAAATCACACGCTATCAAGATTCCAAGGGTAACATCCACTTTGCTGCCGACGGCAAGCGTCTCACGGGCGACTTGTTCGGCAAGTTCACCGTGACCAACGAAACGGCGGACGTCCGCAAACTGCTCGCCCCGCTTGTGCCGACCGCGATCCTGTGTATCGGTGCGAATTACCGGCGACACATCGAGGAGACGGGGCACAAGGTGCCGGAGTATCCCGTGTTGTTCATGAAGCAACCGGCCGCGGTCCAAAATCCCGGCGATCCCGTCCTGCTGCCCCGGCATTTGCGCAGTGACGAAGTCGATTATGAATGCGAACTCGCCGTCGTCATCGGCAAGTCATGCAAAAACGTGAAGCGTGACCAGGCATTGAGTTACGTCTTCGGTTACACCGCCGCGAACGACATTAGCGCGCGCGATTGGCAGCTCAAAAAAGGCGGCAGCCAGTGGTGCCGCGGCAAGACATTCGACACCTTCTGCCCGCTCGGCCCGTGTATCACGTTGACGGATGAGATTCCGGACCCGAACACACTCCGACTCAGCACGCGCATTAACGGCGAGGTCCGACAGGATTGGAACACGAACGACATGCTCTTCAATGTGCCGACGCTGATCGAGTTTCTCAGCGGCGGCATGACATTGATGCCGGGCACGGTGATATTGACCGGCACGCCCCACGGCGTCGGCATGGCGCACACGCCGCCGAAGTGGTTGAAGGCCGGTGACACGATGACGGTCGAGATCGAGAAGATCGGCCAATTAACCAACCCCGTGGAGGACGAAAAGTGAGCGCAGATACCAAATGGTTCGTGAATGACCGGTTCGGGATGTTTATTCATTGGGGACTGTACGCCCAAGCCGCCCGGCATGAATGGGTGAAGCACAACGAGCAGACACCGGACGACGTCTACCAGCGGTATTTCAAAACGTTCGACCCCGATCTCTACGATCCGGCACTCTGGGCCAAAGCCGCCGGGAATGCCGGCATGAAGTATTTCGTCATCACGACGAAACATCACGAGGGTTTTTGTCTGTGGGACTCCAAGCTCACCAATTACAAAGCGACAAAATCGCCCGCGGGCTGCGATTTGTTGACGCCGATGGTGAAAGCGTTTCGCGAAGAAGGCCTGCGCACCGGCTTTTATCATTCGTTGATCGACTGGCATCACCCGGACTTCGTCATCGACCGGATCCACCCGCAACGCAATCACCCCGACCGCGCGAAGCTGAACAAAGCCCGTGTCCAAGCGAAGTACGCGGCGTACCTCCAAGGCCAAGTGCGCGAGCTGCTCACCCAGTTTGGCAAAGTGGACATCCTCTGGTTCGACTTCAGCTATCCTGGCGACGACGGTAAAGGCCGCGCTGACTGGCAGAGCGAGAAACTCGTGAAGCTGATTCGCAAACTCCAGCCAAAGGTCATCCTCGACGACCGCCTCGACCTGCCGGGCGTTGGCGACGTGAAAACGCCCGAGCAATTCCAACCGCGCGCCTGGCCGACGGTCGACGGTAAGCCGGTCGTTTGGGAAGCCTGTCAAACGTTCAGCGGTTCATGGGGTTATCACCGCGACGAAAGTTCGTGGCGCAGCACCGACGAATTGATTCGCACGTTGAT